>NZ_CP102578.1:10651086-10959891 GCF_042230915.1 Archangium gephyra | reverse complement strand
GCCTACGTGGCGGCCATCGACAAGCTCGAGGAGCTGGTGGTCGTCATCCAGAATGCCGCGCGGAAGGCGTCGGAGCACTCGGATTCCGCGTATGCGCTCTCGCGGGGGTGGATCCTCGGCGCCATGGGGGGCAGCCTCCTGTGCGGCCTGCTGCTCAGCATCTTCATCGCCCGGGCCATCTCCCAGCCGTTGAACGACGCGGTGGCGGCGGCGGATCGCATCGCCGAGGGGGACCTCACCGTCCGCATCTCCTCCGAGACGCAGGACGAGACGGGCCGGTTGCTGGCGGCCCTGCAGCGCATGGTGCACAAGCTCGCGCAGATCATCGGCGAGGTGCGCGAGGGGGCCAGTGCGCTCGCCTCGGCCTCCGCCCAGGTGTCCTCCTCCTCGCAGAGCCTGTCGCAGGGCACCAGCGAGCAGGCCAGCAGCGTGGAGGAGACCACCTCCAGCCTGGAGCAGATGACGGCCAGCATCGGTCAGAACCGCGACCACGGCCGGCAGATGGAGCAGATGGCCGTGCAGGGCGCCAAGGACGCGGAGGAGGGCGGCCGGGCGGTGAAGGCGACGGTGGAGGCCATGGGCTCCATCGCGGAGAAGATCTCCATCATCGAGGAGATCGCCTACCAGACGAACCTGCTGGCGCTGAACGCGGCGATTGAAGCGGCGAGGGCGGGAGAGCACGGCAAGGGCTTCGCGGTGGTGGCGACGGAGGTGCGCAAGCTGGCGGAGAGGAGCCGGACGGCGGCGAAGGAGATTTCGGGGCTGGCGACGGGGAGCGTGAAGGTGGCGACGCGCTCGGGGGAGTTGCTGGAGGAGCTGGTGCCGTCGATACGGAAGACGGCGGACCTGGTGCAGGAGGTGGTGGCGGCCTCGGCGGAGCAGACCAGCGGGGTGGCGCAGATGAACAAGGCGATGCAGCACGTGGAGCAGGTGACGCAGCGCAACGCGTCGGCATCCGAGGAGCTGGCGTCCACGGCGGAGGAGCTGTCCTCCCAGGCGGAGGCGCTCAGCCAATTGGTGTCCTTCTTCCGCGTGGCGGAGGGCTCCGAGCGCTTCTGGCGTCCGGTGTCCCGGCCTCCTCCCGCCGGTCCCTCCCCCGGGCGGGCTCCCTCCGCCGGGCACGGGCTGAAGGCCGCGGCAAGTGGCCTGGGTTCCATGGCTCCCGCTCCCCGCGCTTCTCTTCCGGCCCCGCTCCCGGACGAGGACCACGAGTTCAAGCGCTTCTAGGTGACGGTCATGAGCACACAGACTCCCGCCGCGTCCACGCAGTACCTCAGCTTCATCATCGCCGGGGAGGAGTACGCGCTCGGCATCCTGCAGGTGAAGGAGATCATCGAGTACGACACCGTCACGCGCGTTCCCGGGACGCCCGCGTGGGTGCGCGGAGTCTTCAACCTGCGCGGCAGCGTGGTGCCGGTGGTGGACCTGTCGGTGAAGCTGGGCATGCCGCCCTCCACGCTCACCCGGTGGAGCTGCATCGTGGTGGTGGAGGTGAAGCTGGGCCAGGAGCGCATCGTCCTGGGACTGCTGTCGGATGCCATCGGCCAGGTCATCGAGCTGGAGCCGGGCGCCGTGATGCCGCCGCCCTCCTTCGGCACGCCCATCCACGTGGACTACCTGCTCGGCATGGGGCGCCTGGGCACGGAGAAGAAGTTCGTCCTGCTGCTGGACATCGACCATGTGCTCAGCAGCCAGGAGGTGCTGACGGCCAGTGTGCTGCGGCCTCCGGCTCCCGTGGAGGCGGCCCCGGCCCCGAAGCCTCCGGGGTCTCCCGAGACAGGCACCCCGGACTCCTCCGCCGCGCCCGCCTGAACGAGGCCCTTCCGGGCAGCGGGAGAGCCGCCTTCCTCACGAGCCCTCGCCGCTCACCGGGCGGGGGCCCCGGCTCGTGGTGGCTCGTCCAGGACGAGGCGCTTCCCTGGCACTCCCTCCGCCGCTCGCTCTGCGTGAGAGCGGCAGGGGGGCCGGAGCGTCTCGTCCAGATTCTGGAATCCGGAATCCGGATGTTGGACAGGGCGCCCGTGGCCGAGGAGCCGTGACGCAATTTCGAGGAGTTGTCACACGCTGAACAATGGCGTGGGGCTTGCTGTTGACGCGGGCAGATGAATCCCGAGTTGGAGAAGGTGCACGCCGTCTTCCTCACCGAGACGGAAGAGCAGCTCGTCAGCCTGGAGCAGGAGCTGTTGGCGCTGGAGACGTCTCCCGGTCCGGAGACCTTGCGAGCGGTCTTCCGCACGGTCCACACCCTGAAGGGCGGCACGGCCGTCATGGGCTACTCGGCGGCGGTGGAGCTGGCCCACACGCTGGAGGAGCTGCTCACGCGGCTGGAGGCCGGAGTGCTGGTGTTGCACTCGGGGCTGGGCACGCTGCTGCTGCAGTCGGTGGACGCGCTGCGCGAGCTGGTGGGCCTGCGGCCCGTGGCCGAGCCGGACCTGCGGCTGCCCGCCAGTGACGTGCACAGCCTGCTGGCCTCCACGGTCGCGGCCTCGCGGCCCGTCTCCTCGGGCTCGGGGAAGCCGGGCGCGGAGTGGCACGGGCCCGAGACGTCCGCGGAGCCCGCCGAGTCGTCCCCCCTCCGGGAGCGCACGCTGCGCGTGGGGCTGGACCGGCTGGACCGGATGCTGGACCTGACCGGGGAGATCGCCATCGCGCGCGGGCGGCTCACCACCATGCTGGCGCAGGCGCACCGCTACACGCCCGAGCAACTGCTGGAGGCGCACCGCGAGGCGGATGGGCTCTACCTGGACCTGCAGGAGCTGGTGATGAAGGTGCGGATGGTGCCCATCGGCCGCACCTTCCAGCCCTTCACGCGCACGGTGAGGGACCTGTGCCTGGCCACCGGCAAGCAGGTGCGGCTGGAGCTGAGCGGCCAGGAGGTGGAGGTGGACACCACCGTCACCGAGCTCATTCGCGATCCGCTCACCCACCTGGTGCGCAACGCGATGGACCACGGGCTGGAGACGTCCGAGGTGCGCGAGGCGCAGGGGAAGAGCCCCATGGGCACGCTCACGCTGCGCGCCTTCCACGAGGCGGGCAGCATCATCATCCAGGTGGCCGAGGATGGGGCCGGGCTGGACCGCGCGCGCATCCTCGCCCGGGCGCGGGAGCGCGGGCTGCTGGGGCCGGACGAGATGCCGGAGGACGATGCGCTCTTCCGCCTCATCTTCGAGCCCGGCTTCTCCACCGCCGAGCGCGTCACGGAGCTGTCGGGGCGGGGCGTGGGCATGGACGTGGTGAAGCGCAATGTGGAGCTGCTGCGCGGCACCATCTCCGTGGACACGGTGCCCGGCAAGGGGACCACGTTCAGCCTGCGCCTGCCGCTCACCCTCTCCATCATCGAGGGCTTCTCGGTGGGCATGGGCGAGGAGACGTACGTGATTCCGCTCGAGCACGTGGTGGAGTGCGTGGAGCTGCCGCAAGGCGAGAGCCGCCCCGGCCGCACCGGCGTCTTCAACCTGCGGGGCGAGCCGCTGCCCTTCCTGCGCCTGCGCGAGCACTTCGCGCTCGGGGGCGCGCCGCCGCCGCGCGAGAGCATCGTCGTCATCGGCCATGGCCGGGGACGGGCGGGCATCGCCGTGGACTCGTTGGTCGGCCAGGGCCAGACGGTCATCAAGCCCCTGGGCAAGCCATGTCAGGGACTGCCCGGACTGGCCGGCTCCACCCTGCTGGGAGATGGCCGCGTGGCCCTCATCCTCGATGTGCCCGCGCTCCTCCAGCAGGCCCTGAAGGCCGTCCCCCCTTCCGCCGCGGCCTGACCCCTCTCTTCCTCATCGAGCTGCAATGACCTGGTTCAACAACCTGAAGATTGTTTCCAAGCTTGCCGTCGCCGTCCTCGTGCTGTGCGTCAACGCCGGTGTGATGGTGGCGGTGATCAGGGTGCAGATGCAGCAGATGCGCCTTTCGTCCGACCAGGTGAGCCAGAGCTGGCTGCCGGGTATCAGCTACATCTCGGATGCGAACACCCACCTGGGCGAGTTCCGCAACGCGGAGCTGCAGCACCTCTCCTCGGCCGACGCCGCGCGGAAGGCCGGGTGGGAGCGGCGGATGAGCGAGGCGCGCGAGGAGCTCGAGCGGGACTTCGCGCGGTACGCGCCGACCATCCTGCTGGAGACGGAGCGCCACCTGTTCGAGGACGCTCAGCAGCGCTGGAAGGACTACCTCGCGGAGCACGACAAGCTCCTCGCTCTCTCCTGGGCGAAGGACAACCCGGAGATGCTCCTCGCCGCCAACGGCCGTGCGCAAGAGGCCGCCGATTCCACCTCGGCGAAGCTGGAGGAGTTGGTGGCCCTCAACGTCAAGTCCGGGCAGGAGGCGGCCGTGCGCGCGAACGCCGCCTTCGAGGAGGTACAGCACATGATCGTCCTCATAGGCGTGTTCTGTAGCCTCCTCTTCGTGGCCATTGGCGCCACCCTCTCCCGCTCCATCTCCCGGCCGTTGAGCGACGCGGTGGGGGTGGCGGACCGCATCGCCGAGGGGGACCTCACCGTCCGCATCGACGCGCGGCGCGAGGACGAGGTGGGGCTGCTGCTGACGGCCCTGCAGCGCATGGTGCACAAGCTCGCCCAGGTCATCGGCGAGGTGCGCCAGGGGGCTGACGCGCTCGCCTCGGCCTCCTCCCAGGTGTCCGCCTCCTCGCAGAACCTGGCCCAGGGCAACAGCGAGCAGGCCAGCAGCGTGGAGGAGACCACCTCCAGCCTGGAGCAGATGACGGCCAGCATCGGTCAGAACCGGGACCATGGCCGGCAGATGGAGCAGATGGCCGTGCAGGGCGCCAAGGATGCCGAGGAGGGTGGCCGGGCGGTGAAGGCGACGGTGGAGGCCATGGGCTCCATCGCGGAGAAGATCTCCATCATCGAGGAGATCGCCTACCAGACGAACCTGCTGGCGCTGAACGCGGCGATTGAAGCGGCGAGGGCGGGAGAGCACGGCAAGGGCTTCGCGGTGGTGGCGACGGAGGTGCGCAAGCTGGCGGAGAGGAGCCGGACGGCGGCGAAGGAGATTTCAGGGCTGGCGACGGGGAGCGTGAAGGTGGCGACGCGCTCGGGGGAGTTGCTGGAGGAGCTGGTGCCGTCGATACGGAAGACGGCGGACCTGGTGCAGGAGGTGGTGGCGGCCTCGGCGGAGCAGACCAGCGGGGTGGCGCAGATGAACAAGGCGATGCAGCACGTGGAGCAGGTGACGCAGCGCAACGCGTCGGCATCCGAGGAGCTGGCGTCCACGGCCGAGGAGATGTCCACCCAGGCGGAGGCGCTGAGCCAGTTGGTGTCCTTCTTCCACCTGGGCGAGAGCTCCGAGCGGGCCTGGCTTCCGGTGTCCCGGCCCCCCATGGGTGGGCACCCCATCGAGCGGACGCCCTCCGCGGCGCACGGGCTGAAGGCCGCGGCGAACGCGCTCGGTCCCGTGGCCCCGGCGCTCCGCACCCCAACTCCCGCCGTGCTCCCGGACGAGGACCGCGAGTTCAAGCGCTTCTAGGTGACGGCCATGAGCACACAGACCGCTGAAGCATCCATGCAGTACCTCAGCTTCATCATCGCCGGGGAGGAGTACGCGCTCGGCATCCTGCAGGTGAAGGAGATCATCGAGTACGACACCGTCACGCGTGTTCCCGGAGTGCCCGTCTGGGTGCGCGGGGTGTTCAACCTGCGCGGCAGCGTGGTGCCGGTGGTGGACCTGTCGGTGAAGCTGGGCATGCCGCCCTCCACGCTCACCCGGTGGAGCTGCATCGTGGTGGTGGAGGTGAAGCTGGGCCAGGAGCGCATCGTCCTCGGGCTGCTGTCGGATGCCATCGGCCAGGTCATCGAGCTGGAGCCGGGCGCCGTGGTGCCGCCCCCCGCCTTCGGCACGCCCATCCACGGGGACTACCTGCTGGGCATGGGGCGGGTGGGGACGGGGAAGAAGTTCGTCCTGCTGCTGGATATCGACAAGGTGCTCAGCAGCCAGGAGGTGCTGGCGGCCGGCGCGCTGCGGCCTCCGGCGGACTCCTCTTCCAGCACTTCCTGACTCCATGACCTGGTTCCGCAACCTGAGGATCTCCTCCAAGCTGCTCGTCGCCTTTGGCATCCTGCTGGGCATCACCACCTTCCTGGGCCTGTTCGCCATCGTGTGCATGGACGACATGCGCGGGGCGTCCGATGAGGTGTCCGCGGACAGGCTGCCGAGCATCCTCCATCTCGCGGACGCGACTGACCGCCTCGCGAGCTTCCGCCGCGCCGAGCTGCTGCACTCCCTCGCGCGGGATGCCACGGTCATGGCCGACTACGAGCGGCGGATGCGCGAGGACCTCGCCCAGTTCGAGCACAGCCTCGCGCAGTTCGCCCCTCACGCCGTCTCCGAGGAGGAGCGTCACGAGCTCGCGGAGTTCAAGGACCTCTGGGTGGCCTACTCGGCCGATCATGACCGGATCATCGAGCTGTCGCGGGCAGGGCGGATCGCCCAGGCGCAGGACCTCATCGCCAACGGCTCGCACCACAACTTCTTCGCGGCGAACACCCAGCTGCGCAAGCTCCGGGACACCCACTACAAGGCCAGCATGCGGGCGGTGGCGCACTCGAACGCCACCCACGAGAACGCACGCCGGTGGATCCTCTGGGTGCTGGGGACGAGCCTCGCCGTGAGCATGCTGTTCTGCTTCTTCGTGGCCCGCTCCATCTCCCGGCCGCTGGCCCGTGCGGTGGTGGTGGCGGACCGCATCGCCCGGGGAGACCTGGGCGTGCGAATCGGGGAGACGGCCCGGGACGAGACGGGACGGCTGCTGGCGTCCATGCGGTACATGGCGCACCGGCTGGCCGAGGTCATCGGCGAGGTGCGCGAGGGGGCCAACGCACTCGCCTCGGCGTCCTCCCAGCTCTCGGCGTCCTCGCAGAGCCTGGCCCAGGCCACCAGCGAGCAGGCCAGCAGCGTGGAGGAGAGCACCACCAGCCTGGAGCAGATGACAGCCAGCATCACCCAGAACCAGGAGCACGGCCGGCAGATGGAGCGGATGGCCGTGCAGGGCGCCCGGGACGCGGAGGAGGGCGGCCGCGCGGTGAAGGCGACGGTGGAGGCCATGGGCTCCATCGTGGAGAAGATCTCCATCATCGAGGAGATCGCCTACCAGACGAACCTGCTGGCGCTGAACGCGGCGATTGAAGCGGCGAGGGCGGGAGAGCACGGCAAGGGCTTCGCGGTGGTGGCGACGGAGGTGCGCAAGCTGGCGGAGAGGAGCCGGACGGCGGCGAAGGAGATTTCGGGGCTGGCGACGGGGAGCGTGAAGGTGGCGACGCGCTCGGGGGAGTTGCTGGAGGAACTGGTGCCGTCGATTCGGAAGACGGCGGACCTGGTGCAGGAGGTGGTGGTGGCGTCGGCGGAGCAGGCCAACGGCGTGGTACAGATGGGCAAGGCGATGGAGTACGTGGACGAGGTGACGCAGCGCAACGCGTCGGCATCCGAGGAGCTGGCGTCCACGGCGGAGGAGCTGTCGGCGCAGGCGGAGGCGCTGCAGCAGTTGGTGTCCTTCTTTCGCGTGGCGGAGGAGTCCGGGGACGTGGCACACCTTCCTCCGCGCGCTCCGGGTGTCACCACCGGGCACGGGCTGGAGGCAGTGGCGTGAGCGAGCCCAACCGGGAGCAGGGCGCCCCCGTCCTCCCACGAGAGCCCGTGCCGCCCACGGAGCGGGAGTTCGCCGGCTACCAGCGGCTCGTCTACCGCGAGGCGGGCATCTGGCTGTCTCCGGCGAAGAAGGCGCTGCTGGTGGGACGGGTGTCGCGGCGGCTGCGCGAGCTGGGAGGGCTCTCGTTCGGCGCCTACCTGCGGCTGGCGGAGGACGACGAGGCGGAGCGGGTGCGGCTGCTGGACGCGCTCTGCACGCACGAGACGCACTTCTTCCGCGAGCCCCGGCACTTCGAGTTGCTGGAGCGCGAGGTGCTGCCGCGGTGGCGGGCGCGCGGGGACACGGGCACGGGCGAGGGGCGCCGGGTGCGGGTGTGGAGCGCGGGGTGCTCGTCGGGCGAGGAGCCCTTCACCCTGGCCATGGTGCTGCGCCACCACCTGCCGGCCGAGGAGGGCTGGGACATCCAGATCCTGGCGACGGACCTCTCCACGCGCGTGCTGGAGCGGGCGCGCCAGGCGCTCTGGCCGGTGGACAAGGCGGAGGAGATTCCGAGGCACTACCTCCGGGCGTACATGCTGCGCGGGGTGGGCAGCCAGGAAGGGAAGATGAAGGCGGGCCCGGAGCTGCGCTCGCTGGTGCGCTTCCAGCGGGTGAACCTGAATGACGGGCAGGGGTTGATGGGGCGCTTCGATCTCGTCTTCTGCCGCAACGTGCTCATCTACTTCGACGCGGCCTCGAAGGCGCGGGCGGTGGAGCGGTTGCTGAACCACCTGTCCCCCCACGGGCTGCTGTTCCTCGGACACTCCGAGAGCCTCTCGGGTCCGGGCTGGCGCGTGCGCACGGTGATGCCCACCGTCTACGCGCCGCGGCCCCGCGAAGCCGCCCGGAGGGATTGAGGCATGGCGCCCCTGCTACGCGTGCTGGTGGTGGATGACTCGGCGGTGGTGCGCCAGGGCGTGCTCACGCTCCTGGAGCACGTGCCCGGCATGGTGGTGGAGGTGGCGTCGGATCCGCTCATCGCCCGGCAGAAGATGAAGA
Source organism: Archangium gephyra (assembly GCF_042230915.1). Classification (GTDB taxonomy): domain Bacteria; phylum Myxococcota; class Myxococcia; order Myxococcales; family Myxococcaceae; genus Archangium; species Archangium gephyra_B. The sequence continues at coordinate 10,951,265 of NZ_CP102578.1, read as the reverse complement.
GCCACCGGCCGGACGTCATCCTGCTGGACCTGGAGATGCCGCGCATGGACGGGCTGACGTTCCTGCGCGAGCTGATGCGGGAGGACGCGCCAGTACCGGTGGTGGTGTGCTCGGGACTGGCGGGGCCGGGCTCGGAGACGGCGGTGCGCGCGCTGCAGGAGGGCGCGTTGGAGATCATCGCCAAGCCGCAGCTTGGCGTCGGGGACTTCCTGCGCGAGTCACGGGCGCGGCTGGTGGAGGCGATCCGCGACGCGGCGCGGGCCCGGCCCCGGCTGGCCCGGCGGGCGCCTCTGGTGCGAGCCGAGGTGGAGCCGTTGGAGCGGCCGGCGTCCTCGCTGCTCACGGTGACGACGGACAGGGTGGTGGCGGTGGGGGCTTCCACGGGAGGCACCGAGGCGCTGCGGCAGTTGCTGGAGCCGATGCCCCCGGACTGCCCGGGAATCGTCATCGTGCAGCACATGCCGGAGCAGTTCACGTCGGCGTTCGCGAAGCGGTTGCACCAGCTGTGCCGCATCGAGGTGAAGGAGGCGGAGCAGGGGGACCGGGTGCAGCAGGGCAGGGCCCTCATCGCACCGGGCAACCGGCACCTGCGGGTGCGGCGCAGCGGCGGCCACTACCAGGTGGAGCTGATGGACGGAGGGCGGGTGTCCGGCCACAAGCCGAGCGTGGATGTGCTGTTCCAGTCGGTGGCGCGGGCGGCGGGGGAGAACGCCATCGGCGTGCTGCTGACGGGGATGGGCGAGGACGGCGCGGACGGGCTGCTGGCGATGAAGCAGGCCGGAGCGGAGACGCTCGCCCAGGACGAGGCGAGCTGCGTGGTGTTCGGCATGCCACGGGCAGCCATCGAGCGCGGGGCTGTGGACGAGGTGGTTCCGCTCTCGTCCATCACGGCCGCGGTGCTGCGCCGGGCCCGCCGTCTCCGCGCGCACTGAGACTCCATCCCCTCTCCCCTCGGGAGAGGGACAGGGTGAGGGTGCCCGGGCCCGTTCTTCAACCCGTGGCCCTCACTGTGCGCAGGGAGTTCAACCCGGGGTCCGTGGCACCCTCACCCCGTCCCTCTCCCGGAGGGCGAGGGGATATGGCCGCGGCTCAAGGTGCTTTCTTCTCTCCACCTGGCGGCGGCGGGACATAGCCCCCCTTGGAGAGCCGCTCGGCGCTGCGCTCATACACTTCGACGGGGTGCTCGCGAACGCCCGTGGCATCCGCCCACCGGTTGTAGAAGTTGAACAGCGCGCAGACGGTGATCGCGTCGTAGATAGCCTCCTCCGTCCAGCCCGCCGCCTTCACGGCCTCCACGTCCTCCGGGTGGATGTGCTCCGACTCCCGGTTCACCTTCTCCAGGAAACGGAACAGCACCCGCTCGGCCTCCGGAATGGGGGCCGTTTCCAGGTTCTCCAGCACGGCCTGGACCTTCTGCTCATCGCCCAGCATTCGCGCCGCGACCGCGGCGTGGGAGTTCGTTCAAAATACACACTGGTTGCGCCGCGAGGTGAAGGCGGCGATCAGCTCGCGCATCCCCGGCGGCAGCGGCGAGGGGCCACGCATCGCCGCCTGGGTGAACTGCGTCAGCGCGTCCGTCATCTCCGGCTTGAAGGCGAGCAGGTACCACAGCCCCGAGGGCGGTGCTCCGCTCTGCCGCGCGCGCCGGATGAGCTCCGAGTACTGCCCCGTGCCTTCGTGCTTCTCGACGTCCTTGAGGAACATGCCCCCCAGTATACCCGAGCGCACCGCCTTCCTGCCGCGGGGCCTCCTCCAGCCGCTTCTCCAAGGGGTCTTGGATGGACTCGAAGACGGGCTCGAAGTGGATGGCGGTGCCGTGCGGGTGAGGCCGGGGAAGGCCTTGCGCAGCTCCGCGGCCGAGCACCAAGGGTTCAATCCGGACCGCCTGCTGGTGCAAGCTGCTCCGTCATGAACCCTACCGGTACGGTGTTGGTGTTGTCCCTCCTGGGCGCTTCGCCCGCTCTGTCTCAGGACCCGCTCTGCGCCCGGCGCGAGCCGTGCACCGTCGTGGAGACGCTCGACGCGGGCAAGGACGCGCAGGGCCGCCCCCTGCAGGTGAAGCACGTGGAGCTCGGGTGGGCGGACGTGGAGACGTCGGACAAGTTCCTCGGGCGCAAGTTCGGCCCGGGTGGCCGCAAGGCGGAGGGCTCGCGGGCGGACGGCCAGTGCGAGGCCGCCGAGTGGTGGCTGGTGCGCCCGTCCCAGCCCGCCCAGCTCCTGCTGTCCGTGTGCAACAACGGCTACGGCGCCGCGGGCGTGGGCGAGGACTCGGTGACGGTGTCTGACAACCGCTTCTCGCATGACCAGCACGGCGGCAGCCGCCAGCGGTGGACCGTCTCGCGCACGTTGCAGCTCTCGCCGCTGCGGCTGGTCATCGAGGGCCACCGCAGCTCCGACTCCATGGCCGAGGACGGGAAGGAGGACGGCGACTACTGGGACCTCGAGCAGCTGCGCGGTGACGTCGTCCGCGCGGCCCCCGAGTGCGAGGAGGGCGAGCCCTCCCTGGGAGAGCGGACGCTGCCGTACCTGCCCCAGGTGCAGGTGGACAAGGCGTACCTCGAGGGCGGGTGGAAGCAGGCGGGGCTCGGCGCGTGCGGCTTCGAGTCCGGCAACTTCCTGCTGGGCAACCAGGACGACCCGAAGGACGCGTCGCTGAAGGCGCTGCTGGTGGCGCCGGACACGCTGCTCGTCGAGGTGCGCGACGACAAGTGGACGGGCCCGAGCGCGAAGTGGCTCAACGACGACCATGTCGAGCTGTGGCTGGCCCCGAAGCCGCCCCAGGAGCTCACCGGTTGCGGCAAGCCCACGGCGGAGCAGCTGCCCTCGCAGTGGGGCATCCGCATCGCCGATGGCAAGGTGTTCCCCGCCTTCGGCTCGCCCAAGCAGACCCTCCAGGTCGAGCGCGCCGAGATGCCGGACAAGAAGGGCTACCGGATGAAGCTCAAGCTGCCCACGCCCTTCCAGGCCATCAGCGTCGTCTACAGCGACAGCGACAGCGGCAAGAAGCAGGAGCTGATGCTGGCCACCAGCCTGGTGAAGTTCGGCCGCCCCGAGACGCTCAACCCCGTGCGCGTGGTGCCCCCCGCGGAAGCGACGTGCTCGGTGAAGAACGGGCAGCTCGCCGTGGTGCCCGGGCCGGTGAAGAAGACGGAGCCGGACGTGGCCGTGCTGCGCATGGAGTAGCATGGACGAGGCGCTGACCCGCATGCCGTGGGCCGGCGCCCGACAGAGGGCCCTTCCTTTGAATCGACGTCTCCAGAGAAACCAGGCGCGCGTCTTCGTGGCCGCGCTGATGCTGGGCGTGTGCATGTGGATGCCACCCGCCCTGGCGCAGCAGAGCACCTCCGTGCTGACCGGCACGGTGGTGGACGCCAGCAACAAGCAACCCGTTCCGGACGTGGTGGTGACGGCCACCTCGCCCAGTCTCCAGGGCGAGCAGGTCTCCGTCACCGACGCCACGGGCCTCTACCGGCTGCCGCAGCTGCCTCCCGGCGTCTACACGCTGCGCTTCGAGAAGGAGGCCTTCCAGCCCCTCGCGCGTGACGGCGTCACCCTGCGCCTCAACAGCACCGTGCGCTACAACGCGGAGCTGCTGCCCGAGGGCATGTCGGTGACGGTGGAGGTGGTGGCCGCCGCGCCCTCCGTGGACGTGGGCTCCACCCGCACCGGCGTGAGCGTGGATACGGAGCTGGTGAACCGCCTGGCCGTGGTGCGCCCTGGCTCCAAGGGCTCGGCGTCGCGCTCCTTCGAGAGCCTGGCCGAGCTGGCCCCCGGCGCCAACGCGGATGCCTATGGCGTGTCCATCGGCGGCACCACGTCGCCGGAGAACGGCTTCCTGGTGGATGGCCTGTCCACCGGCAACCCCGCGCTCGGCATCCTCGGCACGCCGCTGTCGGCCGAGTTCATCCAGGAGGTCAACGTCATCACCGGCGGCTTCATGCCCGAGTTCGGCCGCTCCACCGGTGGCGTGATGACGGCCGTCACGAAGTCCGGCTCCAACCAGTTCCATGGCTCGGTGTTCGGCAACCTCGCCCCGGGCTTCCTCGAGGGCACGCCCACCGCCGTGGCGCGCGCGGGCACCGTCATCACCACCCGCCAGCAGCTGTGGAACCTGGGGGACTTCGGCGCCACCCTGGGCGGCCCCATCGTCCAGGACAAGCTGTGGTTCTTCGCGGGCGTGGCGCCATCCTTCACGCGCCGGGCGCTCGACCGCAACCTCAACGCCTTCGTGCTGGGTGAGGACGGCGTCACCCGCATCGAGCCCATCCCCAACAGCGCCACCCGCTATTTCGCCGATCAGCGCTCCGTGCAGTACCTCGGCAAGCTCACTTGGCAGGTGCACGCGGACCACAGCCTCTCGCTGTCGGTGTATGGCACGCCGGCCAGCTCGGGCGGCAACGGCCGTTTCGGCTACAACATCGACAACGGCGCCGTCGAGGTGGACAACCTCAACGGCAGCTACGAGGCGCTCGCCCACCGCTATGACCAGGACGCGCGCGACATCTCCCTCAAGCTGTCCTCGTCCTTCCTGGACAAGCGCGTGCTGCTCGACGCGAACGCGGGCTGGCACCACCAGTACGACAACACGATGCCCGTGGACGGCAGCGGCATCGGCAATGACGCGGGCCTGTCCGGCACGCCCCAGTTCGAGATGCGCCGCACCGGCACCCGCGCCGCGCCGAGCTACTACTCCATCAACGACTTCGAGCAGCTGGCCGACCCGTCGGTGTGTGACCCCGCCGGCACGCCCAACGCCACGCGCTGCCCGGTGTCCAGCTACTTCCTGGGCGGCCCCGGCTTCCTGCTGGACCGCACCGTGGACCGCTACCAGGCCAACGCGGTGGGCACGCTGCTGCTCAACGCGCTCGGCCACCACGTCATCAAGGCCGGTGTCGACGCCGAGGTGATGACCAACCGGGACGCGCGTGCGTACTCGGGCCGCGTCCTCTACCAGGAGGCGACCGATGGGAAGACCTTCACGGACTTCCGCTCGTTCGGCTACCTCACGGGCCCGGACCAGGTGGTCATCCAGCCGCAGGTCAACACCTCCACCCGCGCGGATGCGGTGGGCGCCTTCGTGCAGGACAGCTGGAGCATCCTGGACCGCGTCACCCTCAACGCGGGCCTGCGCTACGACACGCAGACCGTCTACGGCACCGGCGGCGACGTGGCCTTCGAGCTGCCCAACCAGCTCTCCCCGCGCGTGGGGCTCGTCTACGACTTCACCCAGAAGGGCCGCTCCAAGCTCTTCGCCAGCTATGCGCGCTACTACCAGAACGCGGTGCTGGCCATGGTGAACTCGCAGTTCTCCAACATCACCCGCATCCGCGCCACGCGCAGCCGCGCGCCGCTCGCGGGAGGCCCGGGGTGTGATCCCCTCAGCCAGTCCGCGCCCTACACGGAGTGCCGCGACTCGCGCAACGTGCCCGTGCCCTCCGGGACCACCACCGGCATCAGCCGCCTGTATACCCAGACGTTCGCCATCAACAGCCCGGTGGACCCCGACCTCAAGCCCCAGTCCTCGGACGAGCTCGTCGTGGGCGCCGAGTACGAGCTGCTCCCGCGCGCGACCCTGGGCGCCACGTACACCCGGCGCTACATGAACGACGTCATCGAGGACATGTCCACCAACGAGACGACGAACTACTTCATCGGCAACCCGGGCCGGGGCATCGCCGCGGCCTTCCCCAAGGCCATTCGCGACTACGACGCCGTCTCCGTCTACTTCAACAAGGCGTTCGCGGACCTCTGGCTCGTGCAGGCCAGCTACACCTGGTCCTCTCTGCGCGGCAACTACTCGGGCCTCTACCGCCCGGACGCCAACCAGCTGGCGCCCAACGTCACCTCGGACTTTGATCTCGTCTCCATGATGCAGAACAAGGAGGGCCCGCTGCCGTTGGATCGCACGCACGCCATCAAGGTGTTCGGCGCCCGCGAGTTCGTGTTCTCCCCCACGGCGAGCCTCGACGTGGGGCTCTCGTACCGCGGCACCTCGGGCGCGCCCACCAACGTGCAGGGCTCGCACTACCTCTATGGCACCGGGGCCAGCTTCATCCTGCCGCGCGGCAGCGGTGACCGGCTGCCCTGGGTGCACAACGTGGATGCCCATGTGGGGGTCAACTACAAGCTCGGCCGGGGACTCACCGGCACGCTCAGCCTGGACAGCTTCAACCTGTTCAACTTCCAGGCCGTCACGTCGGTGGACCAGAACTACACCTTCGACAACATCGACGCGCTCGTGGGCGGCAAGCCGGCGGACCTCGAGACCGTGCTGAACCGGGCCGGCGCCGCGCCAGCCCTCAACGCCAACTACGGCAAGCCCCTCTCCTACCAGACGCCCCGCAGCATCCGCTTCGGTGCCCGCCTCTCGTTCTAACCGGAGCCCCTCCTCATGAAGACACATCGAATGCTCGTATGGATGGTGCCGCTGGGGTGCGCGGCCTGGCTGGGCGCGTGCGGCGGTGAGCAGCCGGCGCCCCAATGCACCGTGGGACGCGGCGATCATGCCGTGCGCTACACGCTGAAGACGGGGACGGGCGCGTGCGCCGGGAAGACGGCGGAGATCGTCGGCGCCCAGGCCTTCCGAGTGCCCGGCTCCGGCGTGCCTCCCACGCTGACGCTGAAGCCGAAGCCGCTGGCGGACAACGAGGGAAAGGACGCGGACCCCGCGCACTCCGTGCTGGCCTCGGGGAACTTCACCACCGAGTACCCCGGGCAGGACGGGACGTGCGTGGTGCCGGGCCTGTCCGAGGCGCGGCAGACGGTGAGCCCGGAGCCCGGGACGACTGTGGAGCTGAGCTACCGCTGGAGCAACCTGAGCATCCAGGGGCAGGCGGCGATTCCGGGCACGCAGTGGACGGCGCAGCTGGAGTACTCGGAGGGGGACTGCACGGCCACCTACGAAGCGGTGGGCGTGTTCCCTGCCATCAAGTGCGAGCGCCAGGAGACGGGCCCCGACGGGAAGCCCGTGACGGTTCGCGACCCGCGCGTCTGCAAGCAGCCGCGGCCGGGACTGTCGATGGATCCGGCGTTCCCCATCGCCTGTGACGGGGCCACCAACCTGTGCGTGCTGGACGGCCAGCCGCCCATTTTGGTGCCCTGAGCCGGAGTCGGCTCACGAAGACGGCCACCGTGTGCTTCTGCCACGGTGGCCGCCAGGCCCTGTCTGGCGGAGGCAGGCAGTTCACGGCGTGCGTGTCGTCACGAGTGCCGATCGCCCGGCACTCCTGCTGTCAGGGCGCTGGCGAGCGCGGCGATGTGCCGCTCGTCGGTGCCACAACACCCGCCGAGCAGGCGCGTGCCGAGTTCCGCATTGACGCGGGCCATCTCCCGCGCGAAAGCGTCCGGGGGCTCGCTGTCGAGCTCCACGCGCCCGTCGAGCTCCTCGGGCGAGAGGCGGGAGGTATTGGCCTGCAGGCCCACCACCCGCGTGCGGAGGGAGGGCGAGGCGGCCAGCTGGCGCGACAGGCCCTCGCGGAAGACGGAGGGGTGGACGCAATTCACCATGTACGCCGCCGGGCGCGCGCCGGGCAGGGAGTCGATGCGCGCCATCGCCTCGCCCCGGCGAGCGCCTCGCGTCCCTCCGGAACGAAGAGGAGGCCCGCGTTGGCCACGTGCGGGTCCAACAGTCCCGCGGGGTAGCGGCGCAGGCGCTCGACCACGGAGCCCTCGGCGAGCACCAGCGGTGCCTCGTGCAGGGCACGAAGGAAAGGTGCGTGGTTCGCCAGGCTCCCCATCAGCGTGCCCCCGTCATCGTCAGCAGCATCCGAAACCTCTCCTCACCGGACCTCATTCGCCAGCATGCCTTGCCCGCCCTCTCGAGCGGCATCGTTTCGGCGTGAGGGCCACGCGCTTCGAGGGGTCAGCTGTACTTGTTGCGCCCAGCCATGACGCCGCCATCGACATCCCAGACCGCGCCGGTGACCCAGGAGGTCTCGTTCGACAACAGATGGGCGATGGTTTGCGCGACATCCTCTGCGCGACCCACGCGGCCGATCGGATGGAACGCGTTGAACCCCTGGAGCGCGCTGTGAACCTGCTCCTTGGGAATGAAACCCTCGTAGATGGGGGTCTCGACGACGGCTGGCGAGACGGCGTTGACGCGGATGCCGTGGCCGGCCAGCTCCATCGCCAGGTGTTGCGTCAGCGAGTGGAGCCCCGCCTTGGCCATCGAATAGGCCGAGGAGGGAGTGGCCTGAATGGCCTGCCTGGCCCACATCGAGCCGATGTTGACGATGGCGCCCCCCTCGCCCCGCGCAACCATGGACCTGGCGACGGCCTGCGTGATGAAGAAGACGGCCTTGTTGAGGTCGAGGTACAGGTCGTAGTCGCGCTCCTCGTGCTCCAGGAAGGCCTTCGGCAGGAAGACGCCCGCTGCGTTGACCAGCCGCGTCGCGTCCGCGTGGTCCTCACGCAGCCGGGCCAGCAGGGCCTGTCTCTCGGCGCCAGAGGTGATGTCCGCCCGCAGGCCGTCCACGCGCCCGAGCTCCGCCAGCTCGGCGACGGCGGCCCGGAGCTTGTCGTCTCGATTCCCGATGACGACGGCCCGCCCGCCCTCCTCGAGGACGATCCGGGCAACGGCCTTCCCCATGCCGCTGGTACCGCCTACAACGATGACCTTCTGATGGGTGAAGCGCGCACGCATTGAAAGCTCCAAGTTGGCTGGTGCCTGGTGAATGTCGGGACGCCGCGGCCGGCGACGGCCCCACGAGGAAGGTTTCAGGCGGCCTGGTAGATGCGGACGTCCGGGGCGGCATCGAGGAGCGGCTTCAGCGCGCTCACGACGTCGGCGGTGAACAGGCCGGTCTCCAGGTAGGCGCTGGCCTGCTGCGCCGTCTCGAACCCGTGCAGCACCTGCACGTCCTCGTCACGGACGAGCAGTTCCTTCGACTTCGCGCCGGCGATCTTCTCGAGGAAGGGCGCCTTGTAGCGCTGGTACACGCCAGCGGCCGCGGACCGGTTGGCGGGAGAAATCTTCAGGGTGATTTGCAGGTAGACCATGGGTTTGCTCCGTTTTGACGTCTCTGCTGCGTGAAAGATAGGCTATGCCGCTGGGGTGGCTTCGAAGACAGCCTTTGGCTCCACCGATAGCCGGGGACGGCAGGCGCCGGGACTGGCCCATCGCGAGCCGACGAGGAATTAATGCTTCCGAGGATCCGCCGCCGCAAACGAGATGTTCTTGGCACCCGGCAAAGGAAATCTTGACCGTCCATGAGCGCACCCGAACACCTCAATGCCCTGCGTGCCTTCGAGGCGAGCGCCAGGCACGAGAGCTTCTCCGAAGCAGCCGCCGAGCTTCATGTGACCCCGGCGGCGGTCGGGCAACTCGTGCGAAGCCTCGAGGAGGCGCTCGGCACGCCGCTGTTCCACCGGAGCACGAGCGGACGGAAGCGGCTCGTTCTCACCGAAGCGGCCCAGCGGGCGCTGCCGGATATCCGCGCGGGGTTCGAGCGGCTGAGCGTCGGCGTCGCACGGCTGAAGGAGGGCTCGCCGGCCGGTGTGCTGACCGTGACGGTCAGCCCCGCCTTCGCGGCCAAGTGGCTCCTGCCACGCCTCGAGCGGTTCCAAGCCGCATGGCCCGAGCTGGACGTGCGGCTCGACGCGTCCACCGAGCTGCTCGACTTCGCCGCGCGCGGGGTGGATATCGGCGTGCGCTACGGAGCTGGGGGCTGGCCCGGGCTCGTCGCCGAGAAGCTTCTCGACGAGGAGATCTATCCCGTCTGCTCGCCTGCGCTCCTTCGGCCCAACCGCCGTCTGCGTCGGCCGTCGGACCTGAGCGGCCTACGGCTCATCCACGACCGGTCCGTGGATGCGCGCTCGGGATTCGCCACGTGGGAGGCCTGGCTCGAGAAGGCAGGCGCAAAGGACGTCGAGACGAAGCGAGGCCTGCGTATCAACAATTCCGCTGCGGTGCTGCAGGCGGCAATCGACGGACAGGGCGTGGCGCTGGCCCGCAGCATCATGGCGCATGACGACCTCGCGGCCGGACGGCTGATGCGCCTGTTCCCGGAGGTCGGGTTCCCTTCCGTGCTCGCCTACTACGTCGTCTACCGGCCCGAATGCGCTACGCTCCCCAAGCTCGTTGCGTTTCGTGAATGGCTCGTTCGTGAGGTGTCCGAGGGCTAGGCTCTCCGGCGCCTCGCGGGTCCAACTCTGAGAGTTCTCTCAGAGTCCTCTCAAGCAGTGCGGGCGCATGGTCTTTACGGTGCGCGTCATGGTTGCCGTCCTCGCCGCGCTCGTGCTGGCCGCTTCGCCCCCAGAGGTCACTCCCCTGACCTTCGAGGAGGCGCTCGCGCTCGCCGGGCGCACCCCTGGTCCCGCGAGCGCCGCCCGCGCCGCCGAGGTCCGCCGCTCCGAAGGCGCGCGGCTCTCTCCCTTCGTCTTCAACCCTCAAGTCACCGTCGAGCCCGGCTACCGCCAGCGAGCGGACGAGCGCGGCGCCGACCTGCGCCTGGGCGTGAGCCAGACCTTCAGCCTCTCGGGGCAGGCGGGCGCGCGGAACACCGCTGTCCGCGCCGAGGAGGCCGTGCTCGACGCCGAGGCCCGTGCCGTCCTGCTCTCACGCCGGCTCGCCATCGCCGAGGCGTGGTTGCGGCTCTGGGCCGCCGAGCAGGCCATCGTCCAGAGCGCGCTCGAGCTCCAGCTGGCCGCCGCCTTCCGAGACGCGGTGCAGGGGGCCGCGAAGCTGGGCGCTTCCACGAAGCTGGAGCTGGCCGAGGCCAGCGCGTACCTCGCCGAGGCCCGGCTCGCCGAGCTGGACGCGGAGGAGCAGGTGGCCGAGCGCCGGGTGGCGCTGGCGATGCTGCTCGGCGGGGACCCTGTGCGCCCCCTCCAGGCCACCGGTGCGCTGCCCGAGGTGGAGCTGCCCGCGGACGCGGAGTGGGCGCCGCTGGTCGCCCAGGCCTCCCGGTTGCCGGAAGCGGCGGCACGGACGCTCGGGGCCCAGCTGGAGCGGGCGCGTGCGGCCGAGGCCCAGGCCTCCCGGGGCACGCTGCTCCAGGTGGGCGTCGCGGGGTTGCGCGAGTATGACGGGGCGGCGGGTGGGGCCCTCACGCTGACGCTCACGCCGTCCCTCTTCGAGCGCGGGGAGCGGGACCGGGGCGCGCTGCTGGCCTCCGCCGAGCGGCTCGAGGGAGAGGCCCGGGACGCCGGCCACCGCGCCGCCGCGGGACTGGCGCTCGCCCTCCATGACGTGGAGCACTCGCGCGAGGTGCTGGCGGCGCTGCGGGGCGAGCTGCTGCCCGCCGCCGAGGAGGCCGCCCGGCTGCGCGAGCTCCTCTTCCAGTCCGGGGACTCCACCGTCCCCGAGGTGGTGCTGGCGCGCCGCGCGCTGGCCTCCGCCCGCATCCGTCTGGGCCACGCCCGCGCCGCCGAGGCCTGGGCGCGCGTGAAGGCCCGCTTCTTCATCGACGCCCTCTCCGGAGTCTCCACGCCATGAGCCGTTCCGCGCTCCTCTCCTCCGTCCTCCTGCTGGGATCGGCCCTCGGCTGCTCCTCGCCCCCCGCTCCGGCCGCGGCGCCGCCGCCCGCGCAGTCCAGCGCACGCACCGCCTGGGTGCACCCGCGTCCTCCCCGGGGCGTGCCCCTCACCGAGGCCCCCGCCCACGTGCTGCCCCACCCCGAGGGCGCCGCGGCGCTCGGCCTGCCCTTCCGGGGCAGTGTCACCCGCATCGCCGTGCGGCCCGGCCAGAAGGTGCGCAAGGGCGAGGTGCTCGTCGAGGTGCTCATGCCCGAGGTGGTGCGGGCCGCGGGCGAGCACGAGGCCGCCTCCCTTCGCCGCGAGGCCTATGAGCGCCGCACGGCGCAACTCAAGGCGCTCCAGGAGCAGGGCATGGCCCGTGTTTTCGAGCTGGCCGAGGCGGAGGCGAGTCTGGCCGAGGCCCGCGCGGCTCAGCAGAGCGCGCAGGCCCTGTTGAAGGTGGCGGGGCTGGAGGGCTCGGCGGCGGCTGGGGTGGCGCAGCGGGGCACGGTGGCGCTGCGCAGCCCGGTGGACGGCATCGTCACCCAGGTGGACGCGGTGCTGGGGCAGACGCACGAGGGCGGCTCGGAGCCGCTGGTGCGCGTGGCGGGCGAGGGCCCCGCGCGCCTGGAGGCCCGGCTCTCGCTCGCGCTGCCGGAGGACACGGCCTTCGAGTTCTCCGCGCCGGGCCTCGGGGCCGTGCCGGTGCGGCTGGTGGGGCGTGCGCCCTCGGTGGACGTGCGGGATGGCACCCTGGCCGCGTGGTTCGAGCCCGAGCCGGCGCGCCCGTTGCCCGCGGGCCTGCAAGGGACGCTGCGGGTGCGGGCGGACGGGCTGCCGGAGGTGAAGGTGGTGCCCGCGCGGGCGCTGCTGCTGGAGGGCAGCGAGGTGGCGGTGCTGGTGCGCGAGGGCGAGGGCCACCGCCGCCAGCCGGTGAAGGTGGTGGGGCAGTCCGGCGCGGACGCGCTGGTGCACGGGCCGTTGAAGGAGTCGGACTCGGTGGCGGCCGACGCGGCGCGCGTGCCGGTGGCCGGAGGGGAGGGGTGATGATGGAGCGGTTGGTCAGGGGCTCGGTGAAGCACCGGAGCTGGACGCTGGGGCTCACGGTGCTGTTCGCCGTGCTGGCCTCGGGGGTGGCGGTGCGGATGGAGTTGGACGCGCTGCCGGACATCACCACCAACCAGGTGCTGGTGCTCACCCGCGCTCCCGGCATGACGCCCGAGGAGGTGGAGCGGCTGGTGTCGCGGCCGGTGGAGACGGGGCTCGGCGGCGTGCCGGGGCTGAAGGAGCACCGCAGCCTGTCGCGCTACGGCATCTCCTCGGTGACGGCCGTCTTCGAGGACGGCGTGGACCCGTACCGCGCGCGCCAGATGGTGCAGGAGCGGTTGAACGCGCTGGCGGGCGAGCTGCCCCCGGGCCTGGATGCGCCGGAGCTGGGGCCCCTCACGGGAGGCCTGGGAGAAATCTTCCACTTCACCGTCAGCTCGTCCCACCGCACGTCGGCGGAGTTGCTGGAGCTGGCGGAGCTGCGGGTGGCGCCGCTGCTGCGCGGGGTGCCGGGCGTGGTGGAGGTGAACAACTGGGGAGGGCAGCAGCGCACGCTGGAGGTGCGCGCGGATCCGGTGAAGCTGGCGCAGCGCGGGCTGACGCTGGAGGAGCTGCGGCGGGCGCTGGAGGACGTGTCGGGCAGCGTGCCCGGGGCGAGCCTCGCGACGGGAGACCGGCAGGTGCTGGTGCGCGCGGTGGCGCGTCCTCCCGGCCCGAGCGAGCTGGGCGGCGCGGTGGTGCGGGGCGCGGACGGCCTGACGGTGCGGCTGGCGGACGTGGCCGAGGTGGTGCCAGGGGCCCTGCCGCGCATCGGCACGGCGACGTCCAATGGCCGGGGCGAGACGGTGTACGTGATGGTGCAGATGCTGCGCGGGGCCAACGCGCTGGACGTGATGGAGGGCCTGCACGCGCGGATGGAGCAGGTGCGCAAGGCGCTGCCCGAGGACGTGCGGGTGGACGAGGTGTACGACCGGAGCACGCTGGTGCGCGGCACGCTGCGCACGGTGGCGAAGAACCTGCTGGAGGGCGGGCTGCTGGTGGTGGCGGTGCTCTTCCTGCTGCTGGGCAGCTTCCGGGCGGGGCTGGTGGTGGCCTCGGCGATTCCGCTGTCCATGCTGGGCGCGGCGGTGGGCATGGTGCTGCTGGGAATTCCGGGCAACCTGATGAGCCTGGGGGCCATCGACTTCGGCCTGCTGGTGGATGGCGCGGTGGTGATGGTGGAGGCCGTCTTCCACCACGTGGGGCACGAGCGGACGGACCGGGGCGGGTGGCGCGAGAAGGTGTCGCACGTGACGGGCTCGGTGGCGCGGCCGGTGTTCTTCTCGGTGCTCATCATCCTGCTCGTCTACGTGCCCATCCTCGCGCTCAGCGGGGTGGACGGGAAGATGTTCCGCCCCATGGCGGTGACGGTGATGCTGGCGCTGGCCACCTCGCTGGTGCTGTCGCTCACCTTCATCCCCGCGATGGCCAGCCTGGTGCTGCGCCCCGAGGACGTGCCCGAGCATCCGCCCTTGCTGGTGCGCTTCTTCGACAAGGTGTACCGGCCGGTGCTCAATCACATGGTGCACTACCCGCGCCGGGTGGCGCTCGCGGCGGTGGTGCTGCTCGCGCTGGGCGTGGGCCTCTTCATGCAAGCGGGCAGCGAGTTCGCCCCGCAGCTGGACGAGGGGGACATGGTGGTGCAGACGACGCGCGCGGCGGACATCAGCCTGGAGGCGGCGGCGCGCGAGGCGGAGCACCTGGAGGCGGTGCTGCTCAAGCACATCCCCGAGGTGACGCAGGTGGTGTCGCGCGTGGGCAGCCCGGCGGTGGCCACCGACATCATGGGCCTGGAGCAGGCGGACGTCTTCATCCAGCTCAAGCCGCATGCGCAGTGGCGGCCGGGCCTCACCCGCGAGGCGCTCATCGAGGAGATGGCGGCCGTGCTGGAGGAGAAGGCACCGGGGGGCGAGCCGGCCTTCACGCAGCCCATTCAAATGCGCTTCAACGAGCTGCTGGGCGGCTCGGTGACGGACGTGGGGGTGAGCGTGTACGGGGAGGACCTGGGCGAGCTGCGGCGGCTGGCCGAGCAGGTGGCGGCGGAGGTGGGCCGGGAGCCTGGGGCGGCGGACGTGCGGGTGCTGGCGCCGCCGGAGGTGTCGATGCTGGAGGTGGTGCCGCGCCCGCTGGACGCGGCGCGCGCGGGTTTCAGCGTGCGTGAGGTGCTGGAGGCGGTGCAGGCGGTGCGCACGGGCTTGGAGGTAGGGGCCACGTATGATGGGGCGGTGCGCATTCCCATCCTGCTGCGGCTGTCGGGGGCCGAGGGGGCCTTCTCGCTGGCGGAGCTGCCGCTGCCGGTGGCTTCCGGGGGCACGGTGGCGCTGTCGCGGGTGGCGGACGTGAAGCTCGTCTCGACGCCGGGCCTGGTGAGCAGGCAGGACGGGCAGCGCCGATTGGTGGTGGGCTTCAACGTGCGCGGCGCGGACCTGGGCACGGTGGTGGAGCACGCGCGGGCAAGAGTGGCCTCGGTGGTCCGCCTGCCGGACGGTTACCGCTTGGAATGGGGCGGCCAGTACGAGACGCTGACGGAAGCGGCGCGGCGGCTCTCCCTCGTCATTCCCGCGGTGCTGGTGCTCATCGTGGCCGTCCTCTGGCTGACCTTCCAGCGCCTCCGTCCGGCGCTCATCATCTTCACCAACGTGCCCTTCGCATGCGTGGGGGGCGTGGTGGCGCTCATGCTGCGGGGCATGCCGGTGTCCATCTCGGCGGCCATCGGCTTCATCGCCCTGTCGGGCATCGCGGTGCTCAACGGGGTGGTGCTGATGTCGAGGCTGCTGCACCACGAGGCGAGCGGCCTGCCGGTGAAGGACGCGGTGCTGCTGGCGGCGCAGGAGCGCTCGCGGCCGGTGCTGATGACGGCGCTGGTGGCGGCGCTGGGCTTCGTGCCGATGATGCTGGCCACCGGGGTGGGCGCCGAGGTGCAGCGCCCGCTGGCCACCGTGGTGGTGGGCGGCCTGGTGACGTCCACGCTGCTGACGCTCGTCATCCTCCCGTCGCTCTACCCGTGGTTCGCGGGAGGGCGCGCCCAGGGGCCCGGTGCGCGGGAGCCCGCGAGCGCCGAGGTCCATCCGGAGGGCCCGCGGGAGGCGGCCGCATGAAGCTGTTGCTCGTCGAGGACGAGGAGAAGATGGCCCGGCTGCTGCAGCGGGGCCTGACGGAGGCGGGGCACCAGGTGGACGTGTGTCAGCGGGGCGAGGACGCGCTGGAGCAGGCGTTGCAGATCTCCTACGACGCCGTGCTGCTGGACTGGAACCTGCCGGACCTCGACGGGGTGGCGGTGCTGCGGCGCTGGCGCGAGCAGGGGCTGCGCACGCCGGTGTTGATGCTCACCGCGCGGGGCACGGTGGGCGAGAAGGTGGTGGGGCTGCGCGCGGGAGCGGACGACTACCTGGTGAAGCCCTTCGCCTTCGAGGAGCTGCTGGCGCGCCTGGAGGCGCTGCACCGCCGGGGTGACGCGCAGGGGCCGGCGCAGCAGGTGGGCCCGCTGGTGCTGGACTCGCGGCGGCGGGTGCTGCGGCACGGGGAGCGGGAGCAGGTGCTCACGGGGCGGGAGTTCGCGCTCTTCGCCGAGCTGGCCAGCCACGCGGGCGAGGTGCTGGCGCGCTCCACCCTGCTCAGCCACGTGTGGGGAGACAGCTTCGACGGGCCGCCGAACATCGTGGACGTGTACGTGGGTTACCTGCGTGGGAAGCTGAAGAAGCTGGAGGTGGAGCCGGGGGTGTCCATCCAGTCGGTGCGCGGGGTGGGCTTCCGGCTGGTGGTGGAGGGGCGCGCGTGAGGCTGGCGACACGGCTGTGGCTGCTGGGCGCGCTGGTGCCCATGGCGGGCATCCTGCTGACGCTGACGCTCGCGGCGGAGTTCTTCGAGGCGTGGCTGGCGCGCTCGGTGGACCGGGGGCTGCTGTCGCAGGCGGCGGTGGAGGCGGTGAGCCTCTTCGATGGGCCGGGAGGCCTGCCGCACCTGCACATGTTGGACTCGCCGCTGGAGAAGGAGGTGCGCCCCTTCGCGCCGGTGGCCGAGCTGTTCGCGCCGGACGGCCAGCGGTTGGTGTCCTATCCGTCCACGGCCGAGGGCTTCCATGGGCCGACGCCCGCGCCGCACCCGCCGGGAGAGCCGCCGCGCTTCGAGACGGTGAGGAGCGGGGATGGAGCGCGGCTGCGGCAGCTCACCCTGGGCGTCCGCTCGCCGGTGGGCGGGGTGTACACGCTGCGGTTGTCGGCGTCGCTGGCGCAGCAGGACTCGGCGGTGCGGGCCTTCCACGCGGTGACGGTGGGGGTGGCGGTGCTGCTGGGCGTGGTGCTGCTCGGCCTGCAGCTGTGGCAGGCGCGGTGGCTGGCGGGGCGGTTGGACCGGCTGCGGGGGCTCATCGGCCGGCTGCGCGAGGGCGTGCTTCCCGGCGCGCTGGGGACGGGGCGGGGAGACGAGGTGTCGGAGGTGGAGGGGGCGCTGCACGAGGCCTCGGCGCGGCTGAGCGAGGCGCGGGAGGCGCAGGAGCAGCTCATCGCCCGGGCGGCGCACGAGCTGCGCACGCCGTTGGCGCTGATGCGCACGAGCCTGGACCTGGCGTTGTGGAAGGAGCGGGACGCACAGTCGTTGCGCGAGGCGCTGGAGGAGACGCGGCGCGAGGTGGAGCGACTGAGCGCGCTGGCGGGCAACCTGCTGGACCTGGCCTCGTTCGGACGAGGGGGCTGGGAGGTGCGGGCGGGAGACCTGCGCGAGGTGGTGGAGGATGCGGCGGCGGCGGCGCGCGCCGAGGCCGAGGGGCGGGGCGTCTGGGTGACGGTGGAGGGGCCCGAGCCGGCGCCCTGTACCTTCCATGCGTCCTCGGTGCGGCAGGCGGTGGACAACCTGCTGGCGAACGCGCTGCGGTACGCGCCGAAGGGGACGGAGATCGCCGTGCGGCTGGAGCGCGAGGGCGAGCGGTGGCGGCTGTCGGTGAGGGACCAGGGCCCCGGCATTCCAGCGGAGCACCGGGAGTCCGTCTTCCAGCCCTTCCACCGGGTGGAGCCGAAGGGCGCGGGGACGGGGCTGGGGCTGGCGGTGGTGCAGGAGGTGGCGAAGCGCCACGGAGGCCGGGCCTGGGTGGCGGACGCGCGGGGGCCGGGGGCGGAGGTGGTGCTGGAGCTGCCGGTGGAAGGCCCAGGCACCTCAACCGCCGCCGCATGATTCCCTCTCCCCCTGGGAGAGGGTCAGGGTGAGGGTCTTCCCGCGCGGACCACGTCCAGCCGGCACAGGACGTGGAGCGACAGGCCCACCTCCTCGAGGGACACGGGCGTCTGCTCCACGGGGCCGGCGGGAGTGCAGTCCACCACGTGCAGCGGTGCCTCGGGCGAGCCGGCGGCGGTGGCCACCTCCCGCACCCGCTCGACGAAGCGGCGCAGCAGCTCCGCGCGATGCGCCTCGGGCTGCGAGACGAAGGCCTCCACGGTGCCGAAGCTGAAGCGGGGCTGCTTCTTCACCTCGCGGCTGTCGCGCTCCACCTCGTGGCACACGCGCACCAGGGCGCCCACCCGGGAGCTGCGCGCCCAGAAATCCAGCTCGGCGGGGAGCGGTATCCCCAGCAGCCCATCCACGGCGACGAAGGTGCGGTCCTCGTCCTCGGGGAGCGACAGCTTCTTGGGCGCCGAGCGGTTGAAGCGCGTGTCCCTCGGGCGGAGCGTCACCTCGGTGCCGGTGGCCTCCCGGGCGCGGCGCTGGAGCTGCTCGCACGCGCGCTGCAGCAGGGGCAGGGTCTGGTCGATGCCCTCGGCCTCCAGGGAGACGGAGAAGGACACGCGCAGCAGGTCCGGCCGCACGACGAGCTCGGCGCGGACGGGGGCGGGCTCATGCAGGGGGGAGGTGTACTTCTCTTTGTAGGAGAGGGACATGGCGGACGGCGAGCCTACCTGCTGGCAAGCTGCGCGGCACATTCCGCTGGAGCCCTTTCATGAAACTGCGTCACTTCGTCATTCCCGGCTGTGTGGTGCTCGTCTGTCTCTGGACCTCGTGCGGCCGCTCCACGGTCTCCAGTGCCGTGGCCAGCTCCTACGAGTCCGACACCGCTCCCGCGCTCGAGACGGTGGAGGAGGGCCTGAAGGTGCGCCCGGACGTGCTGTGGGTGTCGTTCGCCTTCCGGCAGGAGGCGGAGTCGCTGGAGCAGGCGTTGCCGAAGCTGCAGGCGGCGGTGGAGCGGTACGAGCGCGCCGCGAAGGAGGCCGTGAAGGGGGAGGTGGCGGTGAAGATGAAGGGGGTGAGCCTGGAGTCGGGCAAGCGGATGGCGGGGACGGAAGCGCTGGCGCACGGCGTGCTGGAGGTGGCGCTGCCCGAGTCCCTGAAGTTCTGGGAGCGCTCGGCGCTGGTGGCCACGCTGGTGCGGGTGGGGGGCCAGGAGGCGGCCGCGGCGGAGAAGGAGAACAAGGGCCTGCGGGCGGCGTTCGGCTTCCCGGAGGCCCGGGTGCGTGACGCGGAGGCGCGCCGGGACGAGCTGATGAAGCGCTGGGTGGAGCGGGCCCGGGGCTTCATCTCCCAGGCCCAGTCCGAGCGGGCTCCGCTCCAGTTCTCCGGCTGCGAGCCGCCGGGCGCGGTGAAGCAGGAGCCGGTGTCGGTGGACGAGGTGGTGCTCTCGCTGGCGGTGAGCTGCCGGCTGGACGCGGTGGCGAAGTAGCGCCGGGGGCCGGGCTCAGCGGGGCTCGGAGGGGGCGGGGGCCTCGGTGTCCTCGTCCAGGGCGCGCCGGAGCGCGGACGCGCCGTCCTGGAGGATGGGGCGGCCGTGCGCGAAGCAGAGCACCTCGATGGGCAGGTGGTCGAGGATGCGCCGGACGCTCATCCGGGTGCGGCCGGGCTCGTCCTGGTACTCGTTCTCCACGAAGCGCGGCGTGCCGCCGTCGACGTGGGTGAGGAGGTCCGAGAGGAAGATGACGCTCCGGGGCCGCTCCATCCAGAGGGCGTACATGGACTCGACGGGGCCGGGGGTGTGGTAGGCCACGAGGCCGCCGGGGAGGTTGTCGCCAGCGCCGTAGGTCGCATCCGGCGTGTCCTCCAGGCCGTAGGCGTCCTGGGGGGCCCAGACGGGAGCGCCGAAGAGCTTGCGGAAGTGCCAGGCCGCGCGCTGGTGGTTGCCGGCGGTGAGCACGATGGCCTCCACCCGGCCGAGCTTGCGCAGCGCCTTGTCGTCGATGGGCAGCGGATCGATGAGGGTGACGGCGCCGTCCTCGGCCACGACGGCGTAGGCCTCGCTCTCCACGCCGCCGATGCGGTCATCGCGGACACTCCAGCGGTGGATGCCGGGGAGCACCTGCACGGTGCGGTGGGCTCGTTCCTTGGGCTCGCTCATGCGGCAAAGCTAGGGCTCGCGAGCGCACGGGGCGCGGAGGCCCGGCCGCTCGCGCCCTTCCGGGGCGAGGGGTTGGCCACTCCGGGCACCGGCTCCCCGGCGCTCCCAGCTTTGGCGAAAGCAGGAGGGGAGCCCCATGCGTGCTGTCCGCCCCCAGGGCGCCAAGGCGTTCTTCCGGATGCTCCGTGACCTACCCGCCCGGCGGCCGGGCAGGCGAGGGCGGAGAGGGAGGGGGCGTCTGCTTGGCAGGCTCGTCGAGCGCTCGGTGGCGCCGCCGCATCACCGGCTCGTGCGTCAGGTGTTCTTCCGGGCCCTGGGCGGCATCTACCTCATCGCCTTCTCTTCGTTGGGGCGGCAGGTGCGGGGGCTCTACGGCTCGCGCGGCATCCTGCCTGTCAAGGATCTGCTCTCCTCTCCGCGGATGGCGGCGATGGGGTGGGAGCGGTACCTCTGGTACCCCTCGTTGTTCTGGCTGGGGGCGTCGGACAAGACGCTGGTGCGCGGTATCCGCGCCGGGCAGGTGCTGTCGCTGGCGGTGATGGCGGGCGTGGCGCCCCAGGCCGCGCTGACGGGGTCATGGGCCCTCTATCTCTCCTATACCGCGGTGGGGCGGGAGTTCCTCTCCTTCCAATGGGACGCGCTGCTGCTGGAGATGGGGCTGCTCGGCATCCTCACCGCACCGGTGGGACTGTGGCCGGGGCCGGGACGCCGCGAGCCCTCCGCGGCGCAGGTGGCGCTGTGGCGTGCGCTCTTCTTCCGGCTCTACCTGGGCTCCGGGGTGTCCAAGCTGAAGTCCGGCGACGAGACGTGGCGCAAGCTCACCGCGTGCGACTACTACTACGAGACGGCGCCCCTGCCGACGCGGGGAGGGTGGTACGCGCACCATCTGCCGCGCCAGGCGCAGCGCTTCTCCACGGCGGCGGTGCTGGTGATGGAGACGGTGGGCCCGTTCCTCGCCTTCGCGCCGAGGCCGTTGCGGCTCCTGGGCTTCTGGCTCTTCTCCGGGCTGCAGGGCGTCCTCATCGCCACCGGCAACTACGGCTTCTTCAACGTGCAGTCGCTGGCGCTCGGGCTGTGGCTGTTGGACGACGCGTCCCTGCGGCGCTTGCTGCCGGCCCCGCCGCCCCCGAGGCCCCGGCCCTGGTGGCGCACGCTGGGCGCCTGGCTCCCCGCCGCGCCGTTCCTCGTCCTCGGGGCGAATGAGCTCCTGGCCCGGTTCAACCGTCCGCGCAGCCCGCCACGGTGGCTGGAGGGGTTGGCGATGCGGGCCCGTCCGCTGCGGGCGGTGAATCCCTATGGCCTCTTCGCGGTGATGACGGTGCGCCGGCCGGAGCTGTCCATCGAGGGCTCCGACGACGGCGAGACGTGGCACGAGTACACCTTCCGCTACAAGGTGAGCGACCCGGAGCGGCCCCCGAGGCAGGTGGCACCCCATCAGCCCCGGTTGGACTGGCAGATGTGGTTCGCGGCGCTGGGCTCGCCGCCCGTCTGGCTGCTCGCCTTCATGCTGCGCCTGCTCGAGGGCTCTCCGGACGTGCTGAAGCTGCTCGCCATCAACCCCTTCCCCGAGCGCCCGCCGCGCTACATCCGCGCCACCCTGTATGACTACCGGATGACGGACCGGGAGACGCACCAGCGTACGGGCACGTGGTGGAACCGCGAGCGGGTGGGGCTCTACCTGCCGCCCTTGAGTCTCGCTCCGCGCGGGGCGTCGAGCCGGTTGCAGTGGCACGCCGGGGAGTGAGGGCTCAGCGGCCGGGCTCGGGAGGGGCGTGCGACACCAGGGAAGCCCCTGGGGCCTCGTCCTCGGTCTCGGAGTCGGGGGGCGTGCCGGCGTAGACGCCGCGGTACTCCGGGGGCAGCAGCTCGGCCACCCGCCGCATCATCGCGTCGGCGAGGGCCTGGCGCGGGTCCTCGGCGCCGGTGGCCTCGGGCTCGAGCTCGTCCAGGTGGAAGGGCCTGCCGAAGCGCACGGTGAGGTGGGCGCGGCGCACCTGCTCCCGGCCCATGTCCCGGTCATCAATGGGCATGAACTTTTCCGTCCCGGAGACGGCGACGGGGACGATGGGGACACCGGCCCGGCGGGCGATGAGGGAGGCGCCCTTCTTGGCCTGGGTGAGCGCGCCCGTCCGGCTGCGGCCGCCCTCGGGGAAGATGAGGACGGAGTGGCCCGCCTTGAGCGTCTCCACGGCGCGCTTGATGGGCTCGATGTCCGAGGAGTTGGGGCGGATGAAGATGGTGTCCACGGCCTCGGTACCGAGCCGGGTCATCACGGTGCCCTGCAGCTTGATACCGGCCAGGAAGTACACCTTCCGGGGCCTCAGGGCGCGGGCGAGCGTGAAGCCATCCGCGTTGGACAGGTGGTTGCAGATGAAGAGGCAGGGCGGGGAGGGGAGGTTCTCCCGCCCGAGGACCTGCTCGGTGGTGCGCAGGCGCCAGACGGTGTCCATCAGCGTGCGCACGGCGGCGCGGCGAGGGCGGTCTGGCAGGACGGAGAGCACTGCGAAGACGTTGTGGATCACGGCCGGTGTCCCCCCTGGCTCGAACCTCGACCTGGCGAGGTGCATTCCAGCGTCGAGTACCCGGCGGAAGCAGGCAGCCGGGCGGACGGGTGCACTTGCAAATCATTGCGCACTGGCCGTATCGAAATACAGTCATGCGCGCCTTTGTTCGAGAGGCACGCTCGTACGCCCGCAAGCCCCCCTGACCACCTTGAAGACCCCGATGTTCGCCCGCTCGCTGCTCCTGTTGTCCGTCCTCGTGCTCGGGGCCTGCCGGTCCGCGCCCGAGACGCTCACCCTCGCCATGCCGGAGAACCGGCCGCTGCATGCCCACGGGGAGTCCGTGGTGTTGCAGGCCGTCGCGCTCGACGGGAATGGCCAGCCGGTGGAGAACCCCAAGCTGCGGTGGGTGAGCTCGGCGCCGGAGGTGGCCACGGTGGAGGATGGGGTGGTGGTGGCGCGCAAGTCCGGCAAGGCGAAGATCTCCGCCGCGGCGGGCAAGGCGCGGGCCTCGGTGGAGGTGCAGGTGTCCATTCCCAGCCTGGTGGACATCCGGGTGGATGGGGCGGACTTCCTGCTGGCGGGCAACTCGATTGCCATCTCCGCGGTGGTGAAGAACGAGCTGGGCAAGCCGCTGGTGGACGTGCCGCCGCAGTGGACGACGAGCGATCCGACGGTGGCGCGGGTGGAGAACGGGCGGCTGGTGGGCGTGGCGCCCGGGCGGGCCACCATCACCGCCACGGTGCCGCCGCTGAGCCGCAACCTGCAGGTGCAGGTGGTGCGCTCGGATTTCGCGCGGGTGGAGGTGGACCCCACGCACCTGGTCTTCGCGAAGGTGGGCCAGAGGCTGCAGCTGCGCGCCAAGACGTTCAACAACCGGAGCGTGGTGCTCAATGACGTGCCCGTCACCTGGTTCAGCTCGGACTGGTCGGTGGCGACGGTGTCCCCCACCGGCGAGGTGACGGCGGTGGGGCCGGGGCGCACGGTGGTGACGGCGACCGCTGGCAGGCGCAAGGCCGCCGCCGAGGTCGTCTTCGAGGTCAAGACGGCCCAGCGCTGAGCCCTCGTGGCTGCCTCCCCTCTCCCTCTGGGAGAGGGTCAGGGTGAGGGTCTTCCCCCGCTGGCCCGTGCGGCCGCGGCTGCGTGAGTGGCATGCCGCTCCCAAGGCGACGACCCTCACGCCCCCGCCCTCTCCCATTGGGAGAGGGCGCCTGCGCAACACACGCTACCGCTTGCTCTTCGTCGACTTGACGGGGGGCAGCACCTGCTCGGCGGCGGGATCCAGCGGGCAGGGCGGCATCAGCGCACCCTCGGTGGGCGGTAGGATGGTGAACTCGACCCGGCGGTTGAGGGCCATGTTCGACTCGGAGTCGTTGGCGGCCAGCGGGCGGCTGCGGCCGAAGCCCGCCGAGCACAGGCGCTCCACGGCGATGCCGCTGTCGAGCAGGAAGTTCATCACGCTGGAGGCGCGGCGGCGCGACAGGTCGTAGTTGTAGACGTCCGAGGCCCGTGCGTCCGTGTGGGCCTCGACGAGCACGCGCTGGATTTCCAGGTGCTTGAGCAGCTCCTCGGCCACCTCCTCGAGGATGGGGAAGGACTCGGGGAGGATGACGTCCTGGTCCGTGGCGAAGTGCACCTGGTCGAGGATGATAATCTTGTTCCCGTCGATGCGCGCGAGCGGGCAGCCCTCGCGGCCCCGCGGGCCGGCCACGTGGGCGACGCAGCGGTCGAGCCGGTCCACCACGCCATCGCCGTCCTGGTCCGTGTCGGGGCAGCCACCGTTCTCCACGGGGCCGGCGGAGGCCGGGCACCGGTCTCCCTCGCCAATGACGGAGTCGCCATCGGGGTCCACGGGCGGCGGGGGTGGAGGAGGAGGCTGCGGAGGGTCGATGTAGCGCTTGATCGCCGCCGTCTCGGGGCCGGGAGCCCAGAGGATGGAGGTGAACAGGCGCATGGTGGGCGCCGTCAGCGAGCAGCCGCAGCCGCCGCCACCGCCCACGGTGACGTGGAGTCCGAGCGCGGTGTTGTACCAGCGCAAGCCGACGAGCAGCTCGGCGGGAATCTGCCGAGGGTCCTCCGGAAGCTTCTTCAGGGGCGTGCTGCCAGAGAGCATGCCCACGGCGTTGATGCCCCAGCCGCGGATGAGGGGCAGCTCGGCGCCGATCCCGAAGGTGCCGGAGCTGCCCCACTGCACGCCGGCGAACTCGTAGTCCGGGCGCAGCCACAGGCCGGTGTTGAGGGCCAGCAGGGCGCCCGATTCGAAGCGGTAGTCGAGGATCAGCCCGAGGTTGCCAGTGACTGCACCGTCACCGGCGAAGGCCTCCTGGAGACCGGTGGGCAGGCCCATGCCGAAGGTGAGCGCGGCACCAAACCCCGCGTCCTCGGGCTTGGTGCGGCGCAGATACGGGACGGCCACCTTGCCGGTGAGGCGCAGGTCTCCAGGCGTGAAGGACTGGATGAAGCCCTCGGTGCCGATGGCCTCCAGGTTGTCTCCGGCCTGGGCGAGCACCAGGGGCATGTCCACGCCGAGCTCGGCCCAGCCGAAGAGTCCCACCGAGGCCATGGCATCGAGCTGGAGGCGGTTGCCCACGACGCTCACGGCCTTGGAG
This sequence comes from Archangium gephyra, assembly GCF_042230915.1. Taxonomy (GTDB): domain Bacteria; phylum Myxococcota; class Myxococcia; order Myxococcales; family Myxococcaceae; genus Archangium; species Archangium gephyra_B. Next base: position 10,926,300 of record NZ_CP102578.1, on the reverse strand, counting down.
TGGGTGCCCGCGGCGACGAGGGTCAGCGGATCCAACGCGAGGTTGAAGAAGGCGCCGCCGGAGACGGCGATGCTCTTGTCCAGCGCCAGGGGGCGGGATGGGTCGTAGTCGCCCATGGGGCGGGACTGGCCGACGATGACCAGGTCCCGGGGCGCGCCGACGGGGCGGAAGGCCTGCACGTCGAAGCGGGCGTCCTGGGCGGAGGCGGGCCCGGAGGCGACGAGCCCCAGGGCGAGTCCGAGGGAGAGGCAGGCGGAGCGCTTCACGCGGAGCCTCGCGAGCGGAGGGCGAGGAAGGCGGCCAGGAGGACCAGGAGGGCGAGGCCGCCGGGGGTACTGTCCGCGGTGGTGCCACAGCAGAAGCCGCCACCCTGGGGCTCGGTGCCGGGCATGCGCCGGCCGCGCTCACACTGCTGGGTGTTGGCCGAGCAGTGCTGGACGCCGAGGCAGTCGTTGCTGTCCACGCAGGAGGTGGTGCAGGTGTTGAGCGCGGTGTCGCAGGTACCGCCACAGGGGCAGTGGGCGTCGGCGAAGCACTGGACGCAGGCATCGCCATAGCACACCGTGCCCTCGCCGCAGCTCACCGCGCAGGTGGAGGAGGAGCAGGTGCGCGTGGTGGGGTTGCAGGTGCCGCCCGGGCCGCAGTCGGCGTTGTCGCGGCAGCCCACGCAGGAGCTGCCCCGGCTGGTGCCATCCGTGAGGCAGAAAGGCTGTTCGCCGGGGCAGGACTCGCACCGGTCACCGCAGCGCTTGTCGGTGGTGCACGAGGCGCACTCGCCACTGACGCAGAATTTGCCATCACCGCACTCGAGGTCCGAGCGGCACTCGACGCACACCTGGCCGTCCATGCAGTAGGGCCGGTCCGAGGGGCACTTGGTGCACTGGGAGCCACAGCGCTCCGAGGTGTTGCACTCGGCGACCTGCTCCACGCAGCGGCCGTTGGCGATGTCGCACTTCTTGCCGTCGGAGCAGTCCGCGTCGTTGGTGCACTCCACGCAGCTGGGCGAGGCGCCAGGGGAGGACGCGGCGCACTTGAGGCCGCCAGGGCAGCAGTTGCAGGAGGTGCCGGCGCAGCTGTCGTTGGTGGCGCAGGGCTGGCAGGTGTTGTCGGCGCAGGACTGTCCACGCGGGCAGTGGTCGTCCGTGACGCACTCATGGCACTCGTTGTCGGCGCCGCAGAACTCGCCCTTGGGGCAGTGCGCGTCGGTCTTGCAGCCACGGCACTGGTTGGTGTCCGGGTCGCAGCGCCCGTTGGGGCACTGCGAGTCATCCGAGCACTGGACGCAGGTGAAGGTGCCGTTGCGGTTGAGGCACAGCGGGGTGGACGCGCCGCACGGGGAGCAGCTGGGGCCGCAGAAGACGGAGGAGTCGCAGGGCGCGCACAGCGCCGCACCGTTGCAGTAGTAGCCCGGGTCGCAGCCGTTGTTGCCCGCGGTGTTCGCGTACTGGCGACTGCACTGCTCGCAGCGCGCCGGGTCCGTGTACGAAGGGCGCCCGCTTTCGGTCTGGTAGAAGGCGGCGGGTCTGGCCAGCGCGAAGCCCGCGCCCTGCAGCTTGATGATAGGTGCTGCATTCGCTGGCCGCTCGAAGTCGCTGAACGTCCCGACGAGGAGCGCCAGCTCCAACGCCGCATGCTCACCGAACTCAGCGTAGAGCACCTCGACAGGGTAGAGGCCTGCCTTCGTGAAGGTGACGCTATTGGTCGTGCGATAGGTTGGGAACCCGGTCCGCGGCGGCCGGTTGATGACCGGGTATGCGCGATTGCTCCGGTCATAGAGGGTGAGCGCCACCGCGTCGTCGGAGTAGAAGCCGAAGTGGACTGGCAGGCCCAGCATGTCCGGGGTGATGTTCAGGTAACCGCGGAACCGGCTGCCGAAGGAGGCGGCGCGGTCCACGTTGGCGAAATCACAGCCACCGCTCGGGCATCCCGGCACGGCATTCTCGTAGTCGCCGTAGCTCAGCTTCAGATCGGAGGGATTGTTGTTCGAGAGATCGAACAGCGTCTGGAGCACCGACGTGGCGCGGACGTTGGGATTCGCTGCGTCTGGCGGGCTCTCCAGGAACGAGTTCACCCCTCCAGCGAAGCCGGAGTTGCTCAACGGGAAGTCCAGGTCTGGAGCCGTCGAGACTCTCGTCGCCACGCACAGCCCGGTTCCAGGCTGGGCGGGGGAGGCCGCTACCGGCTCCCCGGTGACGACCACCGTGGGAAGCACCTCGGCGTGGGCTGTGCCGGCCAGTGTCACCAGCAGCGTCGCCGCCAAGGCGGCCATTCTTCGGAAGGGATGCACGGACACGGGGGCCAGGAGGATCCCCCGACCTACTTCTACGGTCAAGTTAAGGCCGGGGTCACTGTATAGGGGGGGACGGAAGTCTACCCCGGCTCCCGAGCGGCCTCCAGCCGCGCGCGGCCTACTCCTTCTTGAGGGCCACGGCCAGGCGGCCCAACAGCTTGATCTGCCCGGAGTCGAGCTGACGCAGCACGCGCAGCACCGCCCGCACTTCCGGCTTCTCGCCCTGCTCGCTCGGTGGGTCGGCGAGCCGCAACGAACCATCCGGCCCGGCCAGTCCCAACAGCTCGTCGGCGGAAATCCTCAGCGCGCGGCACAGCCGCAGCAGCGTCGGAACGCTCGGCACCATGCCGCCGCGCTCGATACGGCCGTACACCTCGGTCACCAGGTCGACCATCTCCGCTACATCCGCCTGGGTGAGCTGCGCTCGCAGCCGGGCCGTACGGGCGGCCTCCCCAATCGTCTTCGCCAGTTTCTTGTCCATACCTGAACCCACCCTACAGTGTAGGCAAGGCGGAATACGACGCATCAGGTTGTCGGAACAGGACTGTAAAGGTCACTTCTTCAACCCTATTTTTGAAGTCACCCTGTTCTGCCCTGCTTCCCGCGAAGGCCGGAACATGCCGCCTTCTTCTCCTCCCCCCAACCCCTTCCTTCCCTCGGGAAACCCGTGTGCGAAGTGCTCCCACCCACCTCTTGTGGTCCGCGTGTCGCGGTTGGACACAGAATGCCGGAGGGGTCTGACACGGCGGGTGCTCAGGAGGAGATCCGCCAGGTCGTCTCGGACAGGGTGGAAGCGGTGCGCGCCCAGTCCGAAACCTGGGTGTCGAGCCGCTCGAGAAGGCCGGCGAAGAAGCGCCGCTCCAGGGCCTGGGCGAGGGTGGCGCCATGGGCCTCGGCCCACTTCAGGGTGAGGCGCTCGCGGATGTCCGAGCCCAGCGCATCCACGAAGCGCTCCAGCAGGGGCGTGGACAGGAGCGTGCCGGCCCAGATGACGGCGTCATGGCCGAAGCCGCCAGTGGCCACCGTCACCACCGCGGCGGCTCCCGAGGGCACCGAATACACGAGCGTGGTGAGCGTCTGCAGCACCTCCTCGCGCAGGCCGCCCTGCAGCTCCGTGCCCACCAGGCCCCGGCAGAAGGCGTAGAGGCTCTCGCGGTCCGCGGTGTGGGCCTGAATGGCCTCAAGGCCCAGGGGCTCCTCCAGGCGCGCCAGGGTGGGGGCGCCGAAGGCCTCGGAGAGCAGCTCGCGCGTCCGCGCATCTCCATGCCAGGCGGCCACCTCGGGGGCGAAGAGTTCCACCATCCGCCGCACCCCATCGCGCAGCGTGTCCTCGGTGAGCTGGCCCGCCGGGGCGGGAGTGGGCTCGGGGCCGGTGAAGGAGCGGCGCACCTGGCGCGAGACGAAGGTGAGGGCGGTGGCCAGGCCCCGGAAGGGCAGGCGCACGTAGCGGTGGAAGGCACTGCGCGCATCCAGCTCGTCGCGGAAGGCCTCCACCAGCACGTCCGCGGGCACCGCCTTGAGGGCCGCGTGCCGGCCGACCCCGAGCAGCTCGTGACGCAGCCGCTGGCGCAGCCGCTCCGGCTCATGGGCGGCGGAGGTGGCGGCCCGGGCCAGTTGCTCCATCTCCGCGCGCGCGTCCCGCAGCGAGGCGGCCAGGGCCCGGGCCTTGAGCGCGTGGGCGTGCTCGGCCTCGCCCAGCAGCGCGGTGAGTGCGGGGGCCGCGTCCAGCGGGTTCGTGGCGAGGGGCTTCTCCCCGGCCTCCACCTCCGGCTGGTGCGGGGCGAGATAGCGCGCCAGGGGCGGGTGGCCCACGTCCGAGGCCAGCTTCTCCAGGTGTCCGCGCGCCACCTCCTCGCGCGTGGCCTCGTTGTAGACGAGGAGGTAGGGGCGTCCATGCCCCACGGCGGCGCGCAGGAAGTCCACCAGCGCGGCGTTCTGGTACGTCTGACGGCTGACGACGAAGACGAGCACGTCCACGGTGACGAGCAGGGCCTCGGCGCGCTCGCGGTTGTCGCGGTAGACGCTGTCGAAGTCTGGCGTGTCCATCACCACCAGGCCCCGGGGCACCGCCTCGGCGAGGGCGAGGTACAGGCGCCCGGCGGGCCCTGCCTGGTCCACTGGCGCGGCCTCGCCCGAGGCCACCGGGACGATGTCGTAGCGGCGGGTGAGGAAGTCCTTGAGCGAGCCCGTCCAGGTGTCCGGGTGCGCGGCGGCGAGGCACTGCTTGGTGAGGCCTCCCTCGGGGCGGGCGGGGGACAGCGACGTGCCCACCAGGGCGTTGAAGAGGGTGGACTTGCCCACGTTGTTGGGCCCGGCGATGGCCACCAGCAGCAGGGGCGCGTCGGCGCCACCCAGGCGGGGCAGCAGGTCGCGCCGCAGCCGCTCCAGCAGGCGTCGGGCGGTGTCCGCGTCGGCGGCCTCGGGGAAGCGCTCGGGGGGCGGGAGGGCGTCGCGGGCGGACTCGAGGGCGGTGCGCAGGTGGGCGAGGTCGTTCATCCGGGCGCCGGAGGACAGCACGTGGCGGGCCGGATGCCCACGGAAGACGTGCCAGGTCTGTCGGCCCTGGACGAATGCGCCTCGTTCCGAGGAGACCTCACGCAGGCCGCCGGCCTGGGGAAGAGGGGGGAAACTCCCCCAGGCCGGCTCCCACTTGCTTCACCTGGACTCGGAGCAAGGGGGCGCCCCGAGCGTTCCGGTGAAGCCATCCGGAAGTCAGGGTTGCTTCGCGCGAGGCGCGTCCACCGCGTCCAGCCGCGGCGTCGTCTTCGCCATGTGCCGCACATCGCGCTCGAGCTGCTTCTGGAGGCGCGCGGACTGGGCCCGCAGCAGGCGGATCTCCCGGGCCGCCTCGTCCTTCGGCGCGGCGTGGGCGCTCGGGACGAAACCGAGGGACATGAGCACGGCCAGGGCGATGGGCTTCACGGGGCTTCTCCTGGGCCCTTGCAGCGGGCCGTGGCGCGGTATTGCGACGCGCGTGCCACCAGCGCCGTCCTCGGAAGGAGGTCAGCGGAGGTTGGGCGAAGCCGTGGCGTTCCGCCTCAGTCGAGGCCCATGGAGGGCGGGTGCGGCATTTGGGGACTGGGGCGATCCGCCACAGGGCCCTCCGCCAGAAGGGGAGAAGGGCTCAGCGGCGCGAGCGCAGCGCGCGGCCCACCTTCCGGGCCAGGTCCGTGGGGTCCAGGGGGAGCGGCACGTAGTCGTACACGCCGCTCGCGACGGCGCGGGACATCAGCGTGAAGTCCTCTCCGCTTCCGCACAGCAGCACGGGCGGCGCGTGGGGCCGGGTGGCCAGGGTGCTCGCCAGCGCCAGGGCTTCCTCCTGGGCCTCGTCGCTCCGGGGCACCACCACCAGTGCGAACATGCCCTCCAGGGAGCCGTCCTCGCGGCAGGGCACCACCCGGTAGCCGGCCACCGCCAGCGCGGTGCCGACACCGTGGGGATTGGCCGAGCCATCCGGCTCGATGACGGCCACGGGCCGCGCGAGGAGCTCGGGCGAGGGGGCGGCAACAGGGGCGGGCGGAGGCCGCGAGCGCTCCTGCTTCTTGCCCTCGCCGCGCAGGGGTGGGGGAGCCAGGGACTCGCGCAGCCGGGCGGCGAGCTCCCGCGCGTTCGCCGGACGCTGCGCCTTCGCCTTGGAGAGACACGCGAGCACCAGCGTCTCCAGCGCCTCGGGAATGCCTCGCTCCGGCCTCAGCTGGCGCACGGGCGGAGGCGGGCGGTAGAGGTGGCCGCTCATCACCTCCACGGCGGGCGAGTCCCCGAAGGGCGGCTGGCCCACGAGCAGCTCGTGCAGCAGACATCCCACGGAGTACAGGTCCGCGCGGCCGTCGGGCAGCTCCCCGCGGCAGTGCTCGGGAGACATGTACGCGGGCGTGCCGAGTACCTGGCCACTCCCGGTCAGCCGGGCCTGCTGCTCCTCCGGGTGCACCAGCGCGGCCAGCCCGAAGTCGAGCACCTTCACCGTGGGGGCGGAGAGGTCCCCCACCAGCATCAGGTTGGAGGGCTTGAGATCGCGGTGCACCATGCCCAGGCCATGCGCGGCGTCCAGGACCTCCAGCACCTGCGCGGCGAGCTCCACCGCGGCCTTCACCTCCAGCGGGCCGTAGGTCTCCAGCACCTCGTCCAGCGGGATGCCGAACACCCGCTCCATGGCGAGGTAGAGGAACTCCCCGTCGGCGCCGTGGTCGAACAGGTGCACCGCGCCCGGGTGCTTCAGCCGGGCCATGAGCTGCGCCTCGCGCTGGAAGCGGACAACGGCGCCGGGCGTCTTCGCCACATGCGGGTGCAGCACCTTGAGGGCCACGTAGCGCTCGAGGCCCAGTTGCTCGGCCTCGTACACCGTGCCCATGCCGCCGCGGCCGAGCGTCCCCGTCACCTGGTAGCGCCCGGCCACCACCCGGCCCACCCAGGCGTCCCCCGTCCCCGCCATGGGCTACTCCCCCGAGCCCTTGATGCGATCGAGCTTGCGGTAGAGCGTCTTGCGGTCCAGCCCCAGGATCTGCGCGGCGAGCGACTTGTTGCCCTTCACCTCCTCCATGACGCGGAGGATGTAGCGGCGCTCGACCTCTTCCAGCGTGGTGAGCTCCGAGGGGTCTCCGCTGGCCACCACCACGTGCGAGGCGCGGTAGGCGCGAATCTTCTCCGGCAGGTCCTCCACCGTGAGGCGCTCGGTGACGGTGACGGCCACCGCGCGCTCGATGCAGTTGCGCAGCTCGCGCACGTTGCCGGGCCAGCTGTAGCTCATCAACCGCTCGGCCACGGTCTCGTTGAGGCCCGTCACCCGCTTGCCCGCGCGGGCGGCGAAGTGCTCGATGAAGTGCTGGGCCAGCAGGAGGATGTCCCCTCCGCGCGAGCGCAGCGGCGGCAGCTCCATCTGCACCACGTTGAGGCGGTAGTAGAGGTCCTCGCGGAAGCGGTTCTCCTCCACCATGCCCTCCAGGTCGCGGTTGGTGGCGGCCACCAGGCGCACGTCGAAGGACACCTCGTGATCCCCGCCCACCGGACGCATCACGCGCTCCTGCAGGGCACGCAGCAGCTTGGGCTGCAGGCCCAGAGGCATCTCCCCCACCTCGTCGAGGAAGAGCGTGCCGCCGTTGGCCTGCACGAAGAGGCCCGAGCGCGCCGCCTTGGCATCGGTGAAGGCGCCCTTGGCGTGGCCGAACAGCTCGCTCTCCAGCAGGGCCTCGGGCATGGCCGCGCAGTTGACGGCCACGAAGGGCCCCGAGCCACGCCGGCTCTTCTCGTGGAGCGCCCGGGCCACCAGCTCCTTGCCCGTGCCGCTCTCGCCATTGATGAGCACCGTGGCGTCCGAGTCCGCCACGCGGCCGAGCAGGTCATACACCTTGCGCATCGGCGGGCTGGAGCCGAGCAGGCCGCCCAGGCGCTGGGACTCGGTGACGACCTTCTTCAGACGCACCACCTCGCCCTTGAGGTGGTGGTGCTGCACGGCGCGGGCGAGCGTCAGCGCCAGCGCCTCCATGTCCACCGGCTTGGTGATGAAGTCGTAGGCGCCCGCGCGGATGGCGGCCACGGCCGTCTCCATGCTGCCGAAGGCCGTCACCACCACCACCGGCAACTCTGGCAGGTTGGCCACCACGCGCTCGCACAGCTCGGTGCCGCTCAGCCCCTGCATGTTCAGGTCCGTGAGGACCACGTCGAAGGGCTGCTCCATCAGCAGCGGCAGGGCCGCGTTGGGGTCGGTCAGCGGGGTGACGGTGAAGCCGCGCCGGGTGAGGCGGTTCTGGAGCATCTCCACCATGCTCGGGTCATCGTCGATGAGAAGGACTCGGCCGCTCATCGGGCCACCATATCCCACTCCCGACAGGGCCGACGTGGCTTGCTTTCTCCCCTGCCCGCTCCCGGAGTAGGGTGCCGGGCTCATGAGAACGCACCTCTCCAGCTTGCTCGTGGTGGGCCTGCTGGCCTGCTCCACCGCGCGCACCTCGGCCGTGTCCGAGCCCGCGGCGTCGCATGCCCGGGCCCCCCTGCCGTTCATCGAGGATGACTACTCGCGTGCCCTGTCGGAGGCGAAGTCGAGGGGATTGCCCCTCTTCGTTGATACCTGGGCCCCGTGGTGACACACGTGCCGCTCGATGCGTGCCTTCGTCTTCACGGATGAAGCGCTCGCGCGGCACGCCGGACGGTTCGTCTGGCTCGAGATCAACACGGATGTTCCCGGTAACGCGCTGTTCCAGGAGAAGTACCCGGTAGAGAACTGGCCCACCCTCTTCATCATCGACCCGAGGGAGGAGAAGGCCCTCGTACGTTTCGCGGGCAGTGCCACCGTCGCCCAACTCGAGAAGCTCTTCGAGGACGGCGAGCGGGCGTACCGTGGCGTCGCCCAGGGACCCGAGGCGCTGCTGGCCCGAGGCGATGCCCTCTATGGTGAGGGCAAGGCGGCCGAGGCGGCGGACGTGCTCGCCCAGGCACTGGCCGAGGCTCCGGCGGACTGGTCCCGTCGTGGCCGCGCGCTGGAGTCCACCCTCGTCGCCCAGTACGGAGCGAAGCGGCACGAGGCGTGTGCCCGGACGGCGCTGGCGGAGCTGCCCAGGTTGCCGCACTCGGCCTCGTGGGCGAACGCGGCGGCGCTCGGGCTCTCCTGTGCGCTGGAGGTGCCGGCGGGCACCGCGGACGTCCAGGCGCTGAGGGAGTCGCTGGAGACGAAGGCCCGCGAGGCGCTCTCGCCGGACATCGCCATGCCCGGGGATGACCGCTCGGGCGTGTACGACGTGCTGGTCCAGGCCCGCATGGAGGCCAAGGACATGGCCGGTGCGAAGGCGCTCGCCGAGCAGTGGCTCACCTTCCTCGAGGCCGAGGCGGCCCGGGCCCCGACGCCCGAGCAGCGCACGGTGTTCGACTCGCATCGCATCGGCGCCGCGCTCCTGCTGGGCGACCCGATGCGGGTGGTGCCCGCCATCGAGCAGAGCGAGAAGGACCTGCCGGACGACTACAACCCGCCCGCGCGCCTGGCCAACCTCTACCGGCGGCTGGGACGGCTGGACGAGGCGCTGGCCGCGAGCACCCGCGCCCTGTCGAAGGTGCAGGGCAGCCGGCGGCTGCGCGTCCTCTCGGAGCGGGCGGACCTCTACGTCGCCCGGGGTGAGAAGGACGAGGCCGTGCGCACCCTGGAGGAGGCGATCGCCTACGCGAAGACGCTCTCCGGGGCGCAGGCCTCGCCGCGCATGGTGGCCGCCTTGGAGAAGAAGCTGGCGGACACGAAGGCGAAGTGAGGGGACGGGCCCGTGCTCAGGGCCCGTCCGCGTCGAACAGGTCGCCCGGGTCGGTGTTCTTCCACCGGGCGAGCTGCTCCTCGGTGGGGAAGCCCTTCACCCGGTAGCGCTCGGGGTACAGGCCCTCCACCGGCGCGAGCAGCTGTCCGGCCGCCCGCGACACCTCCTCCCACCGGGCGATGCCCACCGGCGGCGCCTCCGCGCCGAGCGCCGGGTCCATGAAGAAGATGACCTCGGCGCGCGGAAGGACGGCGTCCACGCCCTTGAGCCAGACGGCGTAGCTGAGGCTGCGCCCGCGCTCGTCCTCATAGGGGGTGTAGGCCGCCACGAAGAGGTCCACGCCCTTCTCCTCGTAGTGCTTCTCCAGCTGCTGCGACTGCTCGTCGTAGTCGCGCGCCCGGGTGAAGAGCTCCAGCTTGCGGAAGTCCCCCCAGGCGTTGCTGAGCCGCTCGGGCATGAAGGGCACCCAGCCCTTGGGCGTCAGGCGCATGGCGCGGCCGTCCACCGCGCGCGGAGCCATCATCGCCCGCAGGGCCTGGGCGGCCACCTGGCGCTGCCCGTCCTCGTCCTCGGAGCCGGTGACGAGGAGCAGGTCCCGATGGGGCACGAGCACCACCGGCGTCCCCTTCACCGGGCAGCGGCGCACCACCTCGTCGAGCAGCATGCGCGAGGCCGCGTAGCTGTCCTCCCAGGGGGCCTTGCAGGTGCCGGGCGCGAGTTGCTCCAGGGGCTCGGTGCTGCGCGAGCGCAGGTTCTCCGTGGCCATGCCGAGCGCCTGCTCGAAGGAGACGCCCCAGCGCGCCAGCTCGTCGGGCCCCAGGTAGCGCAGGGTGTCCGGCCCGTCGAAGGCCAGGCCCACGCCGAGGATGCCTCCCAGGGGCTTCCAGGCGATGGGCGCCGGCTTGCCCGGGGCGCTCTTCATCACCAGCGGGAGCTGCTCGAAGAAGGTGCGGCTGCGCACCACGGGCAAGACGTTCGGCCGGGCCTCGGCGAGCGTCGCGGGCAGGTCCGGCATCTCCAGCACGCGGGTGAGCCGGGCGAAGACCTCGTCCCGCTGTTCCGGTGGCCCGGAGCGGTACTCGTCGAAGAAGTTGGCCAGGAAGACCGTGCTCCCGTCCTTGTCTCCGAGCCGCAGCAGGAAGCCGCCGGCGTCGTAGTGGATGGGGCTCTTCTCCCCGGAGGCGCGCAGGGCTTCCATGGCTCGCCGCGCGAAGGCGTCCCGCTCCGCCTGCTCCTGCTCGGGCGACTCCTGCCCCTGCCCCTCGGCGTGCTCCGCCAGTTGGGCCTCCGCTTCTCGCGCCTCCCGGGTGGCCGTGCGCTGGGGCGCCGCACACCCTCCCAGGCCCAGGGTGCCCACGAGCGCCAACCCCACGAGTCTCCGCGTCATCTTCCTCATCCCTGTCCTCCCTGGATCTCGTAGAGCTCGTACGCCTCCAACGGCGACTCGCGCATGCCGCCATCGGTGAAGACGAGCACCGCCTCGCCGGGGCCGGTGGGGGGCGGAGTGCCGAGGCTGTAATGGAGGGTGGTGCCGTCGGTGACGAGGTAGCGCAGCACGCCGTCCCGGGCGCCCTCGCGGGGCAGCGCGAGCAGCTCGCGGCTGCGTTTGTCACGCGTGTGGCCCACCACCTGGGTGAGGCCGGGCGGAAGCCGGTGCGGGTCGAAGCGGCGCCGGGGCGTGGCGGCGCGGTGGGCGGCGTCCTCGGGGCGCAGGCTGGGGCGGTGGTAGAAGATGCCGCGGCCCTCGCCGTACGCGGCGCTGCCGGGGTGGTGCAGCCCGGGGAGGGAGAAGGGGCCCAGCTTCCACTGCGCCACCGCGGTGGCGAGCGCCCGCTCCAGCGCTTCCGCCACCGAGGGCGCGTGGGCCTGTTGCGATTCGGCCAGCCCCACCACGCCCAGGTCCTCGCGCGTGACGCCCGCGTGCAGCACGAGCAGATGCTCGGCCGCGGCGTGGGCCACCCGGAAGCGTCCAGCGCGCAGCAGGTACGCCACCCAGTCGCGCTGCACCTCGCGGAAGTTGCCGAAGTCGCGCGCCGCCAGCTCCACGTTGGGCAGCTCCGGGTAGCGGGTGAGGAAGTCGCGCTCCCGGGCCTCGTCGGTGTCGTCCCCCCGGTAGATGCCGTCGGCCTCCGCCTGGGCGGCGGCGAAGCGCGCGTCGGTGAAGCCCGCGAGCTCGCCCACGCGGCCCAGATCGTGGTTGCCCAGCAGCAGCACCGCCTGGTCCGCCGGGTGCGCGGCCATCCACGCCACCAGCCGTAGCGCGCTCGTGGCCGCCTCCTCGCGCTCGGCGGGCTTGCCCCAGTCGAAGTGGTCCCCCACCGAGATGAGCTGCACCTCGGGCCGCAGCCACCCCTCCGGGCCGAGCAGGTCATGGTGGTCGAGGATGGCGAGGAAGCGGGTGAGGTCCGCCTGCGGGTCTCCGATGACGAGGCGCCGGGTGCGGCGCTGCCCATCGGGCGGCGTGGAGTGGGGACCACGGCGGACGGCCTCGGCGGCGCGGGCGAGGGCGGACTGGACGCGGGGAGTGCTCACGCCCCCATCCTAGTCTCGCCCGCGAGCCGGTGCCCGGTTGCCCGCTCCCTTCAGGAGGCCAGGAAGCACTTGGCGATGAGCGCCGAGCGGCTCTCCACCTGGGCCTTGGCGAGGATGCGGGTGACGTGCACCTCCACGGTGCGCTCCGCGCAACCGAGGTGCAGGGCGATGGCCTTGTTGGACTCACCGCGCACGAGCCGTCCGAGCACCTCCATCTCCCGGGCCGTGAGCCCCCAGCCGGAGCTGAGCGTGTGCACGCGGGCGAGCGCCTGCGGAGGCTCGCTCTGGACGATGGCCAGGTAGTGCGCGGGTGCGCCGTTGAGGCGCAGCGGGGTGAAGGAGAGCTCCCCGCTGGGCGGCTCGCCACGCAGGTGCCGCTTCAGGGCTTCCGCCACCAGCCCCGCGTCCTGCTCCAACCGGGCCTTCCCCATGCTGTTGGCATGGACCACGCGGCCGGTGGACGTCACCACGTACGCCGACTGGCCGAGCGACTCCAGCGTCGCCTCGAGGGCCGCGTGGAGCATCCCCGCCTCGCGCAGGCGCGTGTCCAGCACCAGCCTGCGCTGCAGCGAGGGGATGAGCTCCCGCATCAGCTGCAGCTCCCGCGCCTCGAAGGGCTCCGAGCGCATCGCGCCCACCCACCCCAGCAGGGCCGGGCCGTCGCAGACGAGCACGCGCAGGAACATCATCCCATCCAGACCACAGCCCTGGAGGAAGCCGCCGATGTTGGCGCGCACCTGGGCTTGGATCCGCGCCTGCTCCTCCGCGTGGACTCCGAGCGTCTTCCAGAGCGTGAGCCGCTCGTCCTGGGGCGGGGGAAGGGGCGCGGCGTTCGTCCCGGGCGCCTGGAATTGGAGCTCCCGGTTGCGCTGGGACGGCTGCGGGCATGCGGGATTGAAGTACCCCCAGCAGTCGCGCCGGGTGCCGACGAAGCCGTCCAGGTACGCGTAGGCGGCTTCCGGGGTCATGGGGAAGCCGGCGATGTGGAGGTAGCTCACCTGGTAGCGCTCGGGCCCGATGTCCACGCCATAGGCGAGGCCTCGCTCCGCGTGCAGGGCTTCCCGCAGCGCGTCCACCAGTTGGGGCAACACATCCACTCCCGGCTCAACGGTATCGAGCCGCTCCCGCAGGTCCCCCAACAATTGCTGATCCTGCGAATCCAATGGTTCCACGTTATTGGGACTATATGCGGGTTGGCTGCAATGCCAAGGAACACCTGCACATGAAATGGAAAACCTGCACTCGGGGTGAGTGTGTCTACGGGATTTCCCGCATGGAATTGCGACACCCAGTCATGGAAGGCCCCGGGTCAGGCTCGCGGGGGGGCGGGCTCTTTCGCGGGTTCGCGGGGCCGCGTGGCCCGGTTCTCGGGGGACCGGGGCCGGGTCACGCGGCTCGCGCCAGCTACTCCACGGTGATTTCGCGCCGCAGGCCCCGCCGCTCCGCCAGGGGCCGCGAGTACACGCCGGACGCCATGCCAATGAACGTGCCGAGCACGTGCAGCGCCGTCCACCTCCAGAAGCCAAGGCCATACATGAAATAGAGCAGGTCTGGCGTGTCCCAGCCGTACAGGAAGGCGATGATCGCCGGCACCCCCACCGAGGCGATGGCCGCCGCCACGAAGGCGCGCTTCCAGCGCTTGGCCAAGAAGCCGCCGAAGACGCCTCCCAGCATGCCGTTGAGGAACGGCATCCAGAAGGTGATGAGTCCCACGAACGTCATGGTGAAGGCGCCGATGACGAGGCCCCGGTTCTTGATGTCGATGCCCTCGGTGGGCGTCTCGCGCACCAGGACCTCGTGGTAGCCGCTCTCCTCGATGTCGGGCAGGGGCTCGGAGGCGGTGGTGTGGATCTCCCGGCCCCCCATGAGGCCCCGATCGCACTGGGCATCCTCAAGCACCTCGCGGCGGGTCTTCGGCTTGGGGTTCTGGGGATCGATGAAGTCGGACATGCGTGCTCTCCCGGTGGGTGGAGGCGGAAGGCTCCGCCGTGGATGGTGCTGCCGTTGAAGATGCGACATCCCCGTGCGGCAGACAGGTGGGACAGCCCCACGGGAGGGCAGGCGTCCGGGCGAGCGTGACGGGGCTTGGCGGCTCGGGGCTGGCCGGTATGCTGCGCCTCCCTCGTGCCCCTGTCTGGCTGGATGGAGTCCCCCATGCGTCCGATGCGTCCCCTGTTGTGCCTTGCCGTGCTGTCCCTCGGCCTGTTGTCGGCCTGCGCGCTGCGTCCCTACTACCGGCAGGTGCTGCCGCCCGACATGGCCGCGATGAAGCCGCAGGCGGCCAAGGACAAGGGGGAGGCGACGGTGCGCCTGTTGGAGCCGGAGACGGAGAAGCCCATCGCGGGAGCCCGGGTCATCATGACCTTGGGCCGCGGCCGCGTCGTGGCGACGAGCGATGCGAATGGCCTCGTCCAGCTGCCGGTGACGCCGGAGCTGCTCGCGGAGAATCCCCTGGTGGAGGTGGTGCTGCCCGCGGGCGTGCAGGGTGGCTACGCGTTCTGGACGGTGCCGGTGGAGCCCGAGGCCGCACCGGAGGGCGAGTCGGCCCCGCAGCAGCCCCAGGAATGAGGTAGGCTCCGCGTCCATGCGTCATGCATGGATTGTCGGATGCCTGCTGCTCCTCGCCGCCTGTTCGGACAAGGTGACGGACAGCGCGGTGGCCCTCACGGTCAAGTACCCGGGCTATACCCCGCGCTGCCTTCGGGTGACCGCCTCGGATGCGGCGGCCCCGGAGCGCAAGAGTGAGGAGCTCATCACCCAGTCCAAGCTCGCCACGGACGAGGACCGGACGCTCATCCTCGCCGTGTACCGCGAGAAGAGCTGGAGCCCGCAGGTGCAGGTCCAGGTGGCCTCCTACGCCACGGCGGACTGCACGGACACCGCCATCGAGACGCGGCAACTGGCCTCGGCGGTGACGCTGCCCGCCGAGGGCTCCGTGCCGGCGGCGCTCGAGCTGCTGGCGCAGGACGTGGACAAGGACGGCTACGCCGCGCGCGCTCCGGGTGACAGTGCCATCCAGGGCACGGACTGCAACGATGGCCGGGACGCGGTGCACCCCGGCGCCACGGCGGTGTGCGACGGGGCCGCCAACCTCAACACCGACTTCGACTGCGACGGCAAGCAGGAGTGCAACGGCGGCGGTTGCACGAGCGATGACATGTGCGGCTCGGGCTTCTGCGTGGCGGGCATCTGCTGCAACAGCGCCTGCGACCAGCCGGCTCAGTGCCATGGCGCGGGGACGTGCGGCACGGGCACCTGCGTCTATCCGGTCACCGCCGGCGTGGCCTGTGATGATGGCAGCAAGTGCACCAGCGGCGACACGTGCAACGCCAGCGGGACGTGCACGGGCACGGCGAAGACGTGCACCGCGCGGCCGGGCCAGTGCTACGCGGAGACGGGGACCTGCGTCGCCGCGACGGGCGAGTGCGACTACGCGCCTCTGCCCACCACGGCGTCCTGCGACGATGGCGTCAAGTGCACCCTCGCTGACCGGTGCAACGGCAGCGGGACGTGCGCGGGCACGGCGAATCCCTGCAACACGCCGCCCGACACGTGCCGCGAGGCGGCGGGCACCTGCAAGGAGGCGACGGGCGCGTGCGAGTACGCCCCCCGGCCCACCTCGGCGGCCTGCGACGATGGAAACAAGTGCACCCTCGATGACAAGTGCAACGGCGGCGGGACGTGCACGGGCACGGCGAAGACGTGCAACGGGCCGCCGGACCAGTGCCACGCGGACATCGGCACCTGCAATCCCTCGTCGGGCTCGTGCAGCTACGATCCCAAGCCTCCGTCGGCGGCGTGTGATGATGGCAAGGACTGCACCACGTCGGACCGGTGCGATGGCGCGGGGGCCTGCGACGGCACGATCAGCTGCACCGCGCCGAGCGTCTGCAAGGAGGCCCTCCCGGTCTGTTCCGCCGATGGCAAGTGCCAGTTCAGTGTGGTCGCCGCGCAGGTGGGCAAGGTCTGCCGCCAGGGCGGGAACGCGGGCACCTGCGATGCGGATGGCGAGTGCCAGCCGTTGCGGTTCACCTACGCCGTCACGAACAACTTCGATCCGGTGGCCATCGCGTCCAACCCCATCGACGACCTGGACGTCACGTGCGATGCCACCTTCGATTCCTCGGGCACGCCGTCGTGGACGTTCGCTCCGGGGTGCAGCTTCACTCCGCCCACGCACGTGGTGACGGGGGGCAACGTGGTGCTCGCGGTCCGCCACCTGTCCCTGAATGCACCCCTGCGGGTGGTGGGCACGCGGCCCGTCATCCTGGCGGTGTATGGCGATGCCACGCTGAACGCGGAACTCCTGGCCCACTCGGCGCGTGGGGCGTCGCGGGTGGGAGCGGGGAGCGGGGTGGGGTGCTCGGCACGGACGGGCGGGGCGGGGAGTCTCAGCGGGAATGATGGAGGCGGAGGCGGAGGCGGTGGTCTCGCGACGGAGGGGGGCCTCGGCGGCGCCGAGGACGGCGGCGCCACTGCGACCAGGGGCGCGAAGGGGAGCGCTCTGGTGACAGGCGGTTTCTCTCCGTTGGAGGGGGGCTGCCAGGGTGGGGCGGGGGGCGGCATCACGGGCACGACCCCGGGCGAGGGAGGCCCTGGCGGTGGGTCGCTGCAACTCTCGGTGGCGGGCACGCTGACGCTGGGGAGCGTGGTGTCCGTGAGTGGCGCTGGCGGTGGCGGCGGCGATGCCACCGTCAACAACGCGGCGGGTGGCGGTGGCGGCGGTAGCGGAGGAATGCTGGTGCTCGAAGCCGGCACTCTCGTGGTCGAGTCCACCGCCCGGGTCACCGCGAATGGCGGAGCGGGCGGGGAGGGCTCTGATGCTCAGAGCGGGACGCAATCCCCGGGAACCGCTGGTGCGGATGGGAGCACGCAGACCGCCATCGCGGTGGCGGGCGGTGACGGCACCGCGGTTGACGGAGGCGCGGGGGGCGCGGGAGCGGCGGGGAGTACCGGTCCCGGCGATGGTCTCGATGGGACGGGCTCTGGCAGCACGCATGGTGCCGGAGGCGGTGGCGGTGGTGCCGCCGGCCGCATCCTCCTGCGAGGCGTGACGAGCTGCTCCTCCATTCCCGCGGGAGCCATCATCAGCCCGGCGGCCACGGCCAGCTGCCCTCCGTAGCCGGCGGGCACCGCGAGTCCTGGAGCGGTCCGTCCGCCGGGCATATGGTGTGGAGCGTCTCCAACTCGAATGGAACGCTCCCCATGAAGAAGCTCCTCGTTTCCGCGTTGTTGGTCCTGCCCGGCGTGGCGTCCGCCCAGTTCGACGAAGCCTCGCTCGCCAAGGTGCAGGTGAAGTCCATGCCGGTGTCGGGCAACGTGCACATGTTCGAGGGTGCCGGCGGCAACATCGGCGTCTCGGTGGGCCCGGACGGCGTCCTCATCGTGGACGACCAGTTCGCGCCCCTGGTGCCGAAGATTCGCGCGGAGCTCGGCAAGCTGACCAAGGGCAAGGTCAAGGCGCCCGAGTACGTGCTGAACACGCACTGGCACTTCGACCACACGGGTGGCAACGCCGCCTTCGGCCGCGAGGGCACCATCGTGGCGCACAAGCACGTGCGCACGCGGCTGATGAACGGGCTGGAGAGCGCGGCGATGGGCATGAAGATTCCGCCCGCGCCCAAGGAAGCGCTGCCGGTCATCACCTATGACCAGGGCATCTCCATCTTCTTCAACGGTGAGGAGATCCAGGTGACGCACCTGCCCACGGGCCACACGGATGGCGACAGCATGGTGTACTTCACCGGCTCCAACGTGCTGCACCTGGGAGATCAGTTCACTGGGGACAAGTACCCCTTCATCGACCTGGAGAGTGGGGGCTCGCTGGAGGGCTACCTGCGCAACGTGGAGCGGGTGCTGCAGACGCTGCCCGCCGGCGTGAAGATCATCCCGGGCCATGGTGCGCTCAGCGGGCGCGAGCAGCTCGAGACCTTCGCGCAGATGCTTCGCGACACGGTGTCCCTGGTGAAGGGGAAGCTGGCCGCGGGCAAGACGCTCGAGCAGGTGAAGGCCGAGGGCATGCCCGAGAAGTACAAGACGTGGGGCGATGGCTTCCTGAAGCCGGAGCAGTGGCTCACGGTCGCGTACCAGAGCCTGAGCGGGCAGAAGCCGGAGCCGGCGAAGAAGCCGGAGGAGCCGAAGAAGTAGGGCGTCCCGTTGCAAGCTCCCGGAGCCGCGGGGCGGTGCGCACGAGCACCTCCCGCTGCTCGGCGTGGAGCTTCACGCCGGGACGTGCACGCCGCAGGTGCAGCTCGGCGCCGTGCACGTCCGGGCTGTGGCCCCGGGCCAGGAGGATGGCCGCGGCGACGGTGCTGGATCTGCCGTGGCCGTTGGCGCAGTGGACGTACACCGGCCCGGGTTCCGCGAGGACGGCGCCGACGATGGCCAGCAGCGTGTCCTCGTCCGGCGCGCACGTGTCCAGCACCGGGCGGCAGAGGTAGCGCGCCCGGGTGCGGACCTCGCGCGGCTCGGCGAACTCCGAGGTCAGATCCACGACGAGGGAGACCGCGGGCGGCAGCTCGTGCGCGAAGGGGCGGCGTCCCAGGAGGAGTCCCGGGGCCACCTCGTGGAAGCACGGCTGCCGCGAGAGCACACGCCGCACGTGCCACACCGTCCAGGCGAAGAGGAAGTAGGGCAGGAGCAGCAGCACCGGGCCCCATGCCAGAGAGCCATCCTGGCGCTTGCCGAGCAGCCCCGTTCCGCGGCGCAGGTAGGCCCCGCCCACTCCGAGGAAGCTGACGCCGAACCACGCGAGCGCCCAGCTCCCGGCGGCGGAGCCCAGGAGCAACGCGAGCACCAGGCTGGCGCCGCCGCAGGCCATCAAGAGGAGTCCCGTTCTCATCGCGTCCTGGCTCCGGTGGCCCGGGCACGCCGCGCCCCGGCCGGGAGTGTGCACGCGGCGGGCCCGCGGAGTCCCGCCCGGAAGGAGGCCCGGGAGGGGCGGCGAGGCTGCCAGCTTGTCGGGGAGGCCCCGGGGCCTCGTGACACGGTGTCTCCCCCGGGAGCGGGTCCTGGATTGAATCAATCCGGGGGGGCGCCCGTCAGAAGGAGCAAGAACGATTGGGAGGATAAGACCATGATGCTTCGGCACGGACTCTTCACCCTGGCTCTCTCCGCACTGCTCCTGGCCCCGGTGGCCGCACGGGCCGATGACTCCCAGTGGGGCCGTCACGACGCCTCGCCGGTGGGCCAGCCTTCCCACGGCGGACAGCACCTCCACACCGGGGGCTGCTACCACCCGGCGCCGACGCCTCCTCCGGCCCAGCCCCCGCGCTCCAACCGGCCGCGTCAGTCGGGGCGTTATGAGCTCCAAACGGTCCAGAAGTTCGTGCCGGGCCACTACGAGCAGGTCTGGGTGGAGCGGGACTGCCGGTACCGGCCGCGCCGCAACGTGACGAAGTGCGAGGGCGGCCACTACGAGAAGCGCTGGGTGGAGGGCTACTACCAGCCGGTGCAGGAGTGGGTCTGGGTCCCCTCGCACCGGGGCCCCTACGGCCGCGGCTGAGCAGGACGTGCCCGGCGCTGAATCCCCAGGCTGTTCCCCGACGCCTCGGCCCTTGTGGCCGGGGCGTTCGTGTTTGGGTGCGCCCGGGGCCCGTACGCCCGGTGGAAAAAGCCCCCGGTTTCGAGGGGGTGGCGGGCCCGCGGTTGGGCACCGGACAGGGTCACCCGGGTCGTGGACTGCCCCTGAGGCAGGACCCGGGGTAGAGTCGAGCCGTGTCCTCTCGTGAGCCATTCCTCGGTGTCGTCCTGGTGCCCGCGGCTTCGGCCGCGCGCGAGCCGCTCGCTCGCGCCGCCGCCCAGGCCGGCCTGCGGGTGGTGGAGACGCCGGAGCAGGCCACCCTCGGCTTGGTGGACCTCACCACGCCGGAGGGCACCTCCGCCCTCTCCACGCTGCTCGCCACGCCCGCCGGGGCCCGGCTCTCGCTGGTGGCCCTGGTGGAGCCGGGGGAGCAGTCCTTCGCCCTGCTGGAGTCGCTCAAGCCCGCGGAGGTGATGACGGCCGGGGGCGAGCCCTACGAGCTCGCCTGGAGGCTGCGGCGTGTCGCCGAGCGCCACCGCGAGCGCCAGGAGCTCATGAGGCGGCAGCAGGACCTGTCGCTGCTGGTGGAGCTCACCGCGGACTACGCCGAGAGCTTCGACGTGGAGGCGCTGCTCCATGACGTCACGCGCAGGCTGGCCGAGCGGCTCGGCGTCAGCCGCGCGGCGCTGGTGATGCTGGACAGGCTGGGAGAGGGCGCGCGTGTGGTGGCCGCCAGCGACGCTCCCAACCTGGAGGACCTGCGCATCGACCTGGACCGCTACCCGGAGGTGCGTGAGGCGGCGCGCACGGGCAAGCCGGTCATCGTGGAGGATGCCTCCCACCACCCGTTGCTGGAGGGGGTGCAGAACGAGGTGGCCGCGCGAGGCATCCAGGCGCTCGCGGCGCTGCCGCTGCACATCCGGGGCGAGGTGCGCGGGGTGCTGCTGCTGAGGGCCTCGGGCGGGGACCGGCGCACCTTCGCGCCGGATGAGATCGACTTCCTCAACACGGTGGCGCACGCCACGGCGGTGGCGCTGCGCAACGCCTCGCTGCTGCAGACGGTGCGCGGGCAGACCGAGCGCGAGATGTCGGCGCGCATCGCCGCGGAGGCCAAGGCGGCCTCGCTCGAGACGTACCACCTCTTCTTCGCCAACGTGCGCGAGGGCGTGGCCATCCTCGACGACAAGGCGTGCGTGCTCAGCCTCAACCCTGCGGGCGAGGCCATCCTGGCGACGCCCTCGGAGAGCGCGTACGGCCGCCACCTGGTGGACGTGACGCAGCCGCTGGACGAGTCGGTGCTGATGGAGCTGGTGACGGCGGCCCGGCGCGGCGAGTCGCGCTCGGACGTGGACCTGATGGTGCGCGCGCCCGATGGCCGGCGCCTCACGCTGAGCCTCTCGGCGGCGCCGCTGGAGGACGGCCGCCGGGCCATCATCCTCTCCTTCCGGGACGTGACGCAGGCGCGCCAGCTGGCCGACGAGCTGCGCCACACCAAGGACTTCCTGGAGCGGCTCATCGACTCCTCGGTGGACGCCATCGTCGCCGCGGACATGCAGGGCCGCATCATCCTCTTCAACAAGGGGGCCGAGGCCCTCTTCGGCTACGGCGCGCCGCAGGCGTTGAGCGGCATGCACGTCAACCAGCTCTACCCCAATGGGGTGGCCCAGCGCATCATGACGCAGCTGCGCGGCACCGAGCACGGCGGGCGCGGGCGGCTGTCGGTGTGCCGCCAGGACGTCGTCAACCGCACCGGGCAGCTGGTGCCGGTGAACATGACGGCCTCCATCGTCTACGAGGGCGGCCGCGAGGTGGCCAGCGTGGGCATCTTCACGGACCTGCGCGACCGCATGGAGCTGGAGCGCAAGCTGTCGGACGTGGAGACGCGCCTGGAGGAGAGCGAGAAGAACGCGGTCATCGTCGCGCTGGCGGGCACCGCCGCCCACGAGCTCAACCAGCCGCTCACCTCGGTGATGGGCTACGCGGAGCTGCTCAAGCGCAGGCTGAAGGAGGAGGACACCTCCTACAAGCCGGTGGACATCATCTACCGCGAGGCCGAGCGCATGGCGGAGATCGTCCGGAAGATCGGCCGCATCACGCGTTACGAGACGAAAGCCTACATGGGGTCCCAGCAGATATTGGACCTCGACAAAGCCAGCTCCCATGACGACTGAGTCGCGTCGCCTGCCCGTGCCGGAGAGCCCCTCCGCCGAGGCCTTTCGTGCCTTCTTCGAGACGGTGGAGCTGCCGGCGGCGCTCTGCGACACGCAGCTGTGCCTGAAGCTGGGCAACAGCGCGTTCGCGCGCTTCTGCTTCGACCATGGGCTGACGGTGGAGCAGATGATGGAGGGGCTGGGGCAGGCGCGGATGCCCGAGGACGGGGCGGCGTGCGTGGTGGAGGTGCCGCTGCCGCAGGGCGGGGTGGTGGTGATGGAGCTGGCGCGGCGGGGCGAGTCCATCTCGGTGGTGGGGCGGCGCGAGTCGGAGCTGATGCGCGGCCAGCTGGTGGTGGTGGAGCAGGCGCTGCTGGAGCAGGCGCGCACGGAGGGGGTGCTGCTGGACCTGGGGCGCAGCGTGGCCGAGGCGGGCAGCGAGGAGGAACTGGTGGCGGCGGTGGCGCGCGGGGTGAAGGAGCTGTTTCCCGGGCGGGCCTTCTGCATCCGCATCATCGACGCGCGCACCGGTGGGCTGACGAGCCTGTACGCCGAGGGGCGATTGAAGGAGGGCTCCCGCGAGCCGCTGGTGCTCAAGCGCACCGCGGTGGAGAAGATGCACCTGACGGCGGCGTCCATTCCGGTGGGCAAGGTGGTGGTGGCCGCGCTGGTGCCGTTGCTCTTCGAGGGCAGCACGGGTGGGGTGAGCGCGCCGCTGGTGGCCAGCGGGCAGCTCTACGGCGTCATCAACCTGGAGTACCCGGCCTCGTTGCGGGATGAGCCGGACCCGTTGCAGGACGAGCGCGTGCTGGTGCAGCTGGCCAACCAGGTGGCGGTGGCGGTGAAGAACGCCAAGCTCATCGACGAGCTGACGTTCGTGCGCAAGTACCTGGAGGAGCTGCTGGAGAAGGCCAACGCCCTCATCCTGGTGGCCAACCGGGACAAGAAGGTGGTCGTCTTCAACCAGGCCATCAGCCGCCTCACCGGCTTCAGCAAGGAGGAGGTGCTGGGGCAGGACGTCTTCTCGCTGGTGCCCGAGGACGAGCACCTGCGGCTGGCCTCGGTGCTGGCGGCGGCGATGCGGGGCGAGGCGGTGCCCAACTTCGAGCTGCGGCTGCGTACGCGCGCGGGGGAGGCGCGCGTCTCGTTCGCCACCTCGTCGGCGCTCACCTCGCAGGGCGAGGTGGAGGGGGTGATGGCCATCGGCCAGGACGTGACGGTGGTGGCGCAGCTGGAGCAGCGGGTCATCCACGCGGAGAAGCTGGCGTCCATGGGGAAGCTGGCCGCGAGCGTGGCGCATGAAATCAACAACCCGATGACGGCGGTGGTGGCGTACTCGGAGTCGCTGCTGCAGCGGGCGATGATGATGGGGAGCGCGGGGGCGGCGGACTCGGAGAAGCTGCGGAAGATATTGGAGAGCGGGCAGCGGATTTTGCGCTTCACGAGGGACCTGACGTCGTACGCGAGGCCGGCGAAGGACAAGGTGGAGCGGGTGCAGCTCAACGCCCTGGTGGACAAGGCGGTGGGCTACTGCGAGCACGTGTTGACGCAGTCGAAGGTGAAGGTGGAGCGCGACTACGGGGAGATGCCGCCGTTGCCCGCGGTGCCCGCCAACCTGGAGCAGGTGTTCGTCAACCTCATCACCAACGCGTGCCACGCGATGAAGCCGGGCGGGCAGGTGATGCTGCGGACGCGGCGGGAGGGGCGCGAGGCGGTGGTGTGGGTGAAGGACACGGGCAGCGGCATCGAGCCGACGCACCTGTCGCGCATCTTCGAGCCGTTCTTCACGACGAAGACGGAGGGCAACGGGACGGGGCTGGGGCTCTCCATCGTGCAGCGGATCGTGGAGAAGCACGGGGGCCGGCTGGGCGTGGAGAGCGAGCTGGGCCAGGGCACCACCTTCACCGTGCGCCTGCCGCTCGCGGACTGACCCTCAACTTCCCCTCTCCCCCCCGGGAGAGGAGCCCCCCGTCGTTCAAAGGGGGGGCAAGCCCCCCGGGGTGAGGGTGCCAGGACCCCGGGTTCCTACCCGTGGCGCAACTCAGCCCTCGGACTCATCATCGAGCTCGCGGGTGAACTCCTCGTTCGTCAGGAGTCCCTTGCGGGCCATGATGCGCATGAGGGCCCAGAACTTGCGTTCCAGCTCCTCCACCCGGTCCACGGGCTCGGCAGGAGCCGAGTCGCCGAAGAGCGAGTCCAGCGCGGCGCTGACGTCCCCAGCAGGTTTCGCGCCAGCGGGCCGGGCCTGGCCGCGCTTGCGCCGCCGCTCCTGCTCGCGCTCCTGGATGAGCTGCTCGAGCGAGACGCGGCGCGTCGTCTCCCCGGGGGGCAGCTCCTCGCCGACGATGATCTCCTCGATGTCGTCCTCCAGCGCGTCCGGAATGGGCTCCGGGGCCTGGGCGGGGGCCGGAGCCGGCCGGTGGTAGTAGCGCTGGATGGCGGTGCGTACGGCGGACAGCGGCGCCACCCGGGGGCTCACCTTCAGGCCCGTGGTGAACTCCATCTCCTGGAGGCCCGCGGCGTCGAGCGGGTCGGCCATGGCCACCACCAGCAGCCGGCGCCCCCCCACGCTCTCCAGGGCCACGGGAAACAGGTCATGCTGCTCGCAGAAGCGCGAGCGCAGCAGGTGGATGGCGCTCCAGTCCGGGGGCCGGGTGCCCAGGTCGATGACGGGCACGCCCAGGGCCTCGCTCAGCGCGTGGGCCAGGGTCTTCTCGGTGATGGCGCCCAACGACACGAGCGCGGCTCCCAACCGCTGGTGGGTCCGCTGTTGCGCCTGGAGCGCCGCTTCCAACTGGGCCGCGGTGATCGCCCCCCTCTCCAGGAGCAGCTCGCCGATCCGCTTTCGGGCCATGATCGGCCGCCCTTAGCCCCGCCCCCCCGGTCCGTCAAGCAGGCGACGCAGCGCGAAATGAACCGTTCGTTCGCCACCAGACCAGCCGTCCTGGCGGTGTCCGATCGCAAAATTCCCGTGGGATTTCAGCAACTAAGAGCACTGGGTGTGCCTTGACACTCTTGGAGATGCGTTCCTAAAGTCCGGCTCCAATTCATGCCATTCCCGGCAAGGGAACCGCGTGGGAGTCCATGCGGTCAAACCCCCCGGCTGGCTAGGCCCGCCATGTCGGGCAGCCCCTCTCTGGAGGCCATAAAGCGATGAACACGGGGTTTTTGACGAATCTGACCATCCTCGCCAATGCCGGCGGTCCCGAGCGCGGCCTCTTCGAGGAGATTGCCAAGCGCTGGGAGGCGGGTCAGTGGGGTATGTATCCCATCGCCGTCTGCCTGGTGTTCGCGCTGGCCATCATGATCGAGCGCGGCATCATGTTGTTCGGCAAGGCGTCCATCAACAAGGACGCCTTCCTGCGCGGGCTCAAGAAGCACATCTACGCCGGTGACCTGGACAAGGCCATCAACTACGTGGCCGGCCAGAAGCAGACGCCGCTCACCCAGGTCATCAAGGCCGGCCTGATGAACGTTCCCAAGGGCGAGGAGGAGGTCCAGGCCGCCCTGGACGAGGCCAGCCTGCGCGAGACCCCGAAGATCGAGGCCCGCACCGGTTACCTCGCCATGCTCGGCAACGCGGCGATGCTCGCCGGTCTGCTCGGCACGGTGTCCGGTCTGATCGCCTGCTTCGAGGCCGTGGCCAACGTGAACCCGGCCGACAAGGCGACCATTCTCGCCAACGGTATTTCCGAAGCCATGAACTGCACCGGCTTCGGGCTGCTCACGGCCATCCCCGCCGTCGTGGCCTTCTCCATCCTGTCGGGCCGCGCCACCTCCATCGTCAACGACATCAACGAGACGAGCGTGGCCGTGCTGAACCTGATCGTGAACAACCGCGACAAGTTCAAGAACGCCACCGTCTCCGCCTCCGCCCGGGACTCCGAGGAGTAGAAGTTCACTCCTGCAGGGAACCTGGAATCCGGGCGCGTTGTCGGTGGGTATGACGCGCGCCCTTCTTCGTTGAACGTCGTAGCGAGCGCGGGCGGAAGGAGAGTGCCATGGCCGGTGGAATGGATCTCGGGGGAGGTAAAGGCAAGAAGTCACTCGACGTTGCCATCAACCTCACCCCCTTCATCGACCTGATGGCGGTGACCATCAGCTTCCTCATCATGACGGCCGTCTGGACCCAGATTGGCCGGCTCCAGGTGGCTCAGGCCGGCGGTCCGGCCACCGAGGAAGAGCAGAAGCAGGAAGAGCAGACCAAGACGGTCCAGTTGACGCTGTTCGTCACGCCCACCGAGCTGCGGCTCGCGGCGGACCAGAGTGAGTTCCCGCCCATCGAGGCCAAGCGCGGTGCCAACGGCAAGCTGGACCTGGCGCCGTTGATTGCCCGCTTCAAGGAGCTCAAGGCGCAGTTCCCGGATCAGGCGGCCATCACGCTGCAGACCGAGGACAAGGTCCGTTACGAGGACCTGGTGCGCATCATCGACCAGTGCATCGGCGCCGGCCTGCCCCAGGTCTCGGTGTCCGCCATCATGGGTTAGGGAAAGCATCCACCATGGCCATCAAGGTTCCCGGCAAGCGCTACGGCAAGCGGCTGCAACACTCCAAGGTGTTCGGCCACGGTGCCCACCACGGCAAGCACGGCGGCAACGCGGACGTGCTCATCACCCCGCTGGTCGACATGTTCGTCATCATCGTGCTCTTCCTCATCGCCAACTTCTCGGCGACGGGCGAGGTGCTGATGATGACCAAGGACATCCAGCTGCCCGAGGCAGTCAACGTCAAGGAAATGGAGATGAACCCGGTGGTGATGGTCTCCGGCGACGAGGTCACCATCTCCGGCAACGTGGTGGGCCGGGTGCAGGATCTCGTGAAGGAGGAGTACCTCAACATTCCCGCTCTCGAGGAGAAGCTGCGGGACATGAAGAAGCAGTTCGAGGACCTCCACACCATGGCCGAGGGCAACAGCAACGCCTTCAAGGGTGACGTGAACATCCAGGCCCACAAGGACGTGGAGTTCTCCATCATCAAGCGGGTGATGTTCAGCTGCGCCAGCGCGGGCTACAACAACATCAACTTCGCCACCCTGCAGAAGGGCGAGGCCGGCGCCGAGCCGCCCACGGCCGCCGCCACCCCGTAATCCGCCGCACCCTCCGGGCCAGAGTGCCCGGAAGAGCCCACGCCCCGCGCTCCGGACTTGTCCGGGCCGGGGCGTTGGTGTTTCCAGGGGACATGCCCATGCACCTGCGCGCCGCGCTCTTCGACCTGGATGGCACCCTGCTGGACTCGCTGCGCGACATCGGCGCGGCGATGAACCACGCGCTCGCCACCCACGGCCTGCCCGTCCACCCGCTGGCCGACTACCGCCGCTTCGTGGGCGAGGGCGTCCGGGTGCTGGTGTCCCGCGCCGTCCCCCCGGGCCTCGAGGACAGCCACGAGCCGGTGCTGGCCGCCTACAAGGCCTTCTACGCCGAGCACCTCCTGGACCACACCCACCCCTACCCCGGGGTGCGCGAGGTGCTCGCCCGCCTGCAGGACGAGGGCGTGAAGCTGGCGGTGCTGAGCAACAAGCCCGACGCGGCCACCCGCAGGTTGGTGGAGGCCCTGCTGCCGGAGGTGCGCTTTGGCGTCGTCTACGGCGAGCGGGCCGGGGTGCCGCGAAAGCCGGACCCCACGGCGGCGCTCGGGATTGCCGCCGAGCTGGGCGTGGGGCCCGGGGACTGCGCCTTCATCGGCGACACGGCGGTGGACATGGACACCGCGCGCGCCGCCGGCATGTACGGCGTGGGCGTCACTTGGGGCTTCCGCGACGTGGAGGAGCTCCAGGCGCATGGGGCCCGGGCGCTCGCCCACACCGCGGACGAGCTGCTCCAGGCCCTCTCGAGCGCGCCCCGCGCCGCTACACGACCTTGACGCGGTGGGGGAAGGCGCTGGCCCGGGCGGCCCGCTCCTTGTCCTCGGCGCGGTTGTGCGCCGTGGCCGCGGCGATGAAGTGGCACACCCAGCCGAGCAATCCACCCGTGCCCAGCCAGAAGCCCGGGGTGATGATGAGCCAGAAGAGACCCCGGAGGATGTCCCCGTTGTAGAGCTGACCCACACCGGGGATGAAGAACGACAGCACAGCGGCGATACCAGGGCGGGACATTCTCGTGTTGCCTCCTTGTCCTTCCCTACGGAGGCCGCGCCGGTCCATTGCACCCCAACGACGGGGAGTGAACTCCGCCCGCTCATGTGTCGGGTGGGCAAGGGCGCGAGCCCGGAGGACATTTTCCGCACGTGCCGGGCGGGGTAGCATGGCGCGTCAACACGGGGGGCATCGCCATTCAGCCGCATCCACAGCGCCTCGACCGCTCGTCGCCATCCGGCATGCGGGGTATCGCCGAGATGCTCGCGCTGGCGGTCGTGTACTTCGCCTCCTGCTGGCTCGGGCTGACGCAGGCGACCATTGCTGGCGCCGCGAGCCCGGTGTGGCCCGCCACCGGCGTGGCGCTGGCGGGCCTGGTCCTCCTCGGGGTGTCCCGCTGGCCGGCCGTCTTCGTGGCGGCTTTCGCCTCCATCCTGTGGTTCGGCTCGGCGCCTCCCGCCGCGACGCTGGCCATGGCCGTGGGCAACACGCTGGAGGCGGTGCTGGGCGCGCTGCTGCTCAGGCGCCTGGGGTTCTCTCCCACGCTCTCCCGGACGCAGGACGTGCTGGCGCTCGCCACCACGGCGGCCACGTGCACGCTGGCCAGCGCCGCGCTGGGCGCGCTCAGCCTGATGGTGACGAAGCAGGTGGACGGGGCGGGCTTCGTCCTGACGGCGTGGGTGTGGTGGCTGGGCAACGCCATGGGGGCCCTGGTGGTGGCGCCGGCGTTGCTGCTGCTCTCCCGGCTGCACGCGGAGCCGCGCTGGCGCGAGGCGCTGGGGCTGGCGGTGCTCACGCTCGGGGTGGTGTTGTGGACCTTCATCGGGGGCGAACGGGGCTCGCCGCTGGCCCATGCCCAGGTGTTCCTCCTCTACCCCCTGGGGGTGTGGGCGGCGCTGCGCTTCGGGGCGCAGGGGGCGGCGCTCTCCACGCTCGTCATCGCGGGGGCGTCCATCTGGGGCACCGCCACGGGCCATGGGCCGTTCTTCTCGACGGAGCACGGGCGGGCGGTGGACCTGCTGGAGCTGCAGCTCTTCCTGGCCACCGTCGCCTTCACCGGGCTGCTGCTGGCGGCCTCCCGCGCCGAGCGCAAGGTGGCCAGTGCCCAGCTGGAGCTGCTGGCCACCGCCGTGCGCAGCGTGCAGGAGGGCGTGCTCATCTGCGAGCTGCGCCCGGGCGAGGGCCTCCGGCTGGTGTACGCCAACGAGTCCTTCCGCGCCATGGTGGGCTGGTCCCAGGAGGAGCTGGCGGGCCGCGCGCCGCAGGAGCTGTGCGGGGACGGCATGGAGCCGGAGGCGCACCCGCGGCTGCTGTTGGCGCTGCGCGAGGGCGGCTTCTTCCGCGGCGAGGTGGTGCTGGTGCACAAGGACGGCTCGCGCGTGCACAGCGAGATGCAGCTGTCCCCGGTGCGCAACGGGGACGGCGAGGTGGCGTACTTCGTGGCCACCCACCGCGACATCACCGCGCAGAAGCAGCTCCAGGCGAAGCTGGTGTCCGCCGAGCGCATCGCCGCGGTGGGCACGCT
Source organism: Archangium gephyra (assembly GCF_042230915.1). Taxonomy (GTDB): domain Bacteria; phylum Myxococcota; class Myxococcia; order Myxococcales; family Myxococcaceae; genus Archangium; species Archangium gephyra_B. The sequence continues at coordinate 10,896,982 of NZ_CP102578.1, read as the reverse complement.
GGCCGCCGGCGTCGGTCATGAGATCAACAATCCGCTCGCCTACCTGATGCTGAACCTGGAGGGCGTGGCACAAAGTCTGACCCGGGGGCCCGAGGGGCTCGCCGAGGCCCGGGCCAGCCTGGAGAGTGCCCGCGAGGGCGCCGAGCGCATCCGCGTCATCGTGCGCGATTTGAAGGTGTTCAGCCGGCAGCAGGGGGAGGAGCGGGCGATGCTGGACGTCAACGAGGTGGTGGTGCCCGCGCTGCGCATGGCGGCCCATGCGGTGCGGCCCCGGGCCCGGCTGGTGGAGGACTTCGGCCAGCCCCCCAAGGTGCTGGGCAGCGAGGCGCGGCTGGGCCAGGTGATGCTCAACCTGCTCGTCAACGCGCTGCAGGCCATACCCGAGGGCGACCCGGAGCACCACGAGGTGCGTGTGCGCACCGGCCGCGACGACTCGGGCCGCGCCCTGGTAGAGGTGTCCGACACCGGCTGTGGCATGTCCCCGGCCGTGCGGGCGCGCATCTTCGATCCGTTTTTCACGACCAAGTCATGGGGGGAGGGTACCGGATTGGGACTCGCCATCTGTCAGCAGATCATCCAGGCGCACGGCGGTGAGCTGCGTGTGAGCAGTGAGGAAGGCAAGGGCTCCAGCTTCACCGTGCTGCTGCCCTCCGCCGAGAGCAGGCCCGCGAAGACGCCCCTGCCCCGGGCCGCCACGCCCGCACCGGCGGCCGCGCCGCGCCGACGCATCCTCATCATCGACGACGAGCCGCGCCTGGCCCAGTCCATGCGCATGCTCATCGAGCCCACGCACGACGTGTTCGTCACCACGCGCGGCGCCGAGGCCCTCGCGTGGGTGAACGAGGGTCAGCGCTTCGACCTGGTGCTGTGTGATTTGCAGATGCCGGGGACGACGGGCATGGACGTCTACGCCCACCTGAGCGCCAACGTGCCGGAGCTGGCCGAGCGGCTCGTCTTCATCTCCGGCGGGGCCTACACCCAGGCCACGCGCGACTTCGTGCGCTCGGTGCGCAACCGGATCCTGGAGAAGCCGGTGCGGCCCGACGAGCTGCTGGCCACCATTGACGAGGCGCTGGCCACCACGTCGGCGGCCTGAAGCGCCCCACAAGCCCGGGCTCCGGAAGCCCGGCTCAGACGCGCAGCCACTTGCGGGCGGTGGGCCCGAAGAAGCGCATCACGCCGGACACCAGGAAGAAGCGCGCCGAGCGCCCCAGCACCGCCGCCAGGAAGAAGCGGTCCAGCGGCACGCCCACCATGCCGCTGCCGATGGCCACCACCTTGAAGGGCGTGGGCAGGATGGAGCACAGCAGCGCGAGCGCCCAGAAGTTCTGCCCCAGCAGCTCGCCCAGCGTCGCGTTGATGCCGAAGCGCTCGATTCGCACGTCCAGGTTGATGTCCAGGAAGCTGATGGCGCCCTGGCGCAGCAGGTCTCCCAGGTAGTACCCGATGAAACCGCCGAAGAGGCTGGCCACCGTGCCCAGCACCGCGTAGCGCAGCCACTTCTTCGGCTGGGCGAGCACCATCGGCACCAGCAGCGCGAAGGGTGGAATGGGGAACACCGAGCCATCCACCACGGACACCAGCAGCATGGCGGCCAAGGCGTGCTTCGTGGAGGCCAGCGCCTCCACGCGCAGGTAGAGGCGGCGGTACCAGGAGAGCTTCTCGGGAGCGGCGGCGGTCACGGGGGTCGAGTCGGACATCGCGGCCGCGCACCCTAGCGGAATGGGGACACTTTACCAGCCTTCCGTCCCGGGGCTGACGCCTGCCTGGCGGCTGGGGATGCGCCGCATTCCTCTGGCCGCTATGACCGGAGTACGGTGTCCCTGCCATGACGACGGCCCTCGAACGCATCGCCCTCACCACCCACGCGCTGAAGGTCTTCCCGCTGCCCTCGGCGGTCCTCTTTCCGCACGCGGCCCTGCCCCTCCACATCTTCGAGCCGCGCTACCGCGCCCTGGTGAAAGACGCGCTCGCCGGGGACAAGGTGATGGCGCTCGCCCAGCTGCAGCCCGGCTGGGAGAGCCAGTACGGCGAGCGGCCTGCCATGCAGCCCATGATGTGCGCCGGCCTCATCATCTGGCACGAGGAGCTGCCGGACGGGCGCTACAACATCCTCCTGCAGGGCGTGGCCCGTGCCCGTCTGCTGGAGGAGCTGCCGAGCCAGCACCTGTACCGCGAGGTGAGGGTCCAGTTGCTGCCGGACAGTGACTACCAGGGTCCCGAGGAGGAGCAGCTCCGCCAGGCCGTCTTCGAACTGGCCGGGCGGGTACCCGCCTCCTTCGCGGAGAACCTGCTGCCCGTGGTGGCCCGCACCCAGGGAGGCGCCCTGGCGGACGTGGTGGCCGCCGCCGTCGTCCCGGAGCCGGAGCGGCGCCAGGAGCTGCTGTGCGAGCTGGACGTGCGCTCCCGGCTGGAGTCCGTGCTCGACGACGTGGGTGAGCTCATCGCGCGCCTCAGCCCGGTGAAGCCGGTGGGGCCGTTGAACTAGCTTTCCCACCGAATCACTTGCGTGCCGCCCCTGCCGGGCGTCTGCTAGTGCTCCACCAACTCGTCAGGGAGGAGCACGTTCCATGCGGCTCGTGAAGATTGGGCTCGCCAGCGTCAACACCACCGTGGGCGCCTTCGGGCGCAACGTGGACAAGGCGCTCGACGTGGCGCGCCGGATGGCCGCCGATGACGTCACCGTGGGCGTCTTCCAGGAGCAGCTCATCGGCGGCTACCCGCCCGAGGACCTGGTGCAGTGGCAGGGCTTCGTCGACCACCAGTGGCCGCAGCTCGAGCGCTTCGCCCGCGAGACGGGCTCGCTGCCCACCGTGTTCCTCGTGGGCGTCGCGGTCAACCACCAGGGCCTGCGCTACAACTGCGCCGCGCTCGTGGCCGGCGGGAGAATCCTCGGCCTGGTGCCCAAGGAGAAGCTGCCCACCTACAACATCTTCTACGAGGGGCGCACCTTCTCGCGCGGCTACCCCGGCATGCACGAGGAGTTCCGCGGCGTCCCCTTCGGCGACTACCTCTTCCGCTTCGACTTCGGCCTGCTCGCCCCCGAGGTGTGCGAGGACATCTGGAGCCCCGAGGCGCCCATGCGCCGGCGCACCTACTCGGGCGCGGAGTTGGTGGTGAACGTGTCCGCCTCGCCCTTCCGCGTGGGCCACGGCGACACCCGGCGCGAGATGCTCGCCACCCGCGCGGCGGACCACCAGTGCACCATCGCCTACTCCAACGCGCTGGGCAGCAACGACGGCATCATCTTCGACGGGGGTGGCTTCATCAACCAGAACGGCAAGCCCGTGCTGGAGGAGCCCCGCTTCCAGGAGGGCTTCGCCGCGGCCGTGGTGGACCTGGACCGTACGCTGCGCCTGCGCGCGGAGAACACCACCTGGCGCAGCGACCGCGAGGCTTGGTTGCGCGAGGGCGGCAAGCAGGTGCCCACCATCGACTGCACCGCGGCCTTCACCAGCCGGCGCGAGAAGCTGCGCTACCCGGTGCCCGCGCACCGCAGCTTCTTCCTCCCAGCGCCCGACACGCGCCGCTCTCCCCGCGAGGCCCTGTGCGAGGACATCCTCGACGCGCTCGCCCTGGGCATCGGCGACTACTTCGAGAAGACGCGCGCCTTCAAGGTCATCGGCATCGCGCTCTCGGGCGGCCGGGACTCGCTGCTCACCCTGCTCATCGCCCACCGCTACGCGAAGCGCGTGCGGCCGGACAACCCGGGCAGCCTGCTGCGCGCCTTCTACATGCCCAGCCGCTACTCCAGCGACGCCACCCGCGAGGCCGCGGAGACCATCGCCCGCGAGCTGGGGGTGTCCTTCCAGGTGGTCCCCATCGAGGAGGCCTTCGAGCGCGAGCTGGCCATCGCCCGCACCATGCTCGCGGGCGCCGAGGTGACGCCCATCACCGAGCAGAACATCCAGGCCCGCCTGCGCGCCCAGCGCATGTGGAACTGGTCCAACTCCAGCGGCGGCCTCTTCCTGCAGACGGGCAACATGAGCGAGCGCGCCGTGGGCTACACCACCACGGGGGGAGACCTCATGGGCGCGCTGGCCGTCATCGCCAACGTGCCCAAGACGGTCGTCATGTACCTGCTGGACTACCTGCTGGAGCAGACGGGCTCCGAGGGCATCCGCAAGGTGCTGGCCAAGCCGGCCGGGCCGGAGCTGGCGCACAACCAGGTGGGCGAGGAGGAGCTGATGCCCTTCCCCATCCTCGATGCCTGCTTCTACCTCTTCGCCGGCGAGAAGCTGGTGCCCTCGGAGATGCAGGCCGCGCTGGAGGCCATGTTCCCCGAGGTCGAGGGCGCGCGGCTGCGCGGCTACGTGGAGAAGTTCATCCGGCTCTTCCTCCAGTCCATCTACAAGTGGGTGCAGGCGCCGCTGTCGCTGCACATCGGCAACCTGGACCTGGACCGCGAGCGCGCGCTGCAACTGCCCGTCGTCACCAGCAGCGACTGGACCAAGGGGTAGAGCAATCTGCTCACGCTCCAAGCCCCCGCCATCCCCGCCTCGCCCGGTTGCATGCTTCCCGGTCGAGGTTCCGGCTCACCCCGTCTTGGGTTTCAAGCCTTGCCGCGGATCTTCCCGGTAACGAATTTCCCGTCAGCCACCCGACGGACGGAGGTTCGGATGAAACTGAAGATTCTTGCTGGGCTCGTGACGGCGCTGATCTACGGCAACGTTGCCATGGCCCAGGACGTGAACGACAAGGACACCGGGGGCACTCAGGGACAGACGTCCCCGGACAACATCGGTGGTTCGGGGCTGGGTGACACCCATCAGGATGACGCCATCATCCTCGACCAGGAGGATGTCGCGCCGGTGCCCAACACCGGGCTGCAGGACGAAGGCGTGGGCGGCGCCGGGCTCGAGGGGCAGGGCGGCTCCGGCCAGGCCGGACAGAACGTCCAGCCCAAGGCGGGCATCCCCATCCAGGGCCAGGGCGGCATGACGCTCTACTGCACCCCGGTGCAGGGCCAGCCAGCCACGGGCGGCAGTGGTGAGGTGCCGGTGGAGCCGCAGTCCTCGCTGCAGCGCGACTACGACGTCCATGTCGGCGAGGCCGACAAGGCCATCCCGCACGATGAGGCCTTCGGCGGCTCCGGCTACGAGGAGAAGAAGAAGGAGGAGAAGGCGGACATGCGCGGCCTGTCCGTGCTCGTCGGTGCCGGCGTGGAAGGCTACACCGGTGGCCTCGCTCCGGAGATCAACCCTGGCCCCACCGTGGGCGTGATGGCCGGCCTGCGGCCCAGCAAGGTGTTCGGCCTCGAGCTGGGCTACAGCGGCGCGGTGAACAACCTGGATGCGGACGTGGGCGGCAGCGGTCCGGACGTCGTGCGCAACGGCGCCGTGGCCAACGTCACCCTCGGCCTGACCGCGGCTCCCGTGCAGCCCTACGTGCTCGGCGGCTTCGGCCTCAACTGGTACAACGTCCGCAACGGCGAGGCCCTCGGCTTCTCGGATGACACCAGCTCGCGCATCCCCCTGGGCGTCGGTCTGCGCACGCACATCGGTGACTTCACCGCCGACGCGCGCGTCAACTACAACGTCCTCCTCCACGAGGACTTCGCCCCGGCGGGTGTGGCCGATGACCAGTTCGGCACCGGTAGCTACCAGGGCACCCTCAACATCGGCGGCACCTTCTAGGCCGAGCGTGTGATGGCGGCATGACAGTCCAGCGGCGCGGTGCCTCGACGAGTGGGCACCGCGCCGCGTTTTTCCTTCCGAGAGAGCAGCGCCCGTGCCCCCGGCGCGTTAATGTGGCCGCCTTTCACGGGAGACAGTGCATGAGCTTGAAGATGGATGACGTGAAGGTGGGGACGGGCGCCGAGGCGACTGCGGGCAAGACGGTGACGGTGCACTACGTGGGCACCCTCACCAATGGCTCGAAGTTCGACAGCAGCAGGGATCGTGGCCAGGGCTTCACCTTCCGGCTCGGCGCGGGCCAGGTCATCCAGGGCTGGGACAAGGGCGTGGCCGGCATGAAGGTCGGCGGCGTGCGCAAGCTCACCATCCCCCCCGAGATGGGTTACGGCGCTGGCGGCTTCCCGCCCGTGATTCCGCCCAACTCGACGCTCGTTTTCGAAGTGGAACTGCTCGACGTCCGCTAGGAGGCCACCATGGCCACGTTGGAGATCGGCAAGGAGAACTTCGAGGCCACGGTGTCCAAGCAGGGCATCGTCCTGCTCGACTGGTGGGCGGCGTGGTGCGGTCCGTGCCGCGCCTTCGCTCCCATCTTCGAGAAGGCCTCCGAGAAGCACCCGGACATCACCTTCGGGAAGATCGACACGGATGCGCAGCCGGAGCTCTCTGGCGCGTTTGGCATCCGCTCCATCCCCACGCTGATGATCTTCCGCGACGGCATCCAGCTCTTCAACCGGCCCGGAGCCCTGCCGGAGGCGGCGCTGGAGCAGTTGCTCGGCCAGGTGCGCGCGCTGGACATGGAGGAGGTGCGCAAGAAGATCGAGGAGCACGAGCGCTCCCAGGAGCCGAAGGCCTGAGATGGCTCCGAGCGCGGTCCTGTTCGACATGGACGGAGTCCTCATCCGCAGCGAGGAGGCGTGGCTGCGGGTGTTGGAGGACGCGGGACGGCGCTTCCGGGGCAGTCCGGTGACGCGCGAGGAGTTCGCGCCCACCTTCGGGCAGGGCACGGCCGAGGACGTACGCGTCTTCGGCCTGCGCTGCACCCCCGCCGAGCTGGATGCCTTCTACCTGGAGCACCTGCCCGCCTACGCGGGCGAGGTGTGGATCAACCCGGACGCGCGCGTGCTGCTGGAGGCCCTGGCCGCGCGTGGCCTGCGCCGCGCCGTGGTGACCAACACGGTGTCCGCGCTCGCCCGGACGCTGCTCGGGGCCGCGCAGCTGCTCGACTTCTTCGAGGTGCTGGCGTGCGCGGACCTCGTGGCCCATGCGAAGCCCGCGCCGGACCTGGTGCTGTACGCGCTCGGCCGGCTGGGCCTGCCCGCGGGCGAGGCCCTCATGGTGGGCGACTCGCGCTTCGACCGGGGCGCCGCCCAGGCCGCGGGCGTGCGCTTCGTGGGCCTGGGGTTGGAGGGAGATGCCCGCATCGAGCGGCTCGGCGAGCTGCTGCCCCTCCTGCCGCTCACAAGGGGCCCGGCGTCTCCTGGAGCGCGTTGAGGTAGTCGACGATGGCGTCCACCTCCGCGTCGCCGAGCATCTGCTCGGTGAAGGCGGGCATGGCGCCCACGCCCTTGCGAATCTGCGTGCGCATGGCGAAGCCGGGCAGCGGCTTGTTGGCGATGCCCGGGCCCAGGCCGCCCGCTCCTCCCGGGTGGCAGCCATTGCACTCGCGCATGAAGAGCACCTGCCCCTGCTTCTGCCGCTCGGTGAGCTGCAGGGGGGGACCGAAGGGCACTCCCCGGCGCGCGGGGCCGCAGCCGCTGACGGCCGCCAGGGTGGTGAGCGCGAGCAGACAGCCGATGGCCTTCATGGTCCCTCCTTCTTTCCGGTGGGGGTGATGCGCCAGAGCACGCCCGTTCCCGGGTAGGGCTTGATGTCCTTGCCGAGCACCGTCATCACCCCGAAGTCGACGACGTAGAGCGCGCCGTTGTCCGGGTCGAAGCGCACGGAGATGGGGCGCTCGAGCCCGCCGGTGCCCAGGTGCGAGCCGGGGCCGCCGTTGCCCTTGTCCTTGTTGGCGGCGAAGTCCTGGATGACGCCGTTGCTGACGTCCACCCGCACCACCTTGTAGCCCACCGGCGACATCACCTTGCCCGTGTCGGGGGACTGGTCGCCGAACTGCGCGACGAAGGCCTGCCCCGGGTGCCCGAAGGCGCCCCCGCGCGAGAAGTCGAGCCCGTTCGAGGACGAGTGCACCCCGAAGAGGGCCACCGGCCGCGGCGGCGGGGCGGGGTGCTCGGCCAGGAGGAACTGGGGCGGATGCTCCGCGCCGGAGGGTTTGAACCACTCCTGGTTGACGGGGCGGCCTCCGGCGAAGTCGGGGAAGCCGTACCAGCGCCCAGGCTCCACGGCCCAGAGGTAGTCCCCGGCACCGAAGATGGGGCGGCTGCCTCGCTCGTCATGGCCGTTCTCCGTCACGTACAGCTGGCCGTCCGGCGAGAAGGCGAGGCCGTACGGGTTGCGGAAGCCCCATGCCACCAGCGCCGGCGAGCTGGAGCCGGGCGCGAGCCGGAAGACGGCGCCGGAGCACGGCACCTGGCCGCGGATGACCTGGTCCGGTTTCGTCTCCGTGCCGAAGGGGACGAAGGCGCCCGTGGTGGTCTGGTCGTCCGGGTCGGGCGTGCGCGGGTCCGGGCTGGTGAAGTTGAGGCCGCTCAGGATGACGTCGCGGCAGGGGATGTCGTGGAACCCGGCGTCGCGTGACAGCCAGTTGATGCTCTCCGCGTTCGCGCTGTCCGGCCCCACCACGCCCGAGTTCGTCGCCGTGCCCACCGAGAAGTAGAGCGCCCCATCCGGACCGATGGCCGGCCCGTTGGTGTGGTGGTCTCCCAGGCTGGGCAGGCCGGAGATGAGCGGAGTGAGCGTCCCGTCCGGGGTGATGCGGACGATGCGGCCCCCTCCCTGGGTGCCGCCCTCGGCGACGTAGAAGGCGCCCTGGTGGAAGACGACGCCCGTCCAGGGCGGGTGCGAGCCCGTGGCCACCACGGTGGGGCTGCCGTCCGGGTTGATGCGCAAGAGGCGCGGTTCGGTGAAGTCCTCGCCGTAGGAGTAGCCCGACTCGATGACGTAGGGCGTGCCCTGCGCGTCGAAGGTGACCGAGGTGGGGTAGGTGAGGCCGGTGGCGAGGGGTTCGATGCGGTAGCCCTCGGGCACCGCGATGGCCGCCGGGTCGATGCGGCGGGGTGGTTTGAACTCCTCCCGGGTTTTGTCTCCCGCGGTGAGGTGGAAGCAACCGGTGCCGAGCAGCAGCGCACAGGTCACGAGGGCCGGACGTCGGACGAGGTCGAAGTGCATGAGCGGCGCCCGACGGTAGAGAACCCCGCCCGGCGCGGACAGCACGTTGGGAGGCCAGGGTCACGTGCGGAACGTTTTCGCGCTGCCACTGAGCATATGCGCTGACCCGCGGCCATTTCCCCTCGCCCTCCGGGAGAGGGGACAGTCCACTTTCCTAAAAGGGATCAGGGGGAGGCGGGTGTCTTGCGGCGCTCCACGAGCACCGCGAGCCCGAGCAGGCCCAGCACTCCCAGGGAGATGAACGCCCCGAGCCGCAGGCCGGGTGTGCGGTACGTGAAGGTGACCCGGTGGGTTCCCGCCGGAACGAGCACCCCGCGCACCAGCACGTTGGCCGGAAGGATGGGCGTGGGCTGCCCGTCCACGGCCGCGCTCCACCCGCTGTACCAGGCGTCGTTGAGCACCAGCGCCGATGGCGCACGCGCCTCCACCTCGAGCTCCACCGACTCCGGCGCATGGTGGAGGAAACGCACCTGGCCGAGGGGTCCGGAGCCGGGCGCTGCCTCGGGCCGGGGCGTCTCGGGAGCACACTCGAGGATGGCCTGCTGGCCGGGCTGGAAGGAGCGCGAGCCGAGCAGGGCCCGCGCGGCGCTCTCGTCCGCCACGCACACGGGCGTGGCCAGGTAGGCACGCGGCAGCACGCGCGGATTGCCGATCAGCACCGACTGTATCCGGCGATCCTCGGCGACGATGACCTCCGGGTTGCCGCGCATCTCCGCGAAGTCCCGCGCCTCCAGGGCGATGTAGCGCACGTGGAAGAGGCCGAAGAGGCGGCCCATCCAGATGGAGAACGAGTCGAACGTGGTGATCAGCCCTCCCAGCCGCCGCGAGTGGGCGGGCAGATAGCTGTTGGCGCTCTCCAGGTTCCAGAGCGCGGTCGTGTTCGGCGCGAGCGACGACACGAGGCTGAGGGCGGTGACATCGAGGAGGTCGAGCCCGGGGGGAAGCTCGGCGGGCAGCGGATTCTCCACCGCGCTGAAGACCCGGGGCCGGCCCGCGCTCGTGTCCGGCTCGCGTTGCAGGATGACGTCCACCAGGCCCGAGGGCTGCTCCAGCAGGTCCGTGTAGGTCACCTGGTAGGTGCCCTCGTTGGCGAGGTAGAGGACGCCGAACTGGAGCGTGAGGAGCGCCCCCGTGCGCAGCTTGAGCCGTCCCTCCTGGAGCAGCATCAGGCCCATCAACCCGAGCGTGCCCGCCGCGGAGAGGGCCGCCGTGAGGAAGTTGCCGTGCAGCAGCAGCCGGGTGTCCGGGTCCGCGTTCTTCCAGAGCGCGCCAACTACGCCGTCCGAGAACAGCCGCCCCTGCCATTCCCCCAGCGCGAGCAGGCCGCACACCAGTGCGAGTCCGAAGCCAGCCATGGCGAGACGCCGGGCCAGGGGGGGCTCGCGGAGGAGGGCCTCCAGTCCGGCCCCGGCGCCCAGCGCGCAGGGGAACAGGAAGTAGGGGAGCAGCTTCTCCGGATAGCGGAAGGCGTTCCAGAACGGCATCCACCGGTAGAGCCAGCCATAGAGCGGGAGGTGGAGCGCCAACGACAGCGCCAGGACGAGCAGCGCGAGCCCGGCCACCTTCCACGTCAACGGGTGGCGCCGCCACGTCCAGAGCGCGCCGGCCAGCAGGAGCAGCGCCGGAAGCCCCAGGTGCACCGAGGGCACCCAGAAGGTTCCCATGCCCGACTGGAACAGCTCATTCGCCATGCGGGGCGAGGCGGCCCTCGCCAGCTCCGGGTCCACGAAGAGCGGCCCGAGAGGAAGCTCGAGCAGCCGCAGGGGGTGGAACGAGAACATGCTGGCCTGCGCGAAGGTGGCCGCAGTGGGCTGGGCGTCCTTCAGCATGCCGAGCACCGGGAGGATCTGCACCGCGGACAGCAGCGCGCCGAGCACGATGAGCAGGCCGGCCCGGGGCGCGGCCCGCAGCACGTCCGCGCGAGCCGGGCGCAGCAGCACGAGCACCAGCAGCATGCCGTTGCACAGGGCGAAGCTCTGCGGGTCGCCGCTGAGGAGGACCAGGCACAGGGGGAGGGCGGTGGCGGCGGCGCGGCCCGCCGAGGGCTGGCGCAGGAAGCGCTCGGCGCCCCAGAGGGCCCAGGGGAAGGTGCTGGCCGCCATGAGGTAGAGCAGGTTGTTGCTGATGCCCACCATGTAGCCGCTCAGCGCGTAGGTGAGCCCCGCGAGCAGCGCGGCGCCTCGCCTCATGTCCCAGAGACGGGCGAACAGGTACGTGCCGCCGAACGCCGCCACGTAGGAGAGCAGGGTGATGAGCTTGAGCGCCGAGCCCAGGGGCAACAGCAGGTAGAGCAGGTTGGCCGGGTGGAACGCCCCGGAGATGAGCATGCCGGCGTAGGGCTGGCCCAGTCCGTCGTACGGGTACCAGTCCGGGAACTGGAGCTGGGAGACGCGCTCGGCCCAGTAGTGCTTGAGCGGGTAGTAGACCCGGAGGATGTCGCGCGCGATGAAGACCTCGTCGGTGAGGCTCGCCCGGTGGAAGTAGAGCAGCGGCAGCACGACGATGGCGGCCACGACCGCGAGACGGATTCTGGCCTGTTGGGAGAGGGGCATGTGCTCGGGCTCGGGGGCGCACCTTACACCCTCGACAGCCAGCCCTCGGACTCGAGCGGACTTGACCCGAGGGGTCAGCTGTTGAAAGAACACCGCTGGGGTGGGGTGCCGGGGGGGACGAGCGGGTACGCGCCGAGCCCTTCAAAGCGGTGGAGCTCGGGTTGGAGTTGCTCTGGCTCCCCGAGGGACCGGCCGGGCGGTGAACAGTCGAGGGGCCCCGCGTTCCAAGCGGGTGCCGTTCTGGGGCAGGCTTGGGGGCATGGCGTTGGAACGGGTCCGGTCCTGGTGGCGGGGCGAGACGGCACAGCCCCTGCGTCCCCTGGTGGAATGGCTGGGTCGCTACCCCCTGCTGGTGGTGCTCCAGTTGCTGCCGGTCTGCATCGTCTGGGGTGGTTTCGAGTCGCTGGGGTTGCCGCGCCTCTTCTTCCATGACGTGCCCCGGGTGACGTTCGTCGCGGCCTTCATGGCGGCGATGTTGTTGGGGCAGCTGTGCTTCGTCGGCTACCTGCTGGACGCGGACGAGGAGTGGGCCCTGGCGCCCCGGCGAGGCAAGCCGGGTGGGGTGCCGCCCACCGTCCGCTGGTACCTCTTCCGCACCGGTACCTATCCCGCCTGGCTGGTGGTGCTCAGCATTCCGTGCCTCATCGACCGGCACTTCGCCTTCCTCTTCGGCGTCCTGGCCGCGCTGTGCGTCACGCTGCTGTTCACGCGCGGCGCCGAGTGGCTGCAGCACTGGTGCGAGTCGGACCGGCAGCGCCACCCCTGGCTGCGGTGGATTGAAGAGACGTTCTTCCGCCGGCGCTCGACGCTCATCGTCGTGCTGCACGTGTTGCAGGGCGGGCTGCTGGCGTTCTTCCTGCTGGGCTACCTGATGGTGGCCGCGCACGTGGCCTTCTCGGGCAACGCCGGGTGGGTGTCGCCGGCCGTGGTCATCTGCGTGGCGATCGGCCTGTGCGGCGCCCTCTACGGGGCCCTCCGCTTCTTCTTCCCCGAGCGGCACATGGGCGCGCTCCTCCTCTCGGGCGTCCTGGTGGTGTTCACCGGGCGGGGCTGCGCGGACGTCTCCTATTACGATGAGCTGTCCCTGCCCCAGCCGCCCGCGTACGCGGGAACGAGCCTCGCCTCCCCCCGGGACGCGGGGCTGCTGGGGGACACCGAAGTGCTCGACGCGTGGTTGGCGCGGATGCGCGCGGAGCCGCCTCCTGGCGTGGTGTGGCCCACCCAGGGCGAGGTGCGGCTCGCCTCGGGGCAGGCGGTGCCGCGCTGCGAGCCGGGGCCGAGGCCTCGGCTGGCCCTGGTGGCGACGAGTGGCGGTGGCATCCGCGCCGCGGCGTGGACGGCGCACGTGCTCTCCCGGCTGCAGGGCCCCGAGGGGGTGCCGGGCTTCCACCGCTACGTGCGCCTCGTCACCGGGGCCTCGGGCGGCATGGTGGGGGCGGGCACCTGGGTGGCGGGGCTCCACCCCGGCGGCATGGCGGACCCGGGCGTGCTGCCCACGATGGTGCAGCAGGACAGCCTGTCCTCGGCGGCCATCGCGCTGCTGCTGCCCTTCGGCGAGAGCCGCGGCCGCGCCCTGGAGAACGCCTGGGTGCGGCACACGGACGGCCTCATGGGGCGCACCTTCGGGGACCTGCGTCCGGGCGAGGCCGAGGGCTGGCTGCCCTCGCTGGTGTACTCGCCGATGCTGGTGGAGGACGGGCGGCGGCTGCTGGTGAGCAACCTGGACCTGTCGGCGCTGACATCCTCGGAGGCGAGCTCGCTGGTGGTGGAGCGCAACGGCGATGGGCCCCACGCGCAGGCGCAGTCCCGGCTGTCGCTCTCGGGGGTGCAGCTCTTCCAGCTCTTCCCCCTCAAGCAGCGGGCCTTCCAGGTGGCGGCCGCGGCGCGGATGAGCGCGTCCTTCCCCTACATGAGCCCCGCGAGCGCGCTGCCCACCTCGCCGAGCGTGCGCGTGGTGGACGCGGGCTACTACGACAACTACGGGGTGGACCTGGCGGTGCAGTGGCTGCACGCCCATCGCGAGTGGGTGCGCGAGTGCACCTCGGGGGTGGTGCTCATCCAGATTCGAGATCACCTGGGCAACGGCCGGCGCACCAAGCTGCAGACGGCGGGCGCCGACGGGCTGATGGGCGGGCTCACCTCACCCCTGGAGGCGGTGCTGCGGGCGCGCGAGTCCAGCATGTCCTTCCGCAACGACGCGCTGCTGAGCCTGGTGCAGGACGAGCTGAACGTGGGCGAGCCGTGCTTCTTCACCACCGCCATCTTCGAGCTCGGCGAGACGGCCCCGCTGAGCTGGGCCCTGACGGATCACGACGTGGCGAGGCTGGAGCACGCGGCGGGCAGCCCCGCGCTCCGAGCCCGGGTGGACGCGGTGCGCGAGTGGCTCACCGCGGGCCCCGAGGCACAGCAGCGGGCCCGCGAGCGCGGCCTGTGTCCCGGTGGACGCGAGCTGTAGCCCTCAGACGCCGGGAATGATGGGGCGCAGCGCCGCGGCGAACTCCTCCTCGCCCGGGTACACGGGGTGGCGCACCCACGTGCGTGCCTCCACCCCGCCGCGCAGCAGCTGCGTGCCCGTCTCGTGCTCCAACGTCCACTCCGGCACGTCCCCCACCAGGTACTCCACACCCCAGGGTGAGGCGCACTCTTCCCAGTCCTCTTGTGGGAGGTTTCCCCACGGGTAGCGACGCCCGTCGGTGCCACGGGCCGCCATCTCCCACTCATCCGCACTTGGGAGGCGGATGTGCGCATTCTCAATCCGTGAGAGATCCTCGCACAGCCGCTCGGCCTCCTTGAAGGAGCCGAGCCACACCTGCTCGTGGTCAAGCGCGACACGGGTGGGTTGTGGGTTACCCACCCACTTCGCCAGAGGTCGATCCACGGGGACCTGGGCCACGAAGAAGCCCGGGGAGGTGACGCGGCGCACGGGGTTGGCGCCCAGCAGGTGCTCCACGGGGGCAATCCACCGCAGCGGCAGCCCGGAGCGCTCCAGGAAGAAGCGGCCGTCCTGCTGCACCACGCCCGGCGGCAGCTGCCGGGGCATCTTCCCCATGGACAGGGGGGTGGTGAGCGAGTGCAGCAGCAGCGAGGCGGGGTCCGCCACCTCCAGCTCCCCGGCCAGCAGCCGCCACAGCGGCTTGAGCGGATCCCTCCCCGGGAGGCTGTCCCCTGGGTGCCGGCGCTCCTGGAGGTAGCGGATGACCCCCTGCCAGAGCGCCTCGAGGAAACGGCGCTCGCGCGGCTCATCCACCTCCTGCAGCAGGGAGGGGAGGTCCGAGGACTGGAGGGTGGGCAGCACGTCGCGCGCCCGCAGCCGCGCGGCCGCCAGCACCGCCGTCATCCTCACCTCCAGGTCCGAGTCCTTCAGGGCCGCGCGCAGCACCTCGTCGAAGCGGGGGTTGGGGCCCTGCTCCAGCATCAGCCAGCGCAGCGCCTGCCGCCGCTCCTCGAGCGAGGACAGCCCCCGGGACACCACCGTGTTCTCCCGGGGCTCGCCCGCATCATTGGAGGGGCCTGGGTATAGCCGGACCCCCAGCTCCTGCACCGCGGCCAGGCCCCGGCCGACGAGCGATTGCACCCGCAGGACGTAGGGACCGATGACCAGCTCGTCCTCGGACTTCAGCACGCAGGGGTGCGCCACCGGACGGCCGTTGAGCCAGGTTCCGTTCTTCGAGCCTTCATCCAGCACGATGGCTCCTCCCTCGATAGCGACCAGTCTGCAGTGGGTCCGCGAGACGCTCCCGTTGTCGAGCACGAGGTCGTTCGTGGGGTCCCTCCCGATAGCGATTTCGCGCGAAGCCAGGGTGCCCGTCGTCATGTTGCCTTCTCCGATGAGCCCGACAGTGATGTTGAACACGCGTGCTCCTCTGGGTGGGAGGGCCGGTTCAGCTCCCGGCATTCTCCGAATCTTCAAGCACACCGCGTGCCAACCACGGGTTTTTACGGGGTACCCCGTACATCCGGGCATTTCGGGGCCCGGCCGCGCCCCTATACCGCGAGTTCACCGGCGAGTGCCTGTCAAAACTGCTATCAATCGTGACAGTGCGGTCACGGATGCCGCACGTGGGAGCGCCCATGACGACCGGTGACGACGAGTCGCCCCCCACCCCGGGCCGGCCCTCGCGCAGCAGGACCTACCAGGCCGTGCCCTCGACGAGTCCGTTTGGCCCGGAGCCGGAGCTGGACACGCGCAACGAGCGGTTGATGCGCGAGCCCCGGGAGGCCGTCGTGGAGGCGGCGCGGGGTTGGGAGGCACCGTACCGGGAGCCCAAGGCCCTGCGGGTGCAGCGCGAGGGCATCGAGGACCTGACGGTGCCGCTGTACCCGGACCGCTCGTACGTCTTCGGGCGGGCACCCGAGTCCACCGTCGTCTTCCCGCATGACGCGGTGTCGCGGCAGCACGGGCGGCTGTCGTTCCGCGAGGATCAGCGCTGGGTGTACCGGGAGCTCAACTCGAAGAATGGGAGCTACCTGGGGCGCGCGGAGGCGCAGGGCCCGGTGGATGCCCGCCTGCACTTCCAGCGGGTGGGCCCCTCTCGGGACCAGATCCTCGAGGCCGGGGACGTGGTGCTGCTGGGCAACGGCAAGAGCCGCATCACCCTGCTGGCGGAAGTGCCACCGGGCGCGGTGGCCGCCCCTCGTGCGGGCAAGGAGGTGTCTTCCGTCACGGTGCAGCTGGAGCGCTCCATCGAGCGCTGTGCGCGCCACCACCTGCCGGTGTTCCTGCTGGGCAAGTCGGGCACGGGCAAGACGTTCATCGCGCGGGAGATCCACACCCGCAGCGGAGTGGAGGGCAACTTCGTCATCCTCAACTGCGGCCGGCTGCCGCAGGACACCAACGCGCTCACCAGCGAGCTGCTCGGGCACGTGAAGGGCGCGTACACCGGCGCCTCGATTGCCCGGGTGGGCAAGCTCTACAGCGCCAACGGGGGCACGCTCTTCCTGGACGAGGTGGAGTTCCTCTCCAGCGTCGCGCAGGACTTCCTCGTGGACGTGCTGGAGGGCACCGGCAGCCTGGCGCCGCTGGGCGCCCCCGCGGACTTCCGCGAGCCCCCGCCCCGCTTCCGGCTCATCTCCGCCTCCAAGGTGCCGCTGCGGCAGACGGCGCTGCGGCCGGACCTCACGCAGCGGCTCGCGACGGGAGACTTCATCATCCTCCCCACGCTGGAGGAGCGGCACGAGGACATCCCCCACCTGGTGGAGGTGTTCCTGCACCGGCTCAAGGTGGAGCAGCAGTACGACGCCGAGCTCACCCGGGAGGCCATCGCCTTCTTGCAGAAGGCGCGCTGGCCGGGGCAGATCCGCGAGCTGGAGTCGACGGTGCGGACGGTGGTGGCCCGCGAGGCGGCGCAGCAGGAGCTGGAGGGACTGGCGCGCCACCGGACGCTCGTCACGCTGGAGTCGGTGCGCACCTACCTGGAGCAGCGGGAGCTGGGCTTCGGCGCCCCGGCCTCCGAGCCGGAACCGCGGGGAACGCGGCCCTCGGAGGAGGTGACCGTGGCCGTGCGCAAGCGCCCGAGTGACTTGACGGGCGAGGACATCCGGCGCGCGCTGGAGAAGCACGAGGGCAACAAGACCCGGGCCTCCGTGGAGCTGCGCGTCGCGCTCAACACCCTCAAGGCGCGGATGAAGGCTCTCGGTATTGAGTGACGAAGCGGGGCAGCCGCACGGGCAGCCGCGCGAGGTGGGCCCGGTCCAGGTAGGGGCCCTGGCGCTCGGGCCCGGCCTCGGGGAGCGGCTCCGGGTGCAGGTGGGTCCTCCCCGTGGTGCAGCGTCCGACGAGGGACTGCACGCGCAGCACATAGTGGCCGATGACGAGCTCGTCGTTGAAGGTGAGGAACGTGGGATGGGTGAGGGGCTCTCCATTGAGCCAGGTGCCGTTGCTCGAGCCCTCGTCCATCACGAGGGCCCCGCCTTCGACGGCCACCAGTCGGCAGTGCAGACGCGAGACGAGCTCGTCGTCGAGCACCAGCTCGTTCTCCGCCGCGCGGCCGATGCTGACCTCGCGCGAGGCCAGGGTCCCCGTCTGCTTGCCACTCTTTCCGATACGCCCGACAGTGATGACGAACATGTGTGCTCCCGGTGGCGAGGATGGCCCCTTCCAAAGCACGGCCCGTGCCGGGAGCCACGCGGGGGAGACGCCGAGTCGTTTCAGGGAGTTAGGCCCGGCCGCTGCGTGCGACAGGGGGACCTGTCAGTATCGACTCGTCAAAGCTGCCATCAGGGCTGATGGTGGTCAGCGCGAAGGGGGAGCGGCATGACGACCCGTGAGAGGCCAGGCGAGGAGCAGGGCGGGGAGGCGCAGGAGGAGGCGCAGGGCGGAGCGCTGAATGGCCCATCGCTGGAGAAGACGAGCATCTCCATCCAAGCGTACACGGATGCCGCGCCCCGCTGGACGCCCGACCTGACCACCACGAGTGACGGCCGGCTGAGGACGTTGGACGAGCCGGCACCCGGGCAGCAGGAGGTGGCGGAGGCGCTGTACCGCGAGCCCCGGGCGCTGCGGGTGCAGCGCGAGGGCATCGAGGATCTGATCGTCCCGCTGTACCCGGACCGCTCGTATGTCTTTGGGCGGGCGCCCGAGTCCACGGTGGTGTTCCCGCATGACGCGGTGTCGCGGCAGCACGGGCGGCTGTCGTTCCGGGAGGATCACCGGTGGGTGTACCGGGATCTCAACTCGCGCAACCACAGCTTCCTGGGCCGGAGCGACGTGGAGGTGGAGGGAGACGAGCGCCGGCACTTCCAGGAGATCCGGGCGTCGAGGGACCAGGTGCTGGAGGCGGGTGACGTCATCCTGCTGGGCAACAACCGCAGCCGCATCACGCTGCTGGAGGAGGTGCCGCACGGACTGGTGGCGGGCGCGCGCTCCCAGCAGTCGGGGTCGCCCGAGACGGCCCGGCTCGAGCGGTCCATCAACGTCTGTGCGCGGCACCAGCTCCCGGTGTTCCTGCTGGGCAAGTCGGGCACGGGGAAGACGTACATCGCGCGGGAGATCCACAGCCGCGGCCGGCTCGAGGGCAACTTCGTCATCCTCAACTGCGGGCGGCTGCCGCAGGACACCAACGCGCTCACCAGCGAGCTGCTCGGGCACGTGAAGGGCGCGTTCACGGATGCGTCCTATGCGCGGGTGGGCAAGCTCTACAGCGCCAACCGGGGCACGCTCTTCCTGGACGAGGTGGAGTTCCTGCCACGCATCGCGCAGGACTTCCTCGTGGACGTGCTGGAGGGCACCGGTAACTTCGCGCCGCTGGGCGCCCCCGCGGACTTCCGCGAGCCACCGCCCCGCTTCCGGCTCATCTCCGCCTCGAAGGTGGCGCTCCAGCAGACGGGGCTGCGGCCGGACCTCACGCAGCGGCTCGCCACGGGGGACGTCATCATCCTCCCCACGCTGGAGGAGCGGCGCGAGGACATCCCGAATCTGGTGGAGGCCTTCCTGCACCGGCTCAAGGTGGAGCAGCAGTACGACGCCGAGCTCACCAGCGATGCCATCGCCTATCTGCAGAAGGCGAGCTGGCCGGGGCAGATCCGCGAGCTGGAGTCGACGGTGCGGACGGTGGTGGCCCGCGAGGTGGCGCTCCAGTCGCTCGAAGGCATCGAGCACCGGCGGACCGTCATCACGCTGGAGGCGGTGAAGGCCTATCTGCTCCAGCGGCAGGTGGGCTTCGAGGGCCAGGGTCCCGCTCCCGCGCCCCGGTTGACCCAGGAGATGCCCACGGTCGTGCGCAAGCGGCCCGCGGACCTGTCCGAGGAGGACATCCGAAGTGCGCTGGCGAAGCACGAGGGCAACAAGACCCGGGCGGCCCAGGACCTGGGCATCGCCGTCAACACGCTCAAGGCTCGGATGAAGGCGTTCGGTATCGAGTGAGGTGCGCGGGCGCGGCCCCTGCGAACAAGCACTGACAACCGCGGCCATTTCCCCTCGCCCTCCGGGAGAGGGACGGGGTGAGGGTATCGGGTGAACCCGGGTTGAACCCCCTGCCTCCACTGCGGGCCACGGGTTGAAGAACGGGCCCGGGCACCCTCACCCCCGCCCTCTCCCGAGGGGAGAGGGAGTTTCGGTTAGCGCACCACCACGCGGTCCCGTCCCGCCTGCTTCGCCTGGACGCACGCCGCCTCCGCAGCCTCCAGCAGGTTGCCGTAGGGCTCTCCGGGCCGCAGCCCCGCGACGCCCACCGACACCGTGAGGCGGAAGCCGCCCGCCGCCGAGCGGAAGCGCCTCTCCCGGAGCCGGCCCCGCAGTCCCTCCGCCAGCCTCACGCCCATGTCCGGTGTCACCGCGTAGAGGCTCGCCGCGAAGGCATCCCCCTCCATCCGGCCAATGGGCCCGCGCCCGTCCAGCTCCGCCGCGAGCTCGTCCACCAGCCCGCTCAGCGCCACGTCCATCGCCTCGCGCCCGTGCGCGTCGTTGCCCTCCTGCGTCTCGTCCGCGTCCACCCAGAGGATGGTCAGGGGCATCCGCGCCAGGGTCGCGTCCGAGACCGCCTTGGCCAGCAGGGACTCGAAGTGGGGGCGCAGGTACGCCCCCGTCAGGGGACAGACGTGGGGGGCGTGTTTGGAGGACACTGGGAAGACCCTGGATTCAGCTCGCCTTGCGCGAGGCCGCCTTCGTCTTCGCGTGTGCCTTGTCGAAACCCTCGTAGAAGCGCACCGCGTGGTCTCCCACCTTCTGGACGTGCTGGTTGTTCAGGTAGGCCGTCACCGGCGCCGCCACGAAGGGCATCGCCCGCCCCAGCGTCTGCAGGCCCCCCTTCTTCAACAGCACCTCGGCCACCTTCCCCAGCACCCGCGGCCCCGAGCGCTGAACCGGACCCACTCCCGTCGTGTACCCGTACAGGTCCAACAGCTCGTTGCGCGCCCGCTCGCTCTTCAGGTTCACCTTGTACAGCGTGGCCACGTCCACCAGCAGCGTGAGCTGCAGCCACGCCATCACCGTCAGGTCCGCCGGCAGCCCCAGCAGCCCGAAGGCGCCGAACACCCCGCCCGTCATGCTCGCCACGTGCTTCTTCTCGTCGATGATGCGCTGCGCGCGCTCGCGCACGCCCGCCGACGGGTAGCGCTGCTCCAGCTCCAGCACCCGCTTGCGCGCCCTCGGCACTTCCTGCTGCACCAGGTCCGCCAGCTTCGTGTCCGCCAGCTTCTTCAACTCCGCCGGCGTGAGCTGCTTCACCTTGTCCGCGATGGGGTCATAGAAGGCCATCCGTGTCTCCTCCCCTCAGTAACCCCGCTCGGCGAGGTATAGGTCCACCAACGCGCCCTCTTCGTACCAGGCGTGACGCATCTCCGCGTTGAACCAACGCGAGTCCGGCTTCGCCGTCCGCACCTCGAGCTTCACCCGGTTGGGCGCCGTGTCGATGACCGCCGCCCGCGCCTTGCAGCCCGAGCCCGGCTCGTCCCCGAAGCCCCCCTCCAGGCACACCTCGTCGCCCACCGACAGCCGGCGCGTGTACTCGGTGGCCAGGTACTTCGCCTCGTCACAGTTGCCCCGCACCGACGAGCGGCCGTGCTGCGCGCACCGGTCCTGCTGCGGCGAGCGCACCAGTGGCACCGCCCCCACGAGCGGATCCTCGTCGTTGGGGTTGGGCCGGAAGGCTTCCTTGTCGGTGATACAGCCCGCCAGCACCAGCAGCAGGCCTCCGCATGCCCAGGTCCACTTCATCGCTTGCTCGCCTCCGGGGCGGCGGACCGCCCGTGATGGACGCACGAGCATGGCAAGCCCGCGCCGGAGCGTAAAGCGGTGGTGTGCGCCGAGCGTCCGGCGCCGTTCAGGCGATGCGGCGCGCCGGGCCCGGAATCTCCTCCGACCGCCCAGGCACGATGCGGTTCTTCTCGTCCACGAAGACGACCGTGGGCTTCCAGTTGCGCGCCTCGTGCTCCTCCACCTCGGCGAAGGTGGCCAGGATGACCAGGTCCCCCGGCTTGTTGAGGTGCGCCGCGGCGCCGTTGATGCAGATGACGCCGCTGCCCGGCTCGCCCTCCAGCGCGTACGTCTCCAGCCGGGTGCCCCGCGTCACGTTCCACACCGCCACCTTCTCGAAGGGGAGGATGTCGGCGGCGCGCAGCAGATTGCTGTCGATGGTGACCGAGCCCTCATAATCCAGATCGGCCTGGGTGACGGTCGCGCGGTGGATTTTCGACTTGAAGATGATTCGGCGCATGGAGGGGCCCGGAAGAATGCCGCGCAACCGTAACGGCTGATGCGCCGGGGGACAACCTTCAATGGCTCGTCCGCCCGGCTGGCCCCTTGCCCTCCCCCGCTAACGCCGGAAATTCAGGAGTTGGGAGACGTCCAGGGGCACGTTCTGGCCGCCCGACACCAGCTTGCCGTCCCACTTCACCTGGGCATTGCCGCCCGAGCGCAGGGCGCTGGCCGCGCTGGCGGCGCTCAGGAAGTTGATGGTGAGGGGCAGGGTGAGCTGCTTGGTGCCACCGGGCTCCAGCAGGCCCAGGTCGCCCGTGTTGAGGTTGCCCACACTGGCGCCGGCCACCTTGAGGGCCCCCGCGATGCCGGCCACCGGGAGCGGGAAGCTGTTGCGGTTCTTCACGGTGATGGGGAACTCCACCGTGGCGCCCTGCAGGGTGACGTTGGCGATGCGGGGGGACTCGAACTGCACCTGGGGAATCTTGGGGACCTCGAAGACGCCCTCGTGCTCCAGGGGGAACTTCAGCACGCCCAGGGGCGTCTGGATGCCGATGCTGCCCTGCGCCTTGTAGCGGGCGCTGTCCTTGTTGAGGAACGTCGTCACCACGGGGGCGATGTCCGCGAACTTCACGTTGGCGGGGAAGACGAGCTCGGACTTGCCCTTGGCGGCGATGTTGAGGCCCTTGGGCGGGGTGCCGGCCACCACCTGCTTGTCCTCGACGAAGAAGGCGTAGTCGATGGAGGCCAGCGAGAGTCCCAGGGGGTTGGGGTTGTCGAGCTGGTAGACGAGGTCCACGGTGGCGTCGGAGAGCGAGGCCTTGGACAGCCGCGCCGACTTGAAGGTGAGGCGCGGCTTCTGGAAGGCGTTCTTCAGCATCTTCTGCATCGAGGCGCAGCCAGCGAGCAGGACGAGGCCGAGGGTGGCGAGCAGGAGGAGGGGTCGGTTCTTCAGGGTCATGGTCATGAGCTTGTCAGCGGACGCGCGGGCAGCCGAGCAATTCAAACCGGCTCGTGGAGCGGGCCGCCACCCGAGGGGGACATGCACGGGGCCCGGGAGGGGTGGTAAGTCTGGCGCGGTGAGAACGCACACCCGATTTTCCCGGTTCCTCCCCGCCGTCCTGTGTGCCTTGCTGGCGCTCCCCGCCTGTACGCGGAGTGCGGGTGCGGAGCCCGGGCGCAAGCTGGCGCTCAAGCCCTGCCGGCTGGAGGGCATGGGACGGCAGGCCCTGTGTGGCACCCACGAGGTGTGGGAGGACCGCGCGGCGAAGAAGGGCCGCAAGGTGCCGCTGAAGGTGGTGGTGGTGCCGGCGCTCGCGGCCGAGCCGGAGCCGGATCCCCTGGTGCTGCTGGCCGGTGGCCCCGGACAGGGCGCCGCGAAGCTGGCCGGCCACATGGTGCCCGTGCTGGAGCGCATCCAGCGCACCCGGGATCTGGTCTTCGTGGACCAGCGCGGGACCGGAGACTCGAAGCCGCTCGATTGTGAGCCGGTGCCTCCCGACGCGCCGCTGGCCAAACAGTTCGACACCACCTTCCACGAGGCGGACTTCCGCGCGTGCCTGGCGGGCTACGACGCGGACGTGCGGCTGTACACCACGCCCATCGCCATGGATGACCTGGACGAGGTGCGCGAGGCGCTGGGCTACCAGAAGCTCAACCTGTACGGCGTCTCCTACGGCACGCGAGCCGCGCTGGTGTACCTGCGCCAGCACCCGGAGCGCGTGCGCTCGGTCATCCTCGAGGGCGTGGCGCCCATGTCGCTGCTGCTGCCCCTCTACGTCGCGCGCGACAGCCAGCGCGCCCTGGACCTGCTCTT
Organism: Archangium gephyra; assembly: GCF_042230915.1. Classification (GTDB taxonomy): domain Bacteria; phylum Myxococcota; class Myxococcia; order Myxococcales; family Myxococcaceae; genus Archangium; species Archangium gephyra_B. The sequence goes on along the minus strand of NZ_CP102578.1, from coordinate 10,873,558 downwards.
CACCCACTGCGAGCAGGACGCGCAGTGCGCCAAGCGCTACCCGGACCTGCGGGGCCGCTTCGACGCGCTGTTGACGCAGCTGCAGCAGGCCCCGGTGCACACGAAGGTGGAGCACCCCCTCACCGGCGTGCCCGAGGACCTCACGCTCAGCCGGGAGGCCTTCACCGGGGTGCTGCGTGGGCTGCTCTACATGCCCGAGGCGGCGTCGCTGGTGCCGCTGGTGCTGGACCGGGCCACCCAGGGCGATTGGCGGCCGCTCGTCGCCATCCACCACGGCCTGAGCAGTGGCATGACGGGCAACCTCAGCCAGGGCATGTTCCTCTCGGTGGTGTGCGCGGAGGACGCGCCCCACATGCCGCCCGAGGCCATCACTCGCGAGGCCAAGGGCACGTGGATGGGCGAGGCGGGGGTGCGCAACATGCTGCTGCCCTGCGCCTTCTGGCCGAAGGGCGAGCTGCCCAAGGACTACCGCGAGCCGGTGAAGTCGGACGTGCCGGTGCTGCTGCTCTCCGGAGAGTTGGATCCCGTGACGCCGCCCTCGTGGGCCGACGACGCGAAGAAGACGCTGACGCACAGCCTGCACGTGACGCTGCCCGGCGTGGGGCACGGGACGAGCTCCATCGGGTGCGCGCGCGCGCTGATGGCGGACTTCGTGACCCGCGGCAGCGTGGAGGGGCTCGAGTCCAAGTGCGGCGAGGGCCTCAAGCGTCCCCCCTTCTTCACCTCTTTCGCTGGCCCGGTGCCCTGACATGATCGAAGTGACGAACCTGCACAAGCGCTTCGGCGCGGTGACGGCGGTGGAGGACGTGAGCTTCCGCGCGGAGGACGGCGTGGTGACGGGACTGCTCGGGCCCAACGGCGCGGGCAAGACGACCACGCTGCGGATGCTCTACACGCTCATCCGCCCGGACAAGGGCAGCGCGAAGGTGGACGGGCTGGAGGTGGCCACGCAGGCGCTGGAGGTGCGCCGCTGCATCGGCGTGCTGCCGGACGCGCGCGGCCTCTACCCGCGCCTGACGGCCCGCGAGCACATCCACTACGCCGGTGAGCTGCATGGCCTGTCGGGCAGTGCGCTGGACAAGCGCATTGGCGAGCTGGTGGAGCTGCTGGACATGAAGGAGATAGAGCACCGGCGCACCGAGGGCTTCAGCCAGGGCGAGCGCATGAAGGTGGCGCTGGCGCGGGCGCTGGTGCACGGGCCGCGCAACGTGCTGCTGGACGAGCCCACCAACGGGCTGGACGTGATGAGCACGCGCGCGGTGCGCACGCTCATCCGCCGGCTGCGCGAGCAGGGGCACTGCGTGGTGTTCTCCAGCCACGTGATGCAGGAAGTGGCGGCGCTGTGCGACCGCATCGTGGTGGTGGCGAGGGGACGGGTGGTGGCGGAGGGCACCCCGGACGAGCTGCGCGCGCGCACGGGGAAGGACAGCCTGGAGGAGGCTTTCGTGACGGTCATCGGCAGTGACCAGGGGTTGATGCAGTGAGGGCGCTCCTGACAGCGGTGTTCCGCAAGGAGATGAAGGACCATCTGCGCGACCGGCGCTCGGTGACGAGCGTGCTGGGCGGCTCGCTGCTGGGTCCCATCCTCTTCGCGGTGATGTTCACGGTGGTGGCCTCGTGGAACCGGCAGGACAAGCCGTTGGAGCTGCCCGTGGTGGGGCGGGCCCACGCGCCGAGCCTGATGGCCTTCCTGGAGCGCTACGGCGTGCAGCTGTCCGACGCTCCGCCGGACTACGAGGCGCGCATCCAGGCGGGCACGCTGGACGCGGTGCTCATCGTCCCCGAGGACTACGGGAAGGAGTTCTCGGCGGGCCGCTCGGCGAAGGTGCAGCTGGTGATGGACAACTCGCGCAACAAGGCGCGCTTCACCATCCGGCGGGCGCAGTCGCTGCTGAGCCAGTACGCGGGAGTGCTGGGCACGCAGCGGCTGATGGCGCGCGGGGTGGCGCCGGAGCTGGCCTCGCCGGTGCGGGTGGAGGAGGTGGACCTGGCCACGCCGGAGCGGCTGGCGGCGAGCATCCTCAACATGATTCCCATCTTCCTGGTCATCGCCTGCTTCGCGGGCGGGTTGAACGTGGCCATCGACACCATGGCGGGCGAGCGGGAGCGTGGCTCGCTGGAGCCGCTGCTGCTCAACCCGGTGCAGCGCGGGGCGCTGGTGGTGGGCAAGTGGCTGGCCACCACGGTGTTCTCCTGCGCCATGGTGGTGGTGGTGGCGGTGGCGTTCGTGCTGGTGGCCAAGCGGGTGCCGCTGCAGGACCTGGGCGTGAAGGTGAGCCTGGACGCAGTGGCGGCCGTGGGGATGATCGGCGCGGTACTGCCCCTGGCGCTGCTGGCCTCCGCCATGCAGATGCTGGTGGCCACCTTCGCGCGCTCCTTCAAGGAGGCGCAGACCTACCTGCAGCTGTTGATGATGCTGCCGATGGTCCCGGGAATGATGCTGGCGCTCTCTCCCATCCAGAGCCAGACGTGGATGTACATGGTGCCGGTGCTGGGCCAGGAGCTGCTGGTGTCGGAGCTGATGCGCGGCGAGCCGTTGGGCGTGCTGCCGTTCGTGCTGAGCACGGTGGGCTGCGTGGCGCTGGCGGCGGTGTGCCTGGCGGCGATCTCCCGGCTGTTGAGCGACGAGAAGATCGTCTTCGGCCGCTCCTGAGCCGCCACCCCTCTCGATGAAAAAACAGTCGCCAGCGGGCGGTGCGCTGCCCACTGGCGACTGGATCCGGGGGCGGGTGTCTGGGGTTACTCCACGACGGTGAGCTTGGCGAGGAGGACGGGGAAGCCACCGCCGCCTCCGCAGCCACGGCCGGTGATGGGGCCCTTGATGGGCATCAGACCACCGCGAATCGTCGTCTTGATCTTCATGTGTTTTGCTCCTTGGGGTGGGACTTCGTTCACAAAGTAAGAGGTGGTCGGAGTCGCTTGTGATTCGGGTTGTTTTTCGAATTATTTCCTCAGGCTCCGAGGGGTGAGCAGCGCGTGGCATCCGCCGTGTTCTCGATGGCGATGCCCAGCTCATACCGGAGCACCTCCATCAAGTAGGGCAATGCGCCGTGGGTGCCCGTGCGCAGGCGGTGATGCAGTGAGAGCTCCGCGCCGGTGAGCTTCCGCGCCGGGTGGGGCCGCTGGAGCAACGCATTGACCTGGCGCTGGACACCTTCCAGAGCACGAAGCACCGGACGCTCGATGGCCAGGAACTCGGCCGTGGCATCCGCCACGGTGTCGAGGACATCTCGCAGGGTCCTCGAGGGAGAGTCCGCGCGCGAGCGGAGCAGCTCCCGGAGCCGCAGGCGGGTCTCCCCATCCACCTCGTCCCGCGCGGGGGTGAATACGTCCCGCAGGCGAACCAGCGCGTCCTCCCGGAAGCCCCTCATGCCGCGCTGGGCCCGGTCGAACATCTCGATGTAACGGGCCTCGGCCCAGTCCCGCTGGGTGGCCTGCTCCAGGCGGGTGGGCAGGATGCGCTCCCAATCCCGCTCGATGCGCTCGCGCAGCCGGCTCAGCAGGCTCCCCGGCTCCTCCTCCACCTGGAGCAGCGCTTCGCGAATCACCTCATAGGCGCGGCACATGTAGCTCCAGAGATTGAACTGGAGGCTGTAGAGCTGGAGGCCGAGCAGCCCGTAATCCACCGCCGCGGGGACGTCGGCGTACCACTCCGGCACGGTGGGGGGCCCTCCCGTCACGGGCTTGCCGTCCATCAGCGTCGCGAAGAGCTCCTCCACCATGGGCTGAGGTCCGGCGCAGACGCCGCGGCCCGAGACGAAGAAGTTGCCATGCTCGACGAGGCGGTACAGCTCGGCCGGCGTGATGGGCGTGTCGTACGGCATGGGCTGCTCCGGGAGGAAGAGCAGGTAGGCGAGGACCATCCGCACGCCGTCCGTCACCCGGAAGATGGAGGACAGCACGGGCTCCAACGCCCCGTTGGGGACGGGCGCGTTCCCGCGCATCAGCAACAGGGTCGGCAGGGCCAGCACGTCGCAGGCCAGGGCATGGAGATCTCCCATCCGCCAGCGCCCGTCCGGGAGGGGGGAGTAGCGGTGCAGGAACTCCTCACGCACCGCGAGCAGCCCCTGCATCATGGGCTTCCAATAACGCGTCATCGCCTTGAGCGCCGTCATGTTCATCAGCGCTTCGTTGCGATAGCGGCTGCCTGGGTACTGGCACATCCGCCACTCCGTCGGAATCTTCATGCGCATGGCGTCGGGGAAGACGTTCATCTCCCCCACATGACGTCCCTCCGCATCCAGCGCCGGGTGGGCGATGCGATGGACCGGGAGCACCGTCTCGAGGAAGCCCAGCTCCAACGGCCGTCCCGTCAATCGCTCCATGACGCGGGCACAATCCGGGTTCCACCACAGCGGCTCGGTGGGCGCTTCCCGCTGGGCCTCCGCCTCCATCAACCGCCGATGAAAGTCACTCTCGGTGGGAGGCTTCTGGGGGGGCTCGCGCGTGAGGAACTCCTCGGCCAACAAGGCCTCGAGCAGCCGTTTCACGCGCTCCCATTCGTAGGCCTCACCCATGCTCCACGTCGTGGCGCTGCCCGCCATGAACTGGTCCTGCTCGAGCAGCGTCTCCCCAAAGGAGAACAGGTCCGGCTCATCGAACGACACCTCATTGAAGCCGAAGTGGATGAGCAACTCCTTGTTGCCCTCGGCGTTGGTGACGTACTCGCTCACGAAGCGGCGCCGCAGGGGCACGTACAGCACCTCGTGCGGATCCAGCGGCACGGCTTCCTGACTCGCTTCATCCAGCTGGGGATCCAGCGACTCGGCTTCCTGATTCATGCGGGAGCTCCTGGGAGCAGGCCCGGGAGGTTCACGCACGCAGGGGCTGCTCCAGACGAGGGTGGACTTCTGCGGGACTGAGCACGCGGCGGGGCCCTTGTGATGCGAGCCACTCGCGCGGTGCCCGCCTGCCGGACGAGCCGGCTGCGCCCTCCAGCGCGAGGGCCTTCCTCACGAAGGCCGGCGGACGTGCTCCATCCCCGCGGTGCCGGGCTCGCCGGGCATCTCCATCCAGCCCGAGGGGGGCGCGTATGAGGGTCCTCCCTGGAGTCCTCCATGAAGGTTGAAGGCCTGTTCCCACGCACGTGGCGCGCGCTGCTCCGCCGGCGGGGGCGGCCGGTGCTCTGGCTGCTGCCGGTGGGGCTGATCGCGGTCTGGGGGCTCTGGTTCCTCCAGGCGCGGGTCACCGTCTACGAGCGCAGCGTGCAGGCGCGGCTGGAGGTCCATCGCGAGGTGTATGCGATTGATGCCCCCGTGGAAGGGCGGGTGGTGGGGACCCAGGTGGAGCTTCACCGCTCCGTGCATGCGGGGGATGTGCTCGTCGAACTGGAGCATGACCAGGAGGCGCGGCAGGTGGCGGAGGCGGAGGCCCTGCTCCAGGGGCTGGGGCCCCAGTTGGAGGCCGCGCGCGCGGAGCTCGAGGCCGAGCAGCTGGCCCTGGTGGAGCAGAAGGGGCAGGGGGCGGCGGGCGTGGAGGAGGCGCGGGCCCGGCTCACCGATGCCGAGGCGGTGGCTCGCCGCGCCCAGAAGGAGGCGGCCAGCTTCGAGCAGCTGTGGAAACGGGGGGTGGTGAGCGAGATGGAGTGGAGCCGGGTCCGCACGGAGCTGGAGCGCTCCCAGGCGGCCGAGCAGGCCGCGCGTGCCTCCCTGACGCGGGTGAGATCCGAGGGAACGATGCAGTCCACCGACCGGCGCACCCGCCTCGCCGCGCTGCGAGGCGAGATTGCCCGGCTGGAGTCGGAGGAGCGGGTCGCTCGCGCCAGCCTGGAGCGCCTGCGCGAGGAGCTGGAGCGCCGGGTCGTGCGAGCACCGGCGGATGGCGTCCTCGGCGAGACGAGCTCCGTGCGGGTGGGCACGCGGCTCGCGGCTGGAGCTCCCATCGCGACGGTGGTCGCGGGTGGACCCGTGCGCGTCGTCGCGCAATTCACCCCGGAGGCACTGGGGCGCATTCGCGCGGGCCAGCCGGCTCGCATGCGGCTGGAGGGCTTCTCCTGGACGGAGTTCGGCATGCTCGAGGCCACGGTGGTGGCGGTGGCGAGCGAGGCACGTGAGGGCCTGGTGCGCGTCGAGCTGTCGGTGGATGCGCTGCCACCGGGCATCCCGCTCGAGCATGGGCTGCCGGGCACCATCGACATCGAGGTGGGGCGGGCCACGCCGATGCGGCTCGTGCTCCGCACCCTGGGGCAGGGGCTCGATGGTCCCGCCCAGGCGCCGCCGCCGAAGGGCAGGAGCTAGTCCATGGCGCGTGCTCCCCGGCTCTTCATCCCGGAGGTCATCCAGACCTCGGCCATGGACTGCGGCCCGGCGGCCCTCAAGGCCCTGCTCGGCGGCTTCGGCGTGCCCGTCAGCTATGGCCGGCTCCGCGAGTCCTGCCAGACCGACGTCGATGGCACCTCCATCGATACGCTCGAGGAGCTGGCCGTCAGGCTGGGGCTGGACGCCGAGCAGTCCATGCTCCCGAAGGATCAGCTGCTCCTCGATGAGACCCGTGCGCTGCCGGCCCTCGTGGTGGTGAGCCTCGGCAACGGCAACCTGCACTTCGTGGTGCTCTGGAAGCGGTGGGGCCACCTCGTGCAAGTCATGGATCCAGCGGTGGGGCGGCGGTGGGTACCGGTGGACGCGCTGCGCGATCAGCTCTTCGTGCACGCCATGCCCGTGTCCGCCGAGGCCTTCCGCGAATGGGCCGGGACGGAGGAGTTTCTCGCGGGCCTGCGCCACCGGCTGTCCTCGCTCGCTGGCGCGCCCGTCTCGGAGCGGCTGATCTCCGAGGCCCTCGGGGACTCCACCTGGAAGAGCCTGGCCTGCCTGGATGCGACGGCGCGGCTGGTCCGGACGCTCGTGGATGGCGGCGGCCTCCAGCGGAGCGAGACCGCGGGGTTCCTCGAGCGGCTCCTGCGCGAAGTGCGCTCGGCCCTGGAGGAGGGGCGAGCCGAGCAGCTCGTCCCCCTCTCCTACTGGACGGCGGTGGGCAAGCCGGACACCGAGCAGCTCACCTTGCGCGGCGCCGTGTGCGTCAAGGCCCGGGGCCTGCGCGAAGAGCGCGGAGAGGATGAGCCGCCGTTGTCGCCGGAGCTCCAGGCCGCCTTGCGCGAAGCTCCCACGCGCCCGCTGCGAGAGCTGGTGGGCTTGTTGCGCCGGGATGGGGTGCTCACGCCCGCCGTGCTCGCCGCCGTGGGAGTGACCGCGGCCGTGGGCGGCTTCCTGGAGGCCCTGCTCCTGCGCGGGGTCATCGACGCGGGACGCTATCTCACGACCTCGGGGCAGCGGCTCGCTGGCGTCGTGACGCTGCTCGCCCTGCTGGGGGTGCTGCTCATGCTCGAGCTGCCCCTCGCGCTCGGGACGCTCCAGCTGGGCCGGCGGCTGGAGCTTCGTCTCCGGCTCGCGTTCCTCGACAAGATTCCCCGCCTGGGCGATCGCTACTTCCGCAGCCGGCTCGTCTCGGACATGGCACAGCGCTGCCATGGCATCCACCAGGTGCGCACCGTGCCAACCCTCGCGGTGTCGCTGCTGCGCGCTTCCGCCGAGCTGCTCGTGACGCTCGCGGGGTTGCTGTGGTTGGCCCCGGGCAGCGCGCCCTGGATTCTCCTGGCGGGTGCTCTGCCGCTCGCCATCCCCCTGCTCGCGCAGCGCTCGTTGCTCGATGCCGATCGGCGGATGCGGGACTTCGACGGGGTGCTCTCGGGCTTCTACCTGGATGCACTGCGCGGGGCCGTGGCGCTCCGGGCGCACCGGGCCGGGCCCACGCTCCGCCGGGCCCAGGAGGAGCCGCTGCACGAGTTCGTCTCCGCGGCCCGCACCCTGCTGCACCGTGGCATCACCGCCGAGACGCTCGCCTCGTTCGCGGCCACCGGTGGCGCCGTGGCGATCGTCCTGCACGCGCTCTCGCGAGGGCTCCAGCCCGGCGCCGTCCTGCTGCTCGTCTACTGGGCGCTCGCCCTGGTGACGCTGGGCCGGCAGATCGCCGAGGGCCTGCGCCAGTACCCCGCCGCGTCGTCACTCACGGGCCGCATGATGGAGCCGCTGCTCGCTCCCGACGAGGTGGACAAGTCCGTCGCGCTGAGCGGCCCGCCAAGGCCGGCGGAGGCTGCTCGAGGCGTGGCCTTCTCGCTGCGTCAGGTGGACGTGAAGGCCGCGGGTCATACGCTGCTGAGAGGGATTGATGTGTCGGTCCGGCCCGGGGAGCACGTCGCCATCGTGGGGGCCTCGGGGGCGGGTAAATCGTCGCTGGTGGGACTCCTGCTGGGCTGGCACCGGGCGGCCAGCGGGCACGTCGAGGTGGATGGCGAGCCGCTGGAGGGCGCGGCCCTGTGGCGGCTGAGACGGGAGACGGCGTGGGTGGAGCCGGAGGTGTCGCTCTGGAACAAGCCGCTGGTGGACAACCTCTCGTATGGCGCCGACGCGGGCGAGGTGCTGCCGCGGGTAGGGCAGGCGCTGCACCAAGCTGACCTCATCGAGCTGCTCGACAAGCTGCCCGAGGGACTCCAGACCCGGCTGGGCGAGGGTGGCGGTCTGCTGTCAGGCGGTGAGGGGCAGCGGGTACGGCTGGCCCGGGCGCTGCTCCGGCCCGGGGTGCGGCTGGCCATCTTCGACGAGCCCTTCCGAGGACTGGAGCGGGACCGCCGCACGGCGCTGCTGGAGCGGGCCCGGCGGAGCTTCGAGGGCGCCACGCTGCTCTGCATCATGCACGACATCGCCGAGACGCTCTCGTTCGACCGGGTCCTGGTCATCGACGGAGGACAGCTGGTCGAGGACGGTGCCCCCCGGGAGCTCGCGGCGCGCGAGGACTCGCACTACCGCGCCCTGCTGGAGGAAGAGGCGGAGATGCGGCGGGCGCTGTCCGGGCGGGAGGGCTGGAGGCGGCTCGTCCTGGCCGAGGGCGTGCTCACCGAGCGGCGTGGGGAGGAAGGGTGATGCGCATGGCGGGTGACCTGGAGGCGGTGGCGTGGCCGCTGGAGCGCGCGGGCGAGGCCATGGAGGCGTTGGCGCGAGCGGCACGGTTGCCGCTGCCCAATCCGCTCCCGGTCCTCTCGCGCACGGTCCCAGCCGAAGAGAGCCGAGTGGGGGAGTGGCTGGACGCGGCCGCCCAGGCGCTGGGGCTCGAGCTGCAGCCGCACTACACGCGCCACGGCGAGGTGGAGGGGGCTCTGCGCCGCGCGGCCCCGGCGCTCGTGGAGCTGACGAGCGCTCGGGGGGCGTCGGTGATCGTGCTGCTCCGCCTGTCCTCCTCGGGACGGACCGCGCGGGTCATCGCCCCAGACGAGACGCTGCACGAGGTTCCGCTCTCCACGCTGACCGCCGCCGCGCAGGCGCGTGTCGAGTGGTTCCTCGGGCCCGGGGTAGATCGCGTCCTGGCGCGGACCGGACTGCCGGAGCCCCAGCGGCCCCTGGCCCGGCGGGCGTTGCTCGGGGCGCAGCTCTCCAACATCTACCTCTTCGCCGCGCGCACGCTCCGGTTGCCACCGGGAGCCCGCATGCTCCACCACCTGCGGGCGCTGCGGGCCGGACGGCGGCTGCTCCTGCTCCTCCTGCTGACGGCCGCCATCCAGGTGTGTGTGCTCTCCGGCTGGTGGTTGATCGGACGGGGCGCGTTCGAGGGGCAGCTGGACTCCGGATGGCTCTGGGCCTGGGCCCTCATGGGGTTGACGATGGTGCCGCTCCAGGCGGTGCTGGCCTGGGCGCAGGGGACGCTGACGATGGAGCTCTCCGCGCTGCTGCGCCGGCAACTGCTCGCGGGAGCGCTCGCGCTGCCGGTGGACGAGACCCGCCGCGGTGGAATGGGCGAGTTCGTCGGGAGGACCTTCGAGAGCGCGGGCATGGAACAGCTGGCGTTGACGGGAGGCTTCGCCAGTCTCCTGGCGGTGGTGGACGTGGTGCTGGCGGCGAGCGTGATGGTGACGGGGCCCGCGGGCGGGTACGGGCTGGTGGCACTGGGCGGCTTCTGCGGCCTGCTGGCGGTGCTCGTCGCGCGCCAGTCGCTGCGCTTCCAGCGGTGGACGGAGGCGCGGGTCGCCATGACGCATGCCCTCATCGAGCGCATGCTCGGCCACCGGACGCGGCTCGCCCAGGAGCAGCCGGAGAAATGGCACGAAGCGGAGGACCAGGAGCTGGCCCACTACGCCGAGGTCTCCGAGCGGCTGGATGGTGCGATGGCGCGGCTGTCGGCGCTCGCCCGGCGGGGACTCCTCCCGGTGGCCCTCCTCGCGACACTCCCCGCCGTGCTCGCGGGCGCCCCGACCGCGAGGATCGCCGTGGGCGTGGGGGCCGCGCTGATGGCGGCACGAGCCGTGGGGGCGTTGTCTGTCGGAGTCCTGTCGCTCTCGGGTGCGCGCGTGCTGTTCCGCAATGTGCGTCCCATCCTGGAGGCCGCCCGGCGCTCCAGTTCCACGGCCATGGGCGGGGCGGCTTCTCCCCTGGTGCCCGAGGCGGCTCCACCGAAGACGCAGGCCCTGCTCGAGGTGAGAGACCTCGTCTTCAAGCATACGGGGGCTCCCCGGGCGGTGATCGAGCGGGCCTCGCTGGCCGTGCGCGCCGGGGAGCGCGTGCTGCTCGAGGGACCCTCCGGCTCGGGCAAATCCACGTTCGCTTCCATCCTGACGGGGCTGCGCGGCCAGGGCTCGGGGTTGTTGCTGCTGGGAGGTCTGGACATGGCCACCTGGACGAGGGACGGGTGGGGCGCGCAGATCGCCAGTGCCCCCCAGTTCCACGAGAACCACGTGGTGTCCGGCTCGCTGGCCATGAACCTGTTGCTGGGACGGGCCTGGCCTCCCACCCCCGACGACCTGAGCAGCGCGAGGGCACTCTGCGAGGAGCTCGGGCTGGGCGAGCTGCTGGCCCGGATGCCCTCCGGGTTGATGCAGCTGGTGGGAGAGCGCGGTTGGCAGCTCTCGCATGGGGAGCAGAGCCGGGTCTTCGTGGCCCGGGCGCTGCTGCAGCGGGCGCGCGTGGTGGTGCTCGACGAGGCCTTCGGTGCGTTGGACCCCATGACCCTGCGCAAGGTGATGGCGTGTGTGGAGGCCCGGGCGTCCACGCTCATCGTCATCGCGCATCCCTGAGGGGAGGGGGGCTTCGCGGGCGATGGGGGAGTTTGCGAAGCTGCTTGGTATCTCCCCCGACACAGGAGCCGCCGTGACCCCGCCGAACCCCGCTTCCTCCGAGCCGTCCATCCGCACCGTGCCCATCGCGTTCCTCGACACCGTGCGGCGCCAGCCCGAGGCCACCGCCGTGCGCTGGAAGGAGGGCGAGGGCTTCGGCTCGTGGACCTGGCGTGAGTACGCGGACAAGGCGGCCCGGATCGCCGCCGGTCTGCGCGAGCTCGGCGTGAAGCGCGGCGACCGCATCCTCCTGATGATGCGCAACCGTCCCGAGTTCCACATCGCCGACATGGGCGCGCTGCTCGCGGGCGCTACCCCGGTGTCCATCTACAACTCCTCCTCTCCCGAGCAGATCGCCTACCTCGCCGGCCACTGTGAGGCGGTGGCGGCGGTGGTCGAGGATGGCGCCTTCCTCTCCCTCGTCCAGCAGGCCCGCGCGTCGCTGCCCCGGCTGCGGCACGTCATCCGGGTCGGCGGCACGGGGGCGGCGCCGCAGGGCGTGCGCGAGCTGTCCGAGCTGCTCTCGTCCCTGCCGCTCGACCTCGAGGAGGCGGCCCGGGCGGTCCAGCCGGGAGAGCTCGCCACCCTCATCTACACCTCGGGCACCACCGGCCAGCCCAAGGGCGTGATGCTCTCGCACCGGAACATCGCCGCGGAGATCGAGTCCCTGTTCCACTTCCTGGGCCGGGACGGAGCGGGCAAGCGCGTCGTCTCGTTCCTGCCCATGGCGCACATCGCCGAGCGCATCGTCACGCACTACCTGCACACCGCCTGGGGCAGCGAGGCCACCTGTTGTCCGGACGCGGCGCAGCTCACCGCCTACCTGGCCAGCGTGCGGCCCACGTTCATGTTCGGGCCTCCGCGCGTCTGGGAGAAGCTCCACGCGGGCATCCGCGCATCGGTGGCGGCGGACCCGGCGAAGGCGGAGCGCTTCGAGAAGGCGCTCACGGTGGGCCGCAAGGTGAGTGAGGCCAAGGCGCTCGGCGTGCCGCTCCCGGCCGAGCTGCGGCAGGCCTGGGAGGCGGTGGACGCGGCCGCGTTCGCGCCGTTGCGCAACAAGCTCGGCCTGGACGCGCTGGAGTTCGCCTTCAGCGGCGCCGCGCCCATCCCGCCGGCGGTCATCCAGTTCTTTCGCGACCTCGGCGTGCCCATGTCCGAGCTGTTCGGCATGAGCGAGGGCACGGGTGCCATGACGTGGGATCCGCACCGCGTGAAGGTGGGAACGGTGGGCCGGCCCATGCCCGGGGTGGAGATGCGCAGGCTCGACGATGGGGAGATCGTCTTCCGCGGGGGCATCATCTTCCCCGGCTACCTGAACGACCCGGAGCGCACCGCCGAGGCGCTCGACGCGGACGGCTGGCTGCACACCGGCGACATCGGGGAGCTCGACGCCGAGGGCTACCTGAAGATCGTGGACCGCAAGAAGGAGCTGATCATCACCGCGGGCGGCAAGAACGTCTCTCCGTCGAACCTGGAGGCGATGATGAAGACGCTGCCGCTGGTGGGGCAGGCGGTCGCCATTGGAGACCGGCGGCCGTACCTGGTGGCGGTGCTCCAGCTCAACCTCGAGGCGGCGCCCGGCTGGGCCAAGGCGCGCGGCCTCGCGGCCACCGACCCGCGCGCGCTGGCGGGGGAGACGGCCGTGCAGCAGGAGCTCGCTCGCGGGCTGGCCGAGCTGAACCGGCGTGTCTCCTCCGTCGAGCAGATCAAGCGCTTCGCCCTGGTGGCCGACGAGTGGCTGCCCGACTCCGACGTGCTCACGCCGACCATGAAGCTCAAGCGGCGCGGTGTCAGCACCCGCTACGCCGGAGTCATCGAGCAGCTCTACGCGGGCGGCGGCATCCCGGTAGAGTGAGCGTCCGGTCCCCGGCCGTCCGCTCAGCCTCCGTCCCGCACGAAGGCCAGCAGGTCCGCGTTCAATCGGTCCATATGGGTGACGAAGAGGCCGTGCGGCGCGCCTTCGTACACCTCGAGCCGGCTGCCGGGGATCAACTGCGCGGTCCTCCTCCCGGTCAGCTCCAGGGGGGCGGACACATCCTTGTCGCCGTGGATGACCAGGGCCGGGACCCGGATGCCGGGCAGCTCGGCCCGGAAGTCCGTCGAGGTTCCGGAGCGGTTGCACTCGATGACGGCCTTCATCGAGCACTGCCGCATCATGCCCATGAGCCACTCCATCATCTCGGGCGATGTCTCCGCGGTGACGAAGGGGCGGGCGTTGTCGGCCAGCCACCTGGGAAAGTCGCGGAGCAGCAACTGGTTGCGGATGTATTCGAAGATGCTCGCGTCGATGCCATCCGGATTGTCCGCCGTCTTCAGCGGAAACGGCGTGGCCGCCGGAGCGACGAAGACGACGCGGGCAATGCGCCCGTCTCCGTGGCGCGACAGGTAGCGGACCATCTCGCCGCTGGCCATGGAATGGCCCACGAGGGTGACGTCGCGCAGGTCGAGCGCCCCGAGCACCGCGGCCAGGTCGTCCGCCAGCGTGTCGTAGTCATAGCCGCGCCCCGGGTCACTGGAGCGGCCGTGCCCGCGCCGGTCGTAGGCGATGCACCGCAGGCCCTGCCCGGACAAGGGGACCAGTTGGTAGTTCCACATGTCGGAGCCGAGCGTCCAGCCGGAGAGGAAGACGACCGGCTTGCCCGTGCCCCAGTCCTTGTAGAACAGGTCCACGCCGTCGCGAGTCCGGATGAAGGACGGCGCGGGCGCCTTCACCGCCGGCTCGCCGGGGCCCGGGTCCGCCACCGCCACCGTGGGCGCACTCCAGGCCGCCAGGCCCATGCCCGCTACCGCTGTTTTCAAGATGTCTCGTCTGTCCATGACAGCACCTCGGCTGAAAGCCGTTGGGGGTTGATTGGCTTCGAGACTCAAGGTGCGCCGCGGCGTGTCCGGTGTCGATTACGTCGGAGGTAATTGGTGCCACTACGCCCCGGTCCTATCTTCAGGGCATGACGCTCCCGAACCGCCCCGTCGGAGAACTGCTGCGCACCTGGCGCCAGCGACGCTCGCTCAGCCAGCTCGACCTGGCCTGCCGCGCGGACGTCTCCGCCCGGCATGTCAGCTTCCTCGAGACCGGCCGCTCGAAGCCGAGCCGGGAGATGCTGCTCCACCTCGCCGAGGAGCTCGACATTCCCCTGCGTGAGCGCAATGCGCTGCTGACCGCCGCCGGGTTCGCCCCCGTCTATTCCGAGGAGCGCCTCGATGCCCCCGCCCTCCGGGCCGCACGGGAAGCCGTCGACCTCGTTCTCGCCGGACACGAGCCCTACCCGGCATTGGCCGTGGACCGCCACTGGACGTTGATCACCGCCAACCGCGCCGTCGGCATGCTCCTCGCCGAGGTCTCACCCGAGCTGCTCCAGCCTCCCGTCAACGTCCTGCGGCTCAGTCTGCACCCCGCCGGTCTCGGCCGGAACATCATCAATCTGGAGCAGTGGCGGGCCCACGTGCTCGCGCGGCTCCAGCGGCAGATCGACGTCTCCGCCGATGAGACCCTCGCCGCGCTCCACGAGGAGCTCCGCGGTGGGGCCACTCACGGCGGAGCGGCTCCGTCCGGTGGGCCCGCGCGAGAGCAGGACTTCGCGGGAGTGGTCGTCCCGATGCGGCTGAAGACCCGGCACGGGGTGCTGTCGTTCTTCAGCACCACGACCGTCTTCGGCACTCCCCTGGACATCACGTTGTCCGAGCTGGCGATCGAGTCCTTCTTCCCCGCGGATCGGCCCACCGCCGAGCTGCTGCGGCGAGTCGCCGAGAACGGTGTGCGCACCGACGCGTGACCTGCACCGGGCGTGGGCGCTCAACGTCCCTGGGCCGGCCAGTGGTGCACGACGCGGCTGATGGCCTCGTGCTGTGAGGCGTCGGGGACACAGGCGAGCACCGGGCCGTCCCGGGGGGTGAACTGGTATCCCTGGCCAGAGGGAGCAGGGCCGTGGGTGACGGTGGCGGCGGGCCAGAGTGCTCCGCCACCGGCGCGCACCGCCTCCTCCACGCACTGGTCGAAGTCCGCCTCGGGAAGCAGGGAGAGCTGCTCCAGCATCAGCGGCAGGGTCAGCTTCTCCGGGCATCCGTCGCGCCACTCGCCGAAGAGGGCGCGCAGCATGGCGTCGAAACCCTGCTCCGGAAGGAAGGCCACCTGGCCGGAGCGCAGCACCATCATTCCGGGCGCTCCCTCCTGCCCGGGGGCGGAGGCCGCCGGGCGGCGGGTCACCTGGAGCATGGCCAACGGATACGCGGGGGCGCCCAGGTCCCGTCCGAACAGGCGCGGCCGGCGGTGCAGCTCGAGCAACGCCTCCATGAGCGGGAGTTGCCGGACGTCACTGAGGGTCAGCAGCTCGTCACCCGCCGCGACATGCAGGACGCCGAGCTTCTTCGTGAAGGCATGCGGCTCGCTGGTGATGCCACCGGACCGGATCGAGTCCAACGAGATCTGCCTCGCCGGGCCCACGAGCGGTTTCCACACCAGCCGCCGGGGCGTGAGCCAGAACCGGCCCACGTGCTTCAGCGTGCGCAGCAGTCCCAACAATGGCAGCAGGAGCGGGAGCAGCGCGGGGAGGAGCAGCCCGTATTGCCCCGTGTCGAAGACGTCGTAGAGCTCACCGAGCACGTTGGTGCGCCTGCGCGGGAGCAGGGTGAGGAGGAGGACGGCGCTCCACAGGCCGAGCATCCACCACCCCTTCTTGATGGAAAGGAGCACGTGCTCCCCCTCGAAGCGGACCGTCGCGGCCGGCTCGCGCAGCTTCATCTCCAGCCGCTCGAGTCCCTCCACGAAGGATGCGCCGCCCTGCTCGCCGAGCCGGGTGAGCCGGTCCCGCACCAGGGTCTCCATCCTGTCGCGCTGGGTGCGGAGCTGCCGGGTGAGGAGGGCCAGCGGATGGGGCTCGGACCCGGAGCCCTGCTCGAGCCGGTGCTCCGCGCGAGCGAGTGCCTCGAGGAAGGAGGTCTCCAGCTCGCGGACCGCTCGCAACAGCCCGGGCTGCTTCCGGAGGTGGTGCCGCCAGCGCCGCGAGGCGAGCGGCTCCAGGAGAGCGCTCTGGCGGGCGCGGGCCTGTTCGAGAACCTCCCACGCTCCCTCGAGCTGGACCCGGAGCTCGTGTTCCAGCGAGTCGCTCGGACGCGGGGGCAGGGGCTGCGTGGAGTGGGTGCTCATGGCGTGTGCGGGCCGCAGCGTCACATATGGCGCGAGGCAACTCCATCCCCCTGGACGTGTCCTCTCCGTCCGGAGAGGGCCCACCAGGCGAGGAACCGTATGAGAGCAGAGACCATCATCCGTGCGTGGAAGGATCCGGCGTTCCGCGCGAGCCTCACCTCGGAGGAGCGGGCGGCGCTCCCCGAGTTACCCTCCGGCAAGCCGGTGACCGAGCTCGGCGAGGACGAGCTGTCGGACGCGGTGGGGGGCGCGCGCCATTGCCCTCCCCACGGCCATCCGTTCACCGACTATCCGTGCAGTGCGGTCGACGCCTGCCCGAGCTCCCTGCTCTGTACGGCCCGCGGCTGTTGACGGCCGTCACCACGGGGTGTGGCGGTAGTCCTTGAAGAAGTTGCCCCACACGAACTGGCGGGTGTTCTCCGAGGTCATCACGGGGTCCACCACGCGGGCCGCGCCGTCGACGATGTCCAGCGGCGGATGGAAGTCGAGCTCGTTCTGCTTGCGCTCGGAGTGCTGCGCCGGGTCCTCGTCGGTGACCCAGCCGGTGTCCGCCGCGTTCATGAAGATGTTGTCCTTCGCGTAATCGGGCGCGGAGGTCAGCGTCATCATGTTCAGCGCGGCCTTGGCCATGTTCGTGTGGGGGTGCTTGTCCGTCTTCGTCCCGCGCGAGAAGCTGCCCTCCATCGCCGACACGTTCACGATGTGGCCGGGCGAGGAGCGGTCGCGCAGCATCAGCGGCTTGAGCTTGCCGCACAGGATGAAGGGCGCCACCGCGTTCACCAGGTGCACCTCCAGCATCTCGGCCGTCGAGACGTCCGCGAGCTTCATCCGCCACGAGTTCATCTCGCGCAGGTCCACCTGCTGCAGGTCCGCGTCCAGCCGTCCCTGGGGGAAGAGGGCGCTCGTGTCGCCCTCCTGCTCGAGGGCGTAGGGGAGCAGCGACAGCGCCGCGGACGAGTGGATGCCGATGGCGGGATCACTGCTGCGCCACGTGGGCATGAGCGACGAGGGGTCGCCGCCCGCGCCCAGGGTGGGCTGCACCGACGCGACGCACTCCACGTGCCCTGCGAGCAGCGGGCGCAGCTCCGGGCGCAGCTCATCGACGCGGCGCTGCTCGCCCGCCAGCAGGTGCGCGTAGAAGCCGGGCGGACGGCGCACGGTCTGCGCCGCGTTGTTGATGAGGATGTCCAGCCGGTGGTGCGCCTGCTCGATGTGCCGCGCGAACAGCTCGACGCTGGGGGCGTGCCGCAGGTCCAGCCCATGGATGTGCAGCCGGTGCGACCAGTCCCCGAAGTCGGGCTCGCGCGCGTAGCGCTCCGCCGAGTCCAGGGGAAAGCGCGTGGTGGCGATGACGCGCGCGCCCGAGCGCAGCAGCATCAGCGACGCCTGATAGCCGATCTTCACGCGCGCGCCGGTGATGAGCGCGACCTTGCCGGACAGCGGCGCCCGCTGGGTCCGCTTCGCGTAGTTGAAGTCCCCGCACTCGCAGCACAGCGTGTCGTAGAAGAAGTGCAGCTTGCGGTACTCCGCCTTGCAGACGTAGCAGCGGCGAGGAACCTCGAGGAGCCGCTCCGGCCCCTGCTCCGAGGGCGGCGGCGGCGGCAGTTGCGGCGCGGTGAACACGGGGGAGCGGCGCAGCGAGCGGATCTCCGTCGTCGCACGGATGACGCGGTCGTGCTCGCGCTTCGTCTCCTTGCGCTCGCGCCTCAGCGCCTTCTGGAGCCGCGACTTCTCGTCGCGATTCGGGTGCACCAGGCGGCCGGCCGCGGCCAGCAAGGCCTTGCGATCCGACTCGGGGACGCCGTTCAGCAGGATGCGGTGCTCGGCCATCGCCTCGAGGAGGCGCGTGACCTGGTGCACCTCCTCCAGCGACAAGGCGGACTGGGGCTCCGTGGACGGGGGCAGCTGGGCTTGCTCGGCGTTCTTCATCGCACCGGTGCATACCTGCCGAGGCGGCGGGAGAAAAGGGTCATGGCGGGGCCGGGCCGGACGGGCAGGAGGGGGGCCGTGCGGCCAGGCACCCGCCGGGGTTCTCACGGAACGCGAGGCCTCTACTCCACCGGTAAGGTCCACCCCAGCACACTCCGGGCCTCGTTCTGTGCGCGAGTGATCCGTCGTACCCGGGGGCCGGGTGGCAGATGGGAAGGAGAAGGCCCACCCTGGGCATGAAATGACACCGGAGCGAGAACTGAGTCTCCTTCCGGCGCCGGCCTCCGTGGCCACGGCGTCCGGTGAACCCCGATTCGGCACCTACCAGGGCGAGCTGCCCGAGGTGGATCTCTCCCGGCTCAAGGGCCGGTGGGCTCCCGCCGCGGCTCCCGCCAGGCTGCTCAAACGCAAACGCTGGCACTACACCCTGGCCGCCACGCCCGAGGTGCTCGCGCTCTTCGCGGTGGTGGACGTGGGGTACTCGGCCAACGCCTTCGCCGTGGCGCTGGACCTCAAGGAGCAGCGTCCCCTCTGTGACGTGAGCTTCCTCGGCGCCCCCGGTCCACTGGCCGAGGTGGGCGACAAGCCCGGCGCGGGGCTGACGGCCTCGTTCCGCACCCTCGGCGGGCGGCTCACGGCGCGCCGCGGCGAGGACGACGAGCGCTACCACCTCCAGGTGGATGTGAGCCGGCTGCGCACCGGCAGCCTCCAGTCCTTCCAGTGGAATGGAGATCTGCTCGTGGCCGGGGGCCCTCCGGCGCTCACGGTGATTGCCCCCGTGGAAGGCGATGGCTTCGTCAACGTCACCCAGAAGCGCTGCGGCATGCTGTCCTTCGGCAGCCTCGAGGCGGGCGGCAAGCGCTTCCGGATGGACGGCGGGGTGGGCGGCACCGACTACACCCAGGGCTACCTCGCGCGGCACACCGCCTGGCGGTGGGCCTTCCTGGCGGGCAGGCTGGCGGACGGCACGCCGGTCGGCATCAACCTCGTCGAGGGCTTCAACGAGAGCACCGGCATCAACGAGAACGCCCTCTGGCTGGGGCAGCGGCTCTACCCGCTGGGCCGGGCGCGCTTCGAGTACGACCGCCGCGAGCTGATGAGCCCCTGGCGCATCCGGACGGACGACGGGGCGGTGGATCTGCGCTTCCAGCCCCTCTACGTCCACCGGGAGGACCACGACTTCAAGGTGGTGGTGAGCCACTTCGCCCAGCCGCTCGGCCTCTTCGAGGGCACGGTGCGGGTGGGGGGCCAGACGCACCGGCTGTCCGGGGTGCCCGGCGTCACCGAGGATCAAGACATGCTGTGGTGATAGGCTCGGGGGGCCTTGTCCTCCATCGAGCCTGGGACCACCGTTGGCCGTTACCGCGTCATCCGCCTTCTCGCCCAGGGCGGCATGGCCGAGGTCTATCGCGCCGAGCAGGCCCTCACCGGGGGCATCGTCCGCCCCGTCGCGCTGAAGGTCATCCGTCCGGAGTACTCGGAGTCCGAGGACTTCCGCGAGATGTTCCTCGACGAGGCGCGCACCGCCTGCACCCTCAGCCATCCCCACATCGTCCACATCTACGAGGTGGGCGAGGCGGAGGGGCTGCTCTACATGGCCATGGAGCTGGTGGCCGGCGTGTCGCTCACCGAGGTGGAGAGCACGCTGCGCCAGCGCGGCGAGCGTTTCACGGACGAGGCGCTGCTGGCGGTGGGCATCGCCACCTGCGCGGCGCTCGAGGCCGTGCACGAGCGGCCCAACCTGGTGCACCGGGACGTGTCGCCGCAGAACCTGATGCTCTCGGCCGGCGGTACGCTCAAGCTCATCGACTTCGGCATCGCCAAGGCGGCCACCAACCGCAACCTCACCCGCGCCGGCACCACCAAGGGCAAGGCGGGCTACTTCTCGCCGGAGCAGGCCAAGGGCAAGCTGCTCGACGGGCGGAGCGATCTCTTCTCGCTGGGCGTCACCCTGTACCAGCTCGCCGCGGGCGTGGGCCCGCTGGACGCGTACCCCACCCTCATCTCGCGCAACACCGCGCTGGTGCGGGGCGACTGGGAGCCGCTCTCGCGCGTGTGCCCGGAGCTGCCGCGCGGCTTCGTCTCCGTGGTGGAGCGCGCCATGCGCGTGAAGCCCGAGGAGCGCTACCCCGACGCGCGCACCATGCGCGAGGAGCTGGAGTCGGTGGCCTTCGCGGCCGGCCTGCCCGTGGGCCCCGGCTCGCTCACGGGCTACGTGCGGGCCGAGGGTGAGGCTGTCTCCGTTTCGAAGACGAGCCCGCGCCGGGCGGCCCGGGGCAGTGCGGCCGGTGCGCCCGCGGTCGTGACGGCCTCGCGTGCTCCGGCGGCCCGTGGCCTCCTGGGAGGCCGCAAGGTGTGGGCCCCCGTGGCGGGCGTGGTGGTGGGCCTGGCGCTCTCGCTCGCGGGAGGCGCCTTCGTGCTCTCGCGCCAGCAGCCCGCGCCCGTGAAGCCGCCCGCGCCCGTGCCCGCGGTGGCCACGCCCGCCCCCGTGCCCGCGCCTCCCACGGCCGTCGCCGAGGCGCCCGCGCCCGCGCCCGTTGCTGCTGCCCCCGAGCCCGCTCCGCCCTCCGAGCCCCTCGCGGTGGAGCCCGTCCCCGAGGTCCGGCCGGAGCCGCCGAGCACTCCGGTGGCCGCGGTGACTCGCCCGAAGCGTGACTCCAAGCGCCACCGGGAGCCGGCCCACGCGGTGACGGCCTCGGCTCCCGCTCCGGCACCCGCCGAAGAGGTGTTGTCGGGCGTGGGCGCGCTGCGCATCGGCCCGGCCTCGGGAGTCCAGGCGAAGGTGAAGCTGCCCGGGGGCGAGTTCGAGGAGCTCCCGGTCGACCGGCGGCGCTGGAACGCGGGCCGCTACTCGCTGCAGTTCAGCTCCTCCGGGAAGATGTCGAGCTGCGAGGTGAAGGTACTCCCCGAGCGCCGCGCGTTCGTCGTCTTCGACGGCAAGGGCTGCACGGTGAGCTACTGAGACTGAGCGGGGATCCACCCGGCCCGGTCTGGCTCAATACCTCCGGCGAGACAGGTGGACGTGGCGGGCCAGGCGCCACCGCTCCCGTGGGAAAGACGCATGCGACTGACGATGTGCCGATGGGCCGTGGGGCTGTGCGTGGGACTGCTGGCGGTGGGGTGTGGAGGCTCGCGCCTTCCCGCTCCGTCCTGGGTGCAGGAGAACCCGGCGGTGGCCAACGACAACCTCCCGCGTCTGCGGGCTCGCGCCACGCTGGGCACCGTCGTCCAGGTCTTCACCCAGCCGGATTGCGCGGGGCCGATGCTCCTGCAAACCGTCGCGGACGAGACGGAGATCGCCGCGTTCGAGCTCTCCGTCGAGGACGACTCCTCCACGACCCTGAGTCTCCGGGCGGTGAAGGACGAGCGTTCCTCCGACTGCTCCACGCCCTTCGTCTATACGGAGGACAGCCGCGCGCCCGACGCGCCCTCCTGGGCCGCGGACAACCCCGTGCTGACCAACGCCACCGTCCCCACCCTGCGGGCCTCGGCGGAGCCCGGCAGCCGGGTGGCCGCCCATGCCAGCGCGGACTGCTCGGGGCCGGAGCTCGCCAACGCCAGCGCGGATGACTCGGGCACCGTCTCCCTCAAGGTGCCGATGGTGGCCAACTCCACCCACCGGATCTTCCTCCGTGCCCGGGACGCGGCGGGCAACCTCTCGGGGTGCTCGGGGGGCTTCACCGTGGAGCATGACGGCACCCGGCCTTCCGACGTGCGGTTCCTGGGCTACACCCCGGCGTCCCCCGCCAACCACAACGCTCCCGTGCTCACGGGCAGTTCCGAGCCGGGCACCCGCGTCGACTTCTTCGGCAACGCCTACTGCTCCAGCCCCGCGCTCCTCACCGTTCCCTTGGACGCCGATGGGCGCTTCGAGGTCACGCTCTCCGTGAGGGACGACAGCTCGGCCTACTTCAGCGCCCGGGCCACCGACGCGGTCGGCAACACCAGTGACTGTGAGAGCACGAGCTTCCAAGAGGACAGCACCCCGCCCTCGCCCCCCTCGGGGTTGTCGCTCTCGTACCCCTCGCCCGGCCCGTACACCTCCATCTCCGTGTCGGGGAGCGCGCAGACGGGGATGGGGGTGCTCCTCTTCACCAGCGGGGGCTGTACGGGAGTCCCGGCCGTCACCGGGTCGGTCGGCTCCTTCTCCAGCACCTTCACCGTGACCACCTCCGTCCCGGAGAACAGCACCACGGCCTTGCACCTGGCCACCCAGGACTTCGCGGGCAACCGCTCCACGTGCGTGGGGCCCCTCACCTATGTCCATGACAACGTGCCGCCGGAGCTCGAGGGCGTGAAGGTGTCGGACGGCCCGGGAGAGGACCTGCGCCACCAGCTCGTGGCCAACGTCGTCGAGGCGCACTGGGAGGGCTTCACCGATGCGCACGGCATCGTCCAGTACGAGCACTACCTCTCCACGGTCCCCATCTGCGCCGGGTACCAGCCCGGCCTGCCGGATCCTCGCACCACGACGCAGAGCACCGCGCGGCTCACCGGGCTCTCGCTCGCCGACAACACGGCCTACTACCACTGTGTCCGGGCGAAGGACGGGGCGGGGAACTGGAGCCCCTATGTGGCGTCCGATGGCTTCCGGGTGGACCTGTCGCCGCCCGCCGTGTCGGGCACCACGCCCCTGTCGGGCTCGTCGGAGGTGGACATCCTGGGGCCCGTGCGCTTCACCTTCAACGAGCCGGTGGACGCCGCCAGCCTCACGCCCGGCAGCTTCACGCTGGAGGTGAATGGCTCGCCCGTGGAGACGACGGTGGCCTGTACCGCCTCGGCGACGAGCTGTGCCTTCACCCCCGTCCGCCCGCTGCCCTACCGCGAGACGGTGCACGCGACGCTGGCGGCCACGGTGAAGGACACGGCCGGACGGGTGATGACGACGCCCGTGAGCCTCTCCTTCACGACGCGGGGCCGCGTGTGGCAGGCGCCGCGCGAGGTGCGCTCGGTGCGGCCCGGGCTCTTCCCGGACGTGGCGGTGGACGGGCAGGGCCATGCGCTGGCCGTCTGGGTGCAGGGGACTTCCAGTGGCGCCTTGCGCCCCTTCGCCAGCCGCTCCACGCCCTACGCGGGCTGGGAGCCGGGGCGCGAGCTGGACACCGTGCACCCGGGGGATGTGGAGCACCCGGCGGTGGCGGTGAACGAGGCCGGCTTCGGCGTGGCCGTGTGGGAGCTGCACGGGGCGAGGGTGGACCTGTACGCGGCCGAGTACACCCCCGGCACGGGCTGGGGCGAGCCGCGCCTGCTGGAGACGCGGGACGAGCCGGTGAGCACGCCGCGGGTAGGTGTGGACGCGGAGGGCAACGCGCTCGTCGTGTGGAAGCAGTCGGACGGGACGGCCGAGAGCCTCTGGGCCGCGCGTCTGGTGAAGGGCGGAGGTTGGGGCGCGCCCCTGCTGCTGGAGACGGACGCGGGAGCTACCACGGTGCCGGCCCTGGCGCTGGAGGGCTCCGGGCGGGCGGTGGCGGCGTGGCTGCAGCCGGACTCTGGAGGCACCGTGCGCGTGCGCGCCAGCCGCTATGTCCCCGGCTCGGGGTGGACGCCGCCGGAGCAGGCTGCCGCCTCGGGTGAAGGTTCCTCGGTGTCCGCCGCCCTGAGCGCGAATGGCTCGGCGTTCCTCTTGTTCCGGGGCTCCTCGGAAGCCAGCGTGGGCCCCTCCCTGCTCTCCACCCGCTACGTCCCCGGCGAGGGCTGGAGCACGGTGGCCACCCGGCTGGGCGAGGCGCCTCCGGGAGGGGATGACCCGGGCCTCGCCATGGACCGGTGGGGCCGTGCGATGGCCGTCTGGACCCGGCCGGAGGCCAGCACGGGCTTTTGGTTCCTCTCCGTCTCGCGCTTCGTCCCGAAGGAGGGGTGGCGCTCCATCTCGCTGGGGACCCGGATGGCCAGCCAGCCCTCGGTGGCGTCGGACGGGCAGGGCAACTTCCACCTCGTCTGGGTGGAGAACACGTATGGCATCGACCAGGTGTTCGCGGCCCGTTACCCCGAGGGGGCCACCGCCATCAGCTCGGTGGTGGAGCTGGAGCCGTACCACGGCGGCACCTCCAAGCGGCCGAGGGTCCGAGCGAACGGTACGGGCTCGGCGATGACGGTGTGGTACCGGGACAACGGCGGAGGTTTCTCCAGCAACCTCGTCTACGCCGCCGCCTACGAGTAGGGGGGCTGTACCGCCACGGGCCGCCCCTGGCCTAGACTGGGGGCCCCGCTTCGGATCCCCCCCATGAACTCCTGCTCGAGCTGTGGCCACCCCTTTGGCGATGAAGTGCAGTACTTCTGTCCCGAGTGTGGCCAGGAAGTCCCCGACAGCCAGCTCAATGCCGGCTCCGCGGACTACGGCGCGGGCGAGGGGGACTACGGCTACAACGATGACTCCGCGTGGCAGGAGCCACCGCCTCCCTCGCCCCTCGCGCGGCTGGAGGAGCTGCTCGCCAAGGTGTCCGTCCCCGTGCTCGGCGTGGCCGGGCAGATGGGCGCCGTCTTCCGCGGCGTGTTGGATGACCCGCGCTTGCGCTCGCACCTGCCGGGCGGCTCGCTGACGCTGCTCGGCCTGGGGCTCGTGGGGCTGGGCCTGCTGCTCTCGGTGATTCCGGCCGTGCCGGGCCTTGGCTGGGGCGTCCTGGTGGTGCTGCCGTGGGCCGCGCTCGTCGCCGTGAACGAGTGGCGCATCATCAGCCAGCCCGAGGCCCAGGAGCCGGGCATGCCTCCCGTCCGCCCCCTGCCGCCGTCGCTCGCGAGCCTCCCCCGGGACACGCGCCACCCCGGCATCGCGCAGACCTTCGCCCTGCTCATCTGCACGTACGCCGTGCTGATGCTGGGCCTCGGCCCCATCTCGCTGGTGTGGCTGCTGGCCGGCGGGGTGCTCGGCTACGAGCAGGGCTGGCGCTACTTCGCGGACAGGGACGAGGAGACGGACGGTGCCGAGGGGAGCTTCGGTCCCCGCCTGCACCGCTGGGTGGTGGCGGGCGTCGTCGTCTGCACCTTCTCGCTCCTGTTCCCGTGGACGCGGGGCACCCTCCAGGTCCCGGGCCTGTCCGGCGGGGATATGCCGCTCTCGACGTACACGCTGTTCACGCTGCTGCTGCTCGCGTGCTCCGCCGTGCGCCACCGCGGCCTGTCCGCCTTCCACCCCCTCCTGCTCATCCTCGCCGCCATCTGGCTCACGATGTGGTTCGTGCTCAATATGAGCGCCTACGCCTTCGGGCCCTGGTTCTTCCTCCCGGGCCTGCTCGCCGTCGATGCCGCCATCGTGCGCCACCTCACGCTGCTGATGCGCGGCGGCGGGGAGAACGCGGAGCAGCAGGAGCCGGCTCCGGACGTGGATCTCCAGGGGTAGGAACCCGGGGACCGGGCACCCTCACCCCGGGGGGCTTGCCCCCCCTTTGAACGACGGGGGGCTCCTCTCCCAGGGGGAGAGGGGTTGTGACTCAGTGGGTTGTGAGCCGGTGGGGTGAGGGTTCAGCGCGGGGGCGGCGCTACGGCTGGCGCTTCAGCCAGGCGCTCACCTCGGGCATGGCGCGCTCTCGCAACGCCACGTCCTGCGCCAGCTTCTCCAGCGTCTGCTCCGTGGCCTGCTTCGCCTCTTCCACCGGACTCGACGTCAGCAGCTTGCTCGCCTCGTCGAGCTGCTTGCGCTCGCGCAGCGCTCCCATCGACTCCACCACCCGCCGCAGCAGCATCGGCGCCCGGCCCGTCCTGCCGAGCACGTCCTGCCAGCGCTTCTGCATCTCCGCCCACCACGCGTCCCGGCCCGTCCGGTTGCCCATCAGCCCCGTCACGAAGCTCGCCACGTCCTGCATCTTCACCTTGTCCGTGAAGAAGAGCTTCTGCGCCGCGTCGGCCAGCGCCGGGTCCTCGAAGGACGTCAGCGCCATGAGGTAGCGCCGCTGCGTCGCCGGATCCGGCTCCCCCGGCATCTTCTCCAGCAGCTTCTCGTAGAGCGCCCGGTCTCCCGAGCGCGCCACCATGGCCACCGCCACGTCCAGCAGGTTGGGCTCCAGCACTCCCTTGTCCCCATCCAGCATCCGCATCACCCGGGGCCTTGCCTCGCCCAGCGCCTCCGCGCTGCGCGCCACGCCGCCCACGGCCCTCACCAGCGCCGCGCGCCGCAGCTTCACCCGGTCCGACTCCCCCGGCGCCGCGTTCCAGCCGAGCTTCTTCAGCCCCGCCCCCAAGAGCTTCTCCACCCACTGCTGGAAGCGCTTCTGCTCCGCGCCCTCCACCAGCCGGCCCTCCACGTACGCCAGCCGGCTCACCAGCTCGTCCAGCACGGCGTCGTCCTCCTCGTTGCCGAAGCGGCCCGCAAGGTCCAGGAAGGCCGCCACCGGGGCCTGCCCGCTGCGCACCAGCGCCCACTGGTCCGCCAGCAGCGAGATGCGCTCCGAGGGCGCCAGCGCCGTGACGCTCGCGGAGATCCGCTCCAGCGCCGGAGCGTCGTATTGCACCCGGTAGAAGCCCGTGGAGCCCGCGTTGGCGCACAGCCACTTCACCTCGCCCGAGCCCTCCAGCGTCACCTTCGCCTGCGCCTCGCGCAGCAGCACCCGCTGCTCGCGCACCCCGCCCGCGTCCGAGTAGCGCAGCACCATCGGCACCGGCCAGCGCTCGCCGCTCTTCACCCCCGGCTCCGAATAGTAGCGCTGCTGCGACAGGGTCACCGTGCGGCCGTCCAGCGACACCGACACCAGCGGGTAGCCGCTCTGGCCAATCCAGGCGTTGGCCAGCTCCAGCACCGGCTGCGACGAGGCGTTGGCCAGCGCCCGCCACAGGTCATCCGCCACCGCGTTGGAGCGCGCGTGCGTGCGCATGTACTGGCGCATGCCCTCGCGGAAGGGCTCCTCGCCGAGGAAGCCTTCGATCATCCGCAGCACCGCGCCGCCCTTCTCGTAGGTGATGAGATCGAAGCTCTCACCGGCCTCGTTGGCGTTGCGCACCTCGCCGCGCACCGGGTGCGTCGAGCGCAGCGCGTCCAGGTGCAGCGCCGCCGCCTTGCCCGCGTCGAAGTCCAGCCACACGCGCCAGTCCGGCTTCCAGCTGTCGACGATCTTGTACGCCATCCACGTGGCGAAGGCCTCGTTGAGCCAGAGGTCGTCCCACCACACCATCGTCACCCAGTTGCCGAACCACTGGTGCGCCAGCTCGTGCGTCACCACCTCGGCCACGCGCTTCTGCACGGAGAGCGGCGCGGTGGCCGGGTCCAGCAGCAGGGCGATCTCCCGGTAGGTGATGAGGCCCGCGTTCTCCATGGCGCCGGCCTCGAAGTCGGGGATGCCCACCTGGTCCACCTTGCCGAAGGCGTAGGGCAGCCCGAAGTAGTCCTGCAGCCGGGGCAGCGCCGCCAGCGCCGCGTCCTGGCCGAAGCGCGTCAGGTGCGCCTTCTCCGGCAGCGCCCACGTGCGCACCGGAATGCCCTGCACCTTCTCCTCGGGCGTGCCCACCAGCGGGCCGCACACCAGCGCCACCAGGTACGAGCTGAGCACCTCCGTCTCCGCGAAGGTCAGCTTGCGCAGCTTGCCGTCCTCTTCGTCCTTGAGCAGCGCGCCGTTGGCCAGCGTCGTCAGCCCCGGAGGCACCCGCACCGTGAGCGCCCAGCGCGCCTTGAAGGCCGGCTCGTCGAAGCACGGGAAGAGCCGGCGCGCGTCTGCCGCCTCGAACTGCGTCGCCGCCACCTTGCCCGCCGCGTACAGGCCCCGGAGGCCCTCGGTGAAGCGGCCCGTCCACGCCACGTCCAGCGTCGCCGCGCCCGCGGGCAGCTGCTCGCCGAAGCGCAGCACCACCGTCTCGCTGACCTGCACGGGCTGGATGGCGGTGGGCTTGAGGCTCTTGCCGTTGCCACCCCGGAAGGTCACCTCGCCGAGCTGCAGCGCGATGGCGTGGAGGATGAGCTCGTTGGAGGGCTTCTCCAGCTCCAGCTCGATGGTCTGCTGGCCGGTGAAGCTCTTGGCCTCCATGTCGAGCGTCACCGTCGCCGCGTACCGCTTGGGACGGATGGAGAGGGGGAGCCGGAAGTTCTTGTCGTCGGTTACGTGCGCCATAGGGGGCCGACTCTAGCGGGAGTGCAAGCGGGCGCCCGTCAATGAGTGAGGGCGTCGTGCGTCTGGCGTCCACCGGGTGACGGCTCGGACCCGGGGGTTTTTCCGGGATTCGTTGGCCTCGTGACGGGTGGGGCGGGGGGGAGCTGCTCCCAGAGGCGCCCGTCGAGGACATGGCCGGGGCGGGCGGCCCCCCACTGCTTGAAGAAGAAGGGCACCCCGGCGGCGAGGCACTGATCGCGCAGGCCGCGCACCCAGTCGGGGTGCACCGGGCGGGCTCCGGGGCCGCTCTCCCCGCCCGCGATGATCCAATCGAGCGCGGGCAGCCAGGGACCGAGGTCCACGGGCCCGAGCAGGGGCTCACAGCACAGGAAGCGCAGCCGGGCGGGGACGTCGAGCAGCACGGGGATGCGCTGCGCCGCCAGCGTCTGATCCTCCACCGTGGCCCCGAGCCACACGTTGGGATAGCCGCCGCCCCAGTCCGGGGGCAGGCCGCGCGCGATGCGGGCGGGGCGCTTGGTGAGCACCAGCCAGTCGAGGTGGGGCGTGCGGCGGATGAGGACCCAGAGCCGCTCCAGGGCGCCCTCGGGGGCCTCGGCGTCGAACACGTCCGCCATGGACGCGCAGAGCACCCGCGCGCGCTCGCCGCTCCGGGCCGCGGCCTTCTCCCATTGCAGGGGCCGGGCCCAGTACTTGTCTCCGAAGGTACGGCGGGGCGCTCCCTTGCCCCAGTGCCCGCCTCCCGCGCGCAGGTCGATGCGCTCGGCATAGCAGTGGTCGCAACCGGGGCTGACGCGGGTGCAGCCCCACCAGGGATTGAAGGTGAAGGGGATGAGCTCCATGGCGGCCCCTTTTCTCTAGGGCCGGACGGCGGGCGAGGCTCACGGTGCCGGATGGCCGCTCGCCCTCCGTGCTAGCGTCTCCGGGCGCGATGTCCTCTTCGTTCCGTGCCTGCGCCGTGCCGCTGGCCTGCGCCACCGTGGTGCTGGCCCTGCTCATCAGCCACGGGACGATGCTCGTGCGGCAGCCGGTTTCGCCGGACATCCTCTTCCTCTTCCTGCCCAACGCCTCCTTCCTGCGCGAGCAGTTGCTACAGGGCGCGCTGCCGCTGTGGAACCCGCTGCTGCTCGCGGGCCACCCGTTCCTGGCCGAGCTGCAGAC
Organism: Archangium gephyra; assembly: GCF_042230915.1. GTDB lineage: Bacteria > Myxococcota > Myxococcia > Myxococcales > Myxococcaceae > Archangium > Archangium gephyra_B. The sequence goes on along the minus strand of NZ_CP102578.1, from coordinate 10,844,208 downwards.
GCAGGTGCTCTACCCGCCGAGCCTGCTTTTCCTCCTCGCGCCGCCCGAGCGCGTCCTGGGCCCGTTCCTCTTCGCGCACCTGGTGTGGTTGGGGCTGGGGACGTGGCGGCTGGCGCGCTACTCGGGGGCGAGCCGCCGCGCGGCCGTGCTGGCCGGACTCGCCGCGGGCCTCAGTCCCCTGGCCGTCGAGCACTACGCCCACCCGAACATGCTGTGCGGGCTGAGTTGGGTGCCCTGGGTGTGGGGCTCGGGGCGGCTCCTGGCGCGACGTCCCACCCGGCGCGGCATGGTGGGGCTGGGGGTGCTGGTGGCGTGCAGCGTGCTCGCGGGCTCTCCCGAGCTGACGCTGCTCGCGCTGGTGGGGCTCGCGGGGTGCCTCTGGAAGCGCACGCGGTGGACGGTGGGCGCGGTGGGGCTCGGGGCCGGGCTGTCCGCCGCCACGTGGATTCCGTTCCTGGAGCTGCTCGTGCGCTCGGACCGGGGCACGGGGATTGGCACGGGCGAGGCCACGAGCTTCGCCCTGTCTCCGGCCGAGGTGTTGGACCTGGCGCTGCCCTTCGTCCGCTTCGGCGCGGACCGCTCCGGCGCGCAGAGCTTCCAGTCGGTGCTCTTCGTGGGCGCGAGCATCCTGCTGCTGGCGGCCTTCGGGCTGTGGCGGCGCAAGCGGCTCGCGGGGGTGTGCGGGGTGCTCGTGCTGCTGGCGCTCGGGGACGCGGGAGGGCTCTTTACGGTGCTGCACCGCTGGGTGCCGGGCGCGGGCCTGTTCCGCTTTCCCATCAAGTTCCTCTCGCCGCTGCCGGTGCTGCTGGCGTTGGCGCTGGCCTCGGGGTTCTCCGCGTGGGAGCGGGGGAGGCCGGCCACCACGCGGCGGCCGGGGGCGGTGTTCGCCATGGTGTGCCTGCTGGGCGCGTGTGCGCTCGCGGTGGCGGAGGCGGGCGCGGGCTGGGCGGTGAGCCTGGCGTGGGTGGGGCTGGTGGGGGGCGCGCTGCTGGCCTCGCGGCGGCTGGCGCCGGGGAGGCGCGGGTGGGCGGTGGCGGCCGTCATCGTCCTCGAGTGCGCGGTGTTCCAGCAGGGCGTGGGGACGCTGGCGAACCGGAGCGGAGGAGCGCCGTGCCGTCCGTCTCCCGCGTTCCGGCCCGAGGGCCGCGTGGCCTATGACATCGACTGGGGACGGGTGGACGTCGCGCACCGGGCGGAGGCGTGCGAGGTGGGCGTGCCCAACGCGAACATGGCGGGAGGCTTCGCGGCGCTCGAGGGCTTCGTGGTGCCCGCGCCCGCGTATGTGAAGCGGCTGGTGCGCGAGGAGCCGGAGCGGGCGGCGGCGCTGCTGGGGGCGGCGGTGGTGGTCATCGACGACGAGGCGAAGCGCGCGGCGTACCCGGGAGAGGTTCTCTTCCAGAACGGGAGCTACCTGGCGCTGAGGCTGGGACGGCCGGGGCGGGCGGTGCTGGAGTCGGGCGGGGAGCGGCTGGAGGTGGAGCCCGAGGTGGACACGCCCTCGCGGCTGGCCTTCGTGCTTCCGCGGGGAGGGCAGCGGCTCACGGTGCGGGATGCATGGTTCCCCGGGTGGGAGGCGGAAGCGGATGGGCAGCCGGTGCCCGTGCTCGAGGCCGAGGGTCTGCGCGCCATCGCGCTGCGCGGGGACGAGCGGCGGGTGGAACTGCGCTATCGCCCGGGCTCCTTCCGCACGGGGCTGACGGTGGCGCTCGTGAGCCTGGGCGTGCTGGTGGTGCTGTGGTTGCGCCCGGGACGCAGGGCCCGGGAGGCCTGAGCCGCGCTCGAACCAGAAGCCCTGGGGGCGCACCTTCCGGCCGCGCTCTTCACGAACTTGTCCAACTGTTGGACAACTTTTGCGGCACCGGGCCCGGAGGGGTCCTCCTCCTGGAGGTGACTCGACGAATCATGCGCTGCCTGCCGCCGTGAGAAGTGGTAGAGGGACGGGCAGGAGGTGACCGCGCATGGCGGACAAGGCATCGTGGAAGGGTGGACGGCTGGGGGCGTTCCACCTCGGCCGGCGGTACAAGGACATCGGGGCGGACCTGGGCCGCGTCTACGAGTCCCACGACGTTCACACGGGCGAGCCCGCCGTGGTGGTGATGCCGGGCCAGGGCGCGGACTCGGAGCCCACCGAGGCGTGGCGGGTCCGGGTCTCCTCTCATCTGGCGCCTCCCCATCTCGCGCTGGTGGTGGAGCACGCGCCCTCCACGGGCAAGGTGCCGGAGCTGTCGGCCATGCTCGACCTGCTGACCTCCGCGGTGGAACGCTTGGAGGAGAGGGTCGAGGTTCGCACCCATCTGACTCACGGACCGATCGGGCCGTGGCGCAGGTGGACCGGGCGCGCGCGCCGGCTGCTGCGTTCCCGGTGGCCGCTGGCCGTCACGGGGCTCGCCATGGTGGCGGTGGCCGCTGCTTTCTGGTGGCGTACTCCGGCGCCCGAGGGTGACGACCGGATGGCCCTCGCCGGGAATGGTACGGCCCACACTGCGCTTCCCGAAATGAGTGTGGTCAACGGGGACAGTACCGTCCTGGCCGCTATCGCCTTCCCCATGGCCGACAAGCCCTACTCGAATCAGGCCAAACCGCCGTGCAGGCCCCGGCAGGGCGAGGTGGAGATCAACGGCGGCTGCTGGGTGGAAACGACCAAGCGTCCGCCCTGTGAAGACACGGCCGAGTACAAGGGTAGGTGTTACGTGGTGGTGGGTGAGCGGTCTCCGCGCCCGCCGCAATCCATCCAGGAGTAGTCCGCCCGGCGCGCAGGTCCTCTTGTGTTCTCCCGCCCCGCAGAGGTGTCCCCGCGTCATGGCGGGGCCTCATCTGCGATGCCCCGCCGAGATGCCTGGCAACTCGATCGGGGTGACCTTCCGGGCGCGCGGTGCTCCAACTGGTCCGACTGTCGGACCAGTTGCTCGAGCTCGGGCGCGGAAGCTGTCCCTCACGTCGCTTCGTGATGATGTCCAAGAATCTGCCGGACACTCCACTGGGATGAGTATCCCTGTCACTCTGCGGCCTGCCTGCGCATGCCGTAGCTGGCCCTTGGGAGACACGAACGGATGATGAGACGACTCGGACCCGCCGACTACCGCGACATGCCCTGGAAGAACGGAGGTGGGGTCACTCGCGAGCTGCTGAAGCTCCCTCATCCGTCCGACCCGGCCCGCTTCCTGGCGCGCCTGTCCATTGCCACCGTCGGCGCATCCGGGCCCTTCTCCGTGTTCCCGGGCGTGGACCGGACCCTGATGATCCTGGACGGCGCCGGAGTGGTGCTGACCATCCATGGGGAGCGGGATGTGGTGCTCGACCGGCGCTGGCAGCCGTTCGCGTTCCCGGGCGAGGCGGAGATCCAGTGCCGGTTGCTCGGCGGTTCGGTGCGGGACTTCAACCTCATGGTGGACCGGGCCGTGGCCCGGGGCTCGCTCGAGGTGGTTCAGCTTGCCCCCGGGGAAACACGTACGCTCGCCGGTGCGAGGACCGTGCTGCTGCATGTCCTGGAGGGCCACGTGGCGGTGGCCGGGACGCCGCTGGCCGTGGAGGAGACGCTCTGGCTGGACGCCCCCGAGTCCCTGTCGCTGCGGAGCGACGAGGGCGCCGTCGTGTCCGCCATCCATCTGCGCTCGCCCGCTCCATGAGCGCGCCTATCGCTCACCCGTCCGCCTGCTCACGGTGTTGCTGGCGAGAGGGCGGGGCCTGCGTTAGAGCCGCGCTCCAGCATGTCTTCTCCGGCCGCCTCCGTTCCCTCCGTCTTCCGTCATCGTGACTTCCGCCTCTACCAGCTGGCGCGCCTGTGCGCGGTGCTCGCCGTGCAGATCGAGTCCGTGGCCATCGGCTGGCAGGTGTACGAGATGACTGGCAGCGCCCTGGCCCTCGGTTACACGGGGCTGGCGCAGTTCCTGCCCTTCCTCGCCTTCAGCCTGATTGGCGGCCAGGTGGCCGATCGCGTGGACCGGCGCATCATCCTCGCGGTGTGCCAGGGCGTCATGCTGCTGTGCAGCCTGTTGCTGCTCACCTTCTCCCTGGGCCACATCCAGGACGTGCGGTTCGTCTACGGCGTGCTGGTGCTCTTCGGCACCGCGCGCGCCTTCTACTCGCCCGCGGGCTCCGCCATCACCGCCCACCTGGTGCCCCCCGAGGACCTCTCGCGCGCCATCGCCGTCAACTCCACCACGTGGCAGGTGGCCACCATCGCCGGTCCGGCCGTGGGCGGTGTGCTCTACGGATGGGCGGGCGCCACCGGCTCCTATATCGGCTCGGCCGCGCTGTGCGCGCTCACCGTGGTGTGGATCCTCTCCCTGAAGGTGAGGACGGGCCGCGCCTCCAACGAGGCGTTCTCCATGTCCACGCTCCTGGCGGGGTTCCGGTTCGTGCGCCGGCAGCGGCTGCTGCTGGGCAGCATCACCCTGGACCTGTTCGCGGTGCTGCTGGGCGGAGCGGTGGCGCTGCTGCCCATCTACGCGCGCGACGTGCTGCACACCGGGCCGTGGGGCCTGGGGCTGCTGCGCAGTGCACCGGCGGCGGGTGCGGCGCTGGTGGCCGTGCTGCTCGCCATGCGTCCCCTGGGAGGGCGGGCCGGGTGGAAGATGTTCGTCTCGGTGGCCATCTTCGGCGCGGCCACGCTCGTCTTCGGGGTGAGCCGCTGGCTGCCGCTGTCCGTGCTGGCGCTGGCGGTGGCGGGGGCCGCCGACATGGTGAGCGTGGTGGTGCGCAGCACGTTGGAGCTGATGGCCACGCCGGATGAGATGCGGGGCCGCGTGGGCGCGGTGAACATGATGTGCGTGGGGGCCTCCAACGAGCTGGGCGAGTTCCGCGCCGGTGCCTTCGCCGAGCACGTGGGCGCGGTGCCCGCGGTGGTGGCGGGCGCGGTGGGGACGCTGGTGGTGGTGGCGCTGTGGGCCTGGGCCTTCCCCGAGCTGCGGCGGGTGGACCACCTGGAGGAGGCGGCCCGCCAGCCCCTGCCCGAGGACGCCGGGGCCGAGGCCGCCAGCACGGCTTCATGAGCCCGCGCACGGCCGCTGGGCGGGTGGAGGCGATGCCATCGGGGGCCGAGGGGAACCCGGGCTCCGCGCCAGTGGCGGTGGGGACGCGCCCGGAGCTCCGGGCCGTGTTGGGGCTCTCGGCGCTCATGCTGGTGCACCACTTCGGTCTGTGGGCGTGGACCGCGTTCCACCGGGGTTTTCCGCTGCTCCAGGGCCTCGAGCGCTGGGACTCGGCCCACTACAGCACCCTGGTGACGCAGGGCTATGTCTCGCCGCTCTGGGCGTTCCTGCCGCTCTATCCGTGGACGGTGGGGCTCATGCACGCGCTCGTCGGGGGCTCGGTGCCGCCGCAGGTGCTGGGCTGCGCGCTGTCCACGGCCCTGCTGCTGGCCTTCGTCCTCCGCGTGCGTGCGTCTCCGCTCGCGCCCCGCACCCTGTGGGGGTGGTTCTTCTTCCTCTTCAGTCCGGCCAGCTTCGCCCTGCACTCGCACCACACCGAGGCGCTGTTCCTGGTGCTGTCCTTTGGTGCGCTCGCCTCCGCCTGGACGGGCCGGTTCTGGTGGACGGCGCTCTTCGCGGGACTGTGCGTGCTGACGCGCAACCAGGGGGTGTTCGTGGCGGTGGCGGCGGCACTCCTGCTGGCCGAGCGCGCGGAGGCGGGGCAGAGGTTCGTCCGCTTCGCGGGCCTGGGCGCCCTGTCGCTCGCGGCGTACGGGGGGTTGATGGTCTTCGAGTGGCTCGCGTCCGGAGATCCCCTCGCGCACGTGCATGCCCAGTCTCACTGGGGCTATGTCGACTCCGCGTGGAGCGCGCTGCGCACCCTCTGGTACGGCAACCCCGGACAGGTGCCACGTGGGTGGTCGCTCCTGCGGGGCGTCTTCGTCGCCCTGCTCTTCGTGGCCTCGGTGGCGTGGTTCCGCCGGAGCCGGCCGCTCTTCGTCTACGGGGTGCTGTCGCTGGCCGTGATGCTCCCGCAGGGAGACTTCCTCAATGCGTTCCGCTTCGGCGCGGTGCTCTTCCCCATGCTGTTCTGGCTGGGAGATTGGATCTCCGAACGGCCGGCCTGGCTGCGCTGGTCCGTGGCGCTGCTCACCCTGTGGCTCAACCACCGGGTGACGCACGGATTCGTGATTGGACTCTGGGCCTACTGACGTCTCCACTGCCCCGGTTGGCGTAGAGTCGCGCCCCGCCATGCCGCCTCGAGCCCCCCTCGTCCACATCCACGACCACGCCCTGCCCGACGCGGACTTCTCCCGCCTGTGGCGCAAGGTCCGCGCCCTGGGCACCGAGCGTCTCCGTCAGACCTACCAGACCACCTTCTGGTTCGAGCTCGGCGAGCCCACCAACGTCATCGAGCAGGTCATCCTCGCGCTGCGTCCGCGCGTGCCGCTGCGCCGGGGCCTTGCGGGCGTCGAGTGGTGGCTCTCGCGCATGCGCACCACCGACGTTCAGGTGGACTTCCACCAGGACCGCGACGAGAAGCTCGCCCTGCGCGGCGGCCCGCTCGTCCACCCGCGCTTCACCTCCCTGCTCTTCATGAACAGCGTCCGCGGGGGGGCCCTCGCGGTCACCCAGGCCTTGCCCTGCGAGGACAACCCCTCCCTCGCCCCCGACACGGACGCGTTCGATCTCGCCGCGCCCAGGCCCAACCGCTTCGTCTACTTCCGGGGAGACCTCACCCACGGCGTGCTGGATGCCGACAACCAGATTCCCACCGGGAAGCTGCCGGGCACCTCGCGCCTGCGGGTGACGCTGGTGATGAACTGGTGGAGCCAGCGCCCCACGGACATCCCCACCTTCTCCGAGTCGAAGGTGTACCGCTCCCTCGCGCTCCCCGCGCCCCGGCGGCCTACTTCCGCGGGTCGGAGGCGATGAAGAAGACCGTCGCCGCGCCCACCACCAGCGCCGCGCCTCCCGCGTACACCCACGGGCTGTCGTACCAGGGCTTCTGCTCGATGACCGAGAGCTGCAGCGGGGCCAGCGGGTTGGCCGCCCGCGCCACCGTGTTGCCCTGGGTGTCGAGCGCCTCGACGAAGTACCAGGCGGTGAAGGAGGCCGTCCGGCGGGGGGCGGGCAGCTCGCCCTCGCACGTGCCGTCCTGGCACACCATGGGCGTGGCGCGGTAGGGGCCGCCGGGCACGGGCGCGTGGCGCAGCAGCACCTCGCTGGCCTTCTCCTGCGGATCCTTCAAGCTGGCGCGCACCACCTGGGGCCGGCCCGCGTCCTCGCGCGGCAGCACCTCCAGCTTCGGCCGCGCGGCGAGCATCGCGCGCACCCGCTCCACCAGATCCTTCTGCTTCTGGGGCGCGTCCGAGGGCGGCCGCACCCAGGCATCCAGCTCCAGCGCCTCGGTGGTGCGCTGCTCGGCGTTCACCGGATCCTCCAGCAGCAGGTGGATGAAGCCGAGCTCCAGCAGGGCCTGGGCGCGCTCGGCGGAGGGCCGGTCCGGGTGGCCGAGGTAGCGCTGGTATTCGACGACGGCCTCCTCGTAGCGCAGGGCGCCAGCGAACTCGCGGGCGCGGGCGAGGTCGGCCTGGGCCTCGGAGGGAGCCTGGGCCAGCACGAGGGAGGCGGTGGCGAGGACGGGGAACGTGAGCAGGAGCACCGTCCCCGAGCCTACTCGGGCCGCCGGGACTTGTCAGACCGGTGCGCTAGGAATGCACCGGTCGTCACCGCTGAGAGCCGGGTCCGGGCGGGTCTCGGGCCCGGCTCTCGCACTTCGTCCTGCTCCTACAGCCCGCTGGGGCCCAGCGCGCCCTCCAGGCCCTCGAAGGGCTTGGAGATGACGGCGTGCAGGACCATGTCCTCCAGCCGCAGCTCCAGGGGCAGCTCCAGCGGGTTGCCGACGCCCGCCTCCGTCACCGTGTTGCTGACGATGATCCAGATGCGCTCCTTGCCGATGGCGTTGCGCAGCGTGGGCGAGTTGACGTTCACCGGCGTGCGCGAGTTCGGCGGGAAGTCCTTCTGGGGCAGCAGCTCCTCGGCGCTGGCGTAGTAGGAGGGCGGGTTGTTGTCGCCGTAGATGATGGGCCTGTCCGGCGTGGCCGTGCCCACCAGCGACAGCCGCGCGGAGGACTTCAGCGTGAACGCCTTGGAGGGGTTGAACACGGTGAGATCGGCGGTGATCTCCTTCACGTTGACGTCGAGGCCCTGCGTCTCCTCGGGCATGTCGACGGCGACCTCGACGTAGACGGGCCGGAGCGCCGAGGTGACGGGGATGGCGACCGACTGGGGCGGCGTGTCCACGGCCAGCTCGGCGGAGCACGCGGTGAGCAGCAACGGGCAGAGCAGCGAGAGGAAGGAGCGTCTCATCGGAAGGTCCAGGACAGGTCCAAGGCGGGGAGGATGGGGAAGCGGCCTTCGTTGAAGGGCACCAGGGGCTCGGAGACGTCCACGTAGGCGGCGCCGAGCGAGAAGCCGAAGTTGTCTCCGGCGTAGCGCAGGCCGGCGGCGCCGCGCAGGGGGTAGCCCTCCTGGAGGCGCACGCCGAACTCCCCCACCACGGACCAGTTGCCCGCGAAGTTGACCACCAGGGCGCCCGAGGCGGTGGTGGTGGCCGACTGGTAGCGCCAGTGGCGCACCTCGGCCTGCATCAGCACCGGGCCGAGCTGCAGGCCGTAGAGCGCGTAGGCGCTGGGCCCCTGGAAGTCGATCTCGAACTTCTTCACCGCCGGCTGCTGCGTGGCGACGAAGTCGGAGAGCACCTGGTTGCCGAGGAACTTCGTGTAGCGCGCGCCGACGACGAAGCGGTGGGGACCGGCCTCCAGCGCCCAGCGCAGGCCCAGGTTGGGGGCGAGCGCCGCGTCGGCCAGGACGGAGGTGTCCAGCGCGAAGCCCAGCGCCAGCGGGAGCGCCGCGCGCTGCAGGCCGATGACGGGCTTCTTGATGGCGGCGGCCTCGTCGGAGGCGAGCAGCCGCGCGTTGCCGGCAGGGTTGAAGGCATGGGCCTCGGAGGACCCGGGAAGGGCGCCAAGTGCCCAGAGGACGAGCCCGGCCGCGGCGAGGCGGCTCGGACGGGGGAAGGTGTGTCGAGGTATCAACCCACTCACTCCTGGAGAGAAGGGGAGGGCGCAGGTGTACCTCGCCCGCGAGGGGCCTGTCACACGTACTGCCCGTGCGGATTCCCGTGTCCGGTGGAAGCCGCCCGTCCGGAGCACGGGCGGCCATGGAGGGAGGAAGGACTTGCGAGGGGCCCCGGCGGGGCGTATTCGGACAATTATATGGGCTCCCATACAAATCGGCGGGCGCGCGCGGGGACGCCCCCGGCGGAGACGGAGGACGTGCGGGCCATCCTGGACGGCATCCGGCGGCTCGTGCGCCTGTTGCGCGTCTCGGCCCGGGCCTCCGAGGGGCTCGTGGGCATCAGCGGCGCGCAGCTCTTCGTGCTCCAGCAGCTCGCCGAGGCGGGCCCCTGCTCCATCAACGCGCTGGCCGAGCGCACCTTCACGCACCAGAGCTCGGTGTCGGTGGTGGTGAGCCGGCTCATCGAGCGGGGGCTGGTGTCGCGCCGGCCGTCGGAGGAGGACGGGAGGCGGGTGGAGGTCTCCCTAGCGCCCGAGGGCCGGGAGCTGTTGCGCACGGCGCCGCCCATGGCCCAGGTGCAGCTCATCGCCGGGTTGCGCGAGCTGGAGCCCGCTCAGCGGGCCGCGCTCGCCGGGGGGCTCACCGCGCTGGTGCGTGGGCTGGGGCTGGACGCGGAGACCGCTCCGCTCTTTTTCGAGGACGAGGCGCCCTCACGGCGGCGCCAGGGGAAACGACAGCATGAAGAAGCCTGAGCTCATCTCGGTGTCCGAGGGCACCGGCGACAGGGAGTCCCTCCCGGTTGCCCCCTCCATGGGGCCCACGCTGGAGAACGAGCCGCGCGCGCCGCTGGCCGCGCAGCCGGTGGATCGGCGCCTGGTGTTCATCTGCGGCCTGAGCATCCTGCTGGCCATCGGCGCGGGGCTGGTGGCCCAGGTGCTCGGCAAGCTCATCGCGCTCATCACGAACGTGGCCTTCTTCGGCCGGGTGTCCCTCCATGAGGTGTCGCCGGCGGAGCACACGCGGGGGCTCTGGGTGCTGGTCATCCCCGTGCTCGGCGCGCTCGTGGTGGGGGTGATGGCGCGCTATGGCTCCAAGGCCATCCGCGGCCACGGCATCCCCGAGGCCATGGAGCAGGTGCTGCTCAACCGCAGCCGGATTCCTCCGCGGATCACCTTCCTCAAGCCGCTGTCGTCGGCGGTGGCCATCGGCACGGGAGGGCCGTTCGGCGCCGAGGGCCCCATCATCGCCACGGGCGGGGCGCTGGGCTCGTTGCTGGGGCAGGTGCTGAAGGTGACGGCGGACGAGCGCAAGGTGCTGCTGGCGGCGGGCGCCGGAGCGGGCATGGCGGCCACCTTCGGCGCGCCCGTGTCCGCGGTGCTGCTGGCCATCGAGCTGCTGCTCTTCGAGTTCCGCCCGCGCTCGGTCATCCCGGTGGCGCTGGCCACCTGCACGGCCACGGCGGTGCGCATGGCCTTCGTGGGCGGCGCGCCGGCCTTCGACATGCCGGACGTGGCGGCGCCGGGCGGGGGCGCGCTGGCCTTCTACATCGGCATGGGCGCGCTCATCGGCGTGGCGTCGGTGCTCGCCACGCGGGCCGTCTACTGGATCGAGGACGTCTTCGAGAAGCTGCCCCTGCACTGGATGTGGTGGCCGGCGCTCGGGGCCATCGCCGTGGGTGTGGTGGGCTGGTTCGAGCCGCGCACGCTGGGGGTGGGCTACTCCAACATCGAGGACATCATCTCCGGCCGCTTCGTGGGCACGGCGGCGCTCGTCTTCTGCCTGCTGAAGTTCACCTCCTGGTCCATCGCGCTGGGCAGCGGCACCTCGGGCGGCACGCTGGCGCCGCTCTTCACCATTGGCGGTGGGGTGGGCTCGGCGCTGGGTGCGCTGGCGGTGTGGCTGGTGCCGGGGCTGGGCGTGGACGTGCGCATCGCCGCGCTGGTGGGCATGGCGGCCATCTTCGCCGGGGCCTCGCGCGCGCTGCTGGCCTCGGTGGTGTTCGCCTTCGAGACGACGCGCCAGCCCCTGGGCCTGCTGCCGCTGCTGGGAGGCTGCGCGGCGTCGTACCTCGTCTCCTCGCTGCTCATGCGTCACTCCATCATGACGGAGAAGCTGGCGCGGCGCGGGGCGCGGGTGCCCATGGAGTACGCGGCGGACGTGCTCGCCAACACGCTGGTGTCGGCGCACGGGCTGCGGCCGGTGGTGACGCTCGCGGCGGAGGACACCGTGGTCCAGGCGCGGGCCTGGCTGGCGGGGGACGGCACGGGCACCCGGCACCAGGGCTTCCCGGTGGTGGACGGCGCGGGGAGGCTGGTGGGCGTCGTCACCCGGCGGGAGTTGCTGGAGGGCGAGGCGGTGGAGGGCCGGCGCGTGCGGGAGCTCGTCCGCAGGCCCCCGGCGGTCGTCTTCGAGGACAGCACCCTGCGCGAGGCGGCGGATCACATGGTGCGCGAGGACGTGGGGCGGCTGCCGGTGGTGAAGCGCGAGGCGCCGTGGACGGTGGTGGGCATCCTCACGCGGAGCGACTTGCTGGCCGCGCACCGGCGCCGGCTGGAGGAGGCGCACCAGGCCGAGCAGGGAATCGGAGGCGGCCCGAGGCCCCGGGCCTCCACGCCGGCATGAGGGAGGGCATGGACACGGAGCACGCGCGGGTGCTGGAGCTGCTCAAGCGCCACGGGTGGAACGCCACGTCCTTCCAGGTGCTGGAGCCGGGGTACTCGTACTGGTTCGACGGCGAGGACGCGTGCGTGGCGTACGTGGACACGGGCCGGGCGTGGGTGGTGGCCGGTGCCCCCATCGGGCCGCACGAGCGGCTGGCCGAGGTGGCCGCGCGTTTCGAGGCGCACGCGGCCCGCTCGGGCCGGCGCCTGTGCTTCTTCGCCACCGAGCAGCGCATGCTGGACGCGGCGCCGCTCAAGGGCATGGCCATCGGCGAGCAGCCGGTGTGGGACCCGAGGCGTTGGGAGCAGGGCGTGCGTGAGAGCCGGAGCCTGCGCGAGCAGCTGCGCCGGGCGCGGGCCAAGGGCGTGCGGGTGCGCGAGGTGTCCGCGGCCGAGCTGAAGGATCCGGCGCACCCGGTGCGGGCGGGGGTGGACGGGCTGATGGAGCGCTGGCTGGTGTCGCGGCGGATGGCGCCCATGGGCTTCCTGGTGCAGCTCTCCCCGTACACCTGGGCCGAGGAGCGGCGCTCCTTCGTGGCGGAGTGGAACGGGGAGGTGGTGGCCTTCCTGTCGGCGGTGCCGGTGTACGCGCGCAATGGCTGGCTGGTGCAGCACCTGCTGCGCGGCGGAAAGGCGCCCAACGGCACCTCGGAGCTGCTGGTGGACGCGGCCATGCGCGCGGCGGCGGCCGAGGGGCGCGGCTACGTGACGCTGGGGCTCGCGCCGCTGGCGGGCGAGGTGGCCGGGTGGCTGCGCGCGGCGCGGGTGATGGGCACGCCCCTCTATGACTTCGAGGGGCTGCGCGCCTTCAAGGCCCGGCTGCGCCCGCACGCGTGGGACCGCATCCACCTAGCCTGGCCCGAGCGGCACGCTCCGCACCTGCCGCTGTACGACGCGCTGACGGCCTTCGCCCGGGGGAGCCTCGCGCGCTTCGGCCTGGCCACGCTCCTGCGCCAGCCCCGGCCGCTCGTCCAGCTGCTCGCGGTGCTGCTGGTGCCTTGGACGGTACTGCTCGCGCTGCCGGCCAATGCCCACCGCTTCCCCTCGCCGCTCGTGCAGTGGGGCTGGGTGCTCTTCGACGTGGGGCTGACGGTGGGGCTCTTCTCCCTCTTGCGCCGCTGGCGCTCCGGGCTCGCCACGCTGCTGGCCACGCTCATCACCGGCGATGCCTGCGTCACCTTGCTGGAGGCGCTCCTCTACAACCTCCCGCGCGCGCGAGGGCCGGGCGACTGGCTCGTCATGGCGGTGGCCGTGCTCGCCCCGGCCACGGCGGCGGGGCTGCTCTTCTGGGCCCGCCGGCACCCGGCGCTCGAGCCCGCCTGAGCGGGAGGCGCCCGGAGGGGAGGCGTCAGTCCTCGGGGGGCACGGCGGTGGGCGCGGCCGCGAGGAACACCTCCCGGCCCTGGACGCGCTCCACTCGGTGGAAGTGCACCATGTAGTCCCGCCGGGCGGGCGAGCCCTGCCCCAGCTCGAAATGGGTGTCCCCGACGTTCGACACCGTCCCGAGTCTCCGCCCGTCCCTGTCCTTCACCGTCATGCCCTCGTGGATGTCGCCGGGGTCGATCATCTTGGTCCTCTGTGCGTGTGTTCCGTGGTCCCTTGAGATGAACACTCCGAGCGGCCTTGGCTCGCGGGACTCGCTTCTCCCTGGAGGGAGCGCCGTGCTCCCTGGCGGGGGAGGGCACGGGCGGCCAGCGCTCCGGGCCACGCCCCACGGTGCCCCCCTACCTTCTCCTCCGAGGGCTCATGACGCACGGGAGAGACGCGCATGGTGGAGGCCCAGGCCCAGAGGTTGGCTTCACTCAAGATTGATCGCACGGCCCACCCCCGGCGCAAGTTGTGGCGCCGGTGGCCGCTCTGGGTGGGGCTGGCCGTGGTGCTCGCCCTGGTGGTGGGGATGGCGGTGGTGGGCCGGGCCCCGAGCGTGCGCGTGGCCGAGGTCCGCGAGGCCCGTCCCGGAGAGCAGCAGACCGAGCTGTCCGCGGCCGGCTACGTGTCCTCGCGCCGCCGCTCCATCATCGCGCCGCAGGTGGCGGGGCGGTTGTTGGAGGTGGCGGTGGACGAGGGCGACGCGGTGAAGAAGGGGCAGGTGCTCGCCCGCCTGGATGACCGGGATGCGCGGGTGGCGGCCGCCCGGGTGCGTGCGGAGCTGCAGGCCGCCAGCCAACGGCTCGCCGCTTCGAGGGCCACGGCGATACGGGCGCGCAGCGACCTGGCGAGGGCGGAGCAGTTGGCCAAGGCCCAGGTCATCACCCGGGCCAGCCTGGAGGAGGCGCAGGCGCTCGCGACGGCCTCGTCCGCCGAGGAGCAGGCGGCGAGTGCCCAGCTCACGGCGGCCCAGGAGGCGGCGCGGGCGGCGGAGCTGCAGCTGTCGCACACCGTGGTGCGAGCGCCCTTCGCGGGCACGGTGGTGCGCAAGCTGGCGGACGAGGGAGCGGTGCTCGCGCCCGCCGCGCTCGAGCAGGAGAACGTCGGCGGCATCGTCGAGCTGGTGGACCTGGGGGCGCTCGAGGTGGAGGCGGAGGTGAGCGAGGAGCAGCTGCCGCGCATCGAGCTGGGACAGCCGGCGCTCGTCTTCCTCGATGCGTACCCGGAGCAGGCCTTCCTCGCGAAGGTGCGCTCGGTGCGTCCGGCCATCGATCGCTCCAAGGCGACGGCGGACGTGAACGTGGCGTTCGAGGAGATCCCCCCGGGGGTGCTGCCGGACATGGGGGCGCGGGTGGCCTTCCTGAAGGAGGAGCTGCCGGAGGGCGCGCTCACGAAGAAGGACGCGGCGCTGCGGGTGCCGGCGTCGGCGGTGGTGCAGAACGGGGGGCAGAGCGTGGTGTGGGTGGTGCAGGACGGGAAGGTGAGACGCCAGCCGGTGCAGGTGGCCCAGAAGGTGGGGGACGAGGTGGCGCTGGCGCAGGGGCCGGAGCCGGGGACGCAGGTGGTGGTGTCGCCCAATGGCTCACTGCGTCCGGGACGCAAGGTGAAGGTGCGGACGGAGGGAGGATGAGCACCGCGTCCGTGCAAGAGGCGAAGTCTCCCCTCATCCGGCTGCGGGGCGTCTCCAAGGCCTACCGGCGCGGCGACATCGTCGTGCCCGTGCTGGAGAACGTGGACCTGGACATCGAGGCGGGGACCTTCGAGGCCTTCATGGGCCCGTCGGGCTCGGGCAAGTCCACGCTGCTCAACCTCATCTCGGGGTTGGACCGGCCCACCACGGGGGTGGTGGAGGTGGGCGGGCAGGACCTGGCGTGCATGAGCGACAAGGAGCTGGCCGACTGGCGCGCGGGGCACGTGGGCTTCATCTTCCAGCTCTACAACCTGCTGCCGGTGCTCACGGCGGCGGAGAACGTGGAGCTGCCGCTGCTGCTCACGCCGCTGTCCCGTGCCGAGCGCCGCGAGCACGTGGCGGCCGCGCTGGAGGTGGTGGGGCTGGGGCACCGCATGGGGCACCGGCCGCCGCAGATGTCCGGAGGCGAGCAGCAGCGGGTGGCGATTGCCCGGGCCATCGTCACCGACCCCGACCTGCTCATCGCGGACGAGCCCACGGGAGACCTGGACCGCAAGTCGGCCGAGCAGGTGTTGGATCTCTTCGAGGTGCTGCACCACCAGCTGCACAAGACGCTCGTGATGGTGACGCACGATCCGCACGCCGCCGAGCGCGCGGACCTGGTGCGGCACCTGGAGAAGGGGCTGCTGCAATGACGTTCGGGCGGCTCGTATGGAAGGACCTGTTGCGCAACCCGCTGCGGCTGGCGCTCACGGTGCTGGCGGGAGCGGTGGGGGTGATGGCCTTCATCTTCCTGCGCACGGTGGTGGACCTCTTCTATTCGAGCGCGGAGTCGGCGCAGGCGGACCGGCTCTTCACGCGTGCCAAGGCCTCCATCACGGCGGACCTGCCGCTGTCCTACCTGCCGCGCATCTCCACCGTGCCTGGGGTGGACGACCTCACCTTCTACGGCTTCTTCGGCGGGCGCTACGGCGAGTCCCAGCGCGACTTCTTCGGCTCGGCCTTCGTGGACCCGTCCTCGTTCATGCGTGTTTTCGATGAACTGGTCGTGGCCCCGCAGCAGGTGGCGGCCTTCCAGGCGGACCCGTGTGGGGCGCTCATCGGCAAGGACCTGGCGAAGCAGTACGGATGGAAGGCGGGGGACCGGGTGACGCTCAAGGGCACCATCTACCCGGGCGAGTGGACCTTCAACGTGCGGGGCATCTACGACGTGCGGTCGGGCACGCTGGACACCCGCTCGCTCTTCTTCCCCTTCCGCTGCCTCAACGAGAAGCTGCCGGACGAGCGCAAGGATCGGGTGGGGGCCTTCATGATTCGGGTGGAGGACCCGTCGCGCTCGGCGGCGGTGGCCTCGGCGGTGGATGCCATGTTCGCCAACAGCCCGTACCCGACGCGCACGGAGAGCGAGCGCGCGGCCACGCTGGGCTTCATCTCCATGCTGTCGGCCATCATCACCGCGGTGCAGGTGGTGGCCACCGTCATCCTGCTCATCATCCTGCTGGTCATCGGCAACACGCTGGCCATGAGCGTGCGCGAGCGCACCCGCGACTTGTCCACGCTCCGGGCCATGGGCTTCAAGAGCGGGAGGGTGGTGATGCTCGTGCTCTTCGAGTCGCTGGCCATCGGCCTGGCGTCGGGCGGGCTGGGGGTGCTCATCGCGCCGGTGCTCATCCGGGGCTTCATCGCGGCGGTGGGCTCGCAGCTCGGCGTGCCGGCGGACTTCGTGCGGGAGAGCACGCTGGTGCTCGGGGCGCTGGCGGCGTTGGGGGTGGCGCTGCTGGCCGGGGCCATCCCCGCGGTGCGCGCGGTGCGGATTCCCGTGGCCGAGGGGCTGAGGAAGGTGGCCTGAGCGATGATTCCCCTCTACTACAACACGCGCAGCCTCTGGGCCCGGCGGCTGTCCACGGGGCTCACCGTGCTGGGCCTGGGGCTCGTCGTCTTCGTCTTCTCCGCGGTGCTGATGCTGGCCAACGGGATTGAGTCCGCCCTCTCTTCGGGGGGAGACCCGCGCAACGTCATCCTCCTGGCCAAGGGCGCCACCAGCGAGTTGATGAGCAACGTGGAGCGCGACGCACTGCGCGCCCTGGGCAGCGCCCCGCAAGTGGCCTCCTCGGCGGAGGGCAACCCGCTGGTGGCCGGCGAGCTGGTGGTGCCGGTGCTGCTGCCGCGAGGCGATGGCAAGGAGTCGAACATCAACGCGCGGGGCATTGGCCCGGAGAGCTTCGCCATCCGGCCCACGGTGCGGCTCATCGCCGGCCGGGCACCCCGGACGGGCACCAACGAGATTGCACTGGGCGAGGCGCTGGTGGGCCGCTCGCCGGGGGCGCACCTGGGCGGGGAGTTGGTGTTCGCCGAGGAGCGCTGGCCGGTGGTGGGCGTGTTCACCGCCGAGGGCGGGGCCTACGAGTCCGAGCTGTGGGTGGACGTCAACCGGCTGGGGGCGGCGTTCGAGCGGCCGGGGCTGAGCGCCGTGGTGGTGCGGACGGGCTCGGAGCAGGCGCGCGACGCCTTCATCAAGGGCGTGGAGGGAGATCCGCGCTTCACGCTCGAGGCGAAATCGGAGCCCGAGTACTGGGCGGAGCAGGCGACGTGGCTGGCCACGTTCATCCGGGTGCTCGGCCTGTTCGTGTCCTTCATCTTCAGCGTGGGCGCGGTGCTGGGGGCGATGATCACCATGTACGCGCAGGTGGCGGCGCGCATTGGCGAGCTGGGGATGCTACGGGCGGTGGGCTACCGGCGCCGGAGCGTGCTGGCGAGCATCCTCATCGAGTCCGCGGTGCTGGGGGCGGCCGGAGGGGTGGTGGGCGCGTTGGGGGCGCTGGCCACGCGGTGGATGGAGATAAGGACGCTGAACTTCCAGACGTTCGCCGAGGTGCGCTTCGGCTTCACCCCGACGCCGGGCATCGTGGTGGCGGCGCTCGCCTTCGGGACGCTGATGGGAACCCTGGGAGGACTGCTGCCGGCCCTGAGGGCCTCGCGGCTGTCGATTCTGGACGCCTTGAGGGCGTGACGGGGCGCCACCGCTCAACGGCTCACCGGCACGGGCGTGTAGACGTCGATGGTTGTCTTGTCCCCCCGTTGCCCGGCCTTGTTGTCCCCCCAGGCCCACAGCGTGCCGTCCTTCTGCAACGCCAGGGAGTGGTGCATGCCGGCCGAGACCGCGGTCACGCTGCTCAATACGTTCACGTGCACGGGCGAGGGGCGGTGGGTGGTCGTCCCATCTCCCAGTTGGCCGGACTTGTTGTTTCCCCAGGCCCACAGCGTGCCGTCCGTTCGCGCCGCCAGGGAATGGAAGTGGCCGGCCGAGACCGCGGCCACGCCGCTCAACCCACTCACCTGCACGGGCGTGGAGCGCTCGGTGGTCGTCCCATCCCCCAGTTGCCCGGAGCCGTTGTTCCCCCAGGCCCACAGCGTGCCGTCCTCTCGCACCGCCAGGGAGTGGAAGTGGCCGGCCGAGACAGCGACCACGCCGCTCAACCCACTCACCTGCACGGGCGTGGAGCGGTTGGTGGTCGTCCCATCCCCCAGTTGCCCGGAATCGTTGTTTCCCCAGGCCCATACCGTGCCGTCGTCTCGCACAGCCAGCGAGTGGTGCATGCCGGCCGAGATGGCGGCCACACCGCTCAGGGCTTTCACCTGCACGGGCATGGAGCGCTCGGTGGTCGTCCCATCGCCCAATTGCCCGGAGCGGTTGTATCCCCAGGCCCACACCGTGCCGTCCTCTCTCATCGCCAGGGAGTGGTAGTAGCCGGCCGAGACGGCGGCCACGCCGCTCAGGGCTTTCACCTGCACGGGCGAGGAACGGTGGGTGCTCGACCCATTCCCCAGTTGCTTGGCCCTGTTGCTTCCCCAGGCCCATACCGTGCCGTCATTTCCCACCGCCAGCGAGTGCCCACCACCCGCCGAGACCGCGGTCACGCCGCGCAATTCGCTCACCTGCACGGGTGCGGAGCTTTGGCGGGTCGACCCATCTCCCAACTGCCCGTAGGTGTTGCTCCCCCAGGCCCACACCGTGCCGTCGGGCCGCACTCTCAGGGAGTGCTGGTCACCCGCCTCGTGGACGATGCAAGGGGGGGCGAAGACAGCGAAGTTCATCGAGGTGGAAAGTCCCTGGGAGTTGCTCACCGTCGCCTTCACGGCCGGCGTGAGCCCTGGGGAGACACAGGTGCGCGCCTTCCAGGTGATCTCGCTCGTGGTCGCGGTGCTCGCCGGCGTCCCCAGCGTGCCGGTGTTGGCTTCCCAGGCAAACTGAAGCGCGCCGTCGTGCGCATCCCGCGCCTTGATGCGCAGGGTCTGGAGTCCCTGGAACCTTCTGGACGGCTCCGGCTTGTGGGCCTCCACGATCTCCGGTGCGCGCGGCACGGCGGGCTCGTCTGGAGCAGGCCGTTGCGGCACGGGCTCCTGCTTCACGGGGGGAGGTGCCCGCTTCGGTTGCACCTGCTCGCGCACCTGCTCGAACAGCCGCTCCACCTTGGGCGACACCTGCACGGGCAGCTTCGCCTCGGGCTTCAGGAAGAGGGCCGCCTTGAATGCGGCGCGGGCCTTGTCGCTCTTGCCCATGTCGGCGAGGACGAGCCCCTCGTAGAGGGTGAGGGCGACGTCGTCCTCGATGCCACGTGTCAGGCGTTTGGCACTGGCGATCTGCTCCAGCGCTCGCTCGTACTCGAGGCTCTCGTAGAGGCGGCTGATGGAGGAGAGGTATTTCCTCACCTCCGCGGAGCCCTGGGCGCGCGCGCTCCATGGGCTGAGGAGCATGATGGCCAACAGGCTCATCAGCACTCGGGCGGACCAGAGGCTCGCGGAACACATGGGCTTTCCTCTCAGGACGTATGCGATCCCCGGGTGGTACCCGGCGATCCAACCCGGGGCCCGACATACCCTCACCCCGTCCCTCTCCCGGAGGGAGAGGGGATATTGGGGTGAGAGTAGGGAGACGAGGGGAACAGCTCAGCCCGGCTGGCAGACCTGGCGGAGGATGTCGAGCGACTCGAGCGCCTTGCCCGCGCCCATCACCACGGCGGACAGCGGATCCTCGGCGAGGAACACCGGCAGGCCCGTCTCCTCGCGCAGCAGCGTGTCGAGGTTCTTCAGCAGCGCGCCACCACCGGCGAGGACAATCCCGCGGTCGGCGATGTCACCGGCCAGCTCCGGCGGCGTGCGCTCCAGCGTCAGCTTCACCGCCTCGACGATGCCGTTCACCGGCTCGCTCAGCGCGTCGCGCACCTCGTCGCTGCTCACCGTGAGCGTGCGCGGCACGCCGGCCACCAGGTCGCGACCCTTGATCTCCATGGTCATGACCTCCTCGGTGGGGTACGCCGTGCCGATGCCCATCTTGATGAGCTCGGCCGTGCGCTCGCCGATGAGCAGGTTGTACTTGCGCTTGACGTACTGGATGATCGCCTCGTCCAGCTTGTCGCCGCCGATGCGCACGCTCTTGGCGAACACGATGCCGGCGAGGCTGATGACCGCGACGTCGGACGTCCCACCGCCGATGTCGACAATCATGTTGCCGCTGGGCTCGGTGACGGGCAGGCCGGCGCCGATGGCCGCGGCCATCGGCTGCTCGATGAGGTAGACCTCACGGGCTCCGGCGTTGGCGGCGGCCTCGCGCACCGCGCGGCGCTCCACCTCGGTGATGCCCGAGGGGATGCCGATGACGATGCGCGGGCTGACGAGCGACTTGCGGTTGTGCGCCGTCTGGATGAAGTAGCGAAGCATCGCCGCGGTGATCTCGAAGTCGGCGATGACGCCGTCCTTCATGGGGCGGATGGCCACGATGTTGCCCGGCGTGCGGCCGAGCATCTCCTTGGCTTCCTTGCCCACGGCGAGCACCTTCTTGCCGCCGCGCGCGTCCTGTTGGACGGCCACCACGGAGGGCTCGTTGGAGACGATCCCCTGACCGCGGATGTAGATGAGCGTGTTGGCCGTGCCCAGGTCGATGGCGAGGTCACGCGAGAAAAGAGTGTGGAGCCAGTCGAACATACGGGGGCGGAAACTTTCAAAGGTGCGGCGTCATTTCCCAACACCGACAGTGAGTGCGCGGCAACCTACTACGCAGGGCCCGCAGCAGGAAGAAAAGCCAACTGTCAAGTGCACGGCCCGGCCGGAGAGCGTCCGGCCCACGGGGCCCCCCGTTCTTCCCCCCCATGCCCCATTCCTCCCTCTGAGAGAAGGTCCGGGATGAGGGGTTTCCCCCACAGGCGTGCAGGTTCCCAGTGTCCATTCAGTGGAGGGGGTGCAGCTCGCTCTCCCCCGCGAGGAGGTAGGTGTCCGCCGCTTCCCCGGCCTCTTGCTCGGTGGAGACCGGCGCCAGGTGGTGGGGCTCGGCCACGGCGCCATTTTCCACCGCATGCCGGTACTCGGGCGTCTGGCGCAGGGCCTCGCTGGTGACCTTGAGGAAGGCCTCGCGCACGGGCTCGAAGAGCAGGCCGGCGACGTACCAGAAGGGGGCGTAGTCCAGGCGGATGAGCCCCTTCACGCTCCAGCCCTTGTCCTCGTAGTCCCAGGGGCAGCGGCCGAGCGCCTTGCGCAGCAGCCAGCCCGTGGTGAACTCGGCGCCGAAGATGACGGCGGTGTAGGCGAGCGCGCGCACGGGCCGTGGCAGGAAGCGCAGCCGGTCATGGAGGAACTCCATCCCCAGCGCGGTCGCCCCGTAGATGGGGTGCATCCACAGGTACGTCTTCGCCGTCCCGTGTGTGTCTCGCTCCACGAGCGCCGCGCTCATGCCGGTGAAGCAGACCTCCATCACCCAGCCAGCACACCCGTAGAGAAGGAATCGCGGTAGCACGCTCCGAAGCTAGGGACCGGCCCCGGGAAGGGCATCCGGAAGCAGACGAGCGGGGGAGCGGCCGCCGGAAGGACGGGGGGACCCTGGAGGGGGGCCCGGCGGATGTTGGCCGCCGGACAGCCCGGGGCCGGGAGGTCAGCGTTTGATGGAGTACTTGCCGATGGCGTAGAGGGCGCGGACGCCATCCTTCCAGCCGATCTTCTTGCCCTCCTCGTAGGTGCGCCCGTGGTAGCTGATGGGCACCTCGAAGACGCGCCAGCCGCCGCGGGCCACCTTGGCGGTGATTTCGGGCTCAATGCCGAAGCGGTCCTCCTCGATGGTCACCGAGCGGATGACCTCGGCCCGGAAGGCCTTGTAGCAGGTCTCCATGTCGGTGAGGTTCAGGTTGCTCGTCATGTTGGAGAGCATGGTGAGCAACTGGTTCATCACCGAGTGCCAGTAGTAGAGGACGCGCCGGGGCGTGCCGGTGAAGCGGCTGCCGAAGACGACGTCCGCGTCGCCATCGATGATGGGCTGGATGACGCGGGGGATTTCACGCGGGTCGTACTCGAGGTCCGCGTCCTGGACGATGACGATGTCCCCGGTGGACTCGGAGAAGCCGCGGCGCAGGGCGGCGCCCTTGCCCTGGTTCTTCTCCTGGAAGATCACGCGCAGCTCGTTGCGGTTGTTCGGGGTGCCGCCGATGACGGACAGGCCCTCGGTGGCCAGACGCTGGAGCAGCTCGCGGCTTCCGTCGCGGGAGCAGTCGTCCACGATGACGAGCTCCTTGGGGAAGTCCACCGCGGTGACACGGCGGAGCAGTTCGGCGAGGGTGGAGATCTCGTTGTAGACAGGGATGACGACCGAGACGAGCATGGCGCAGCGGGCTCTAGCCGATTTTCGCGCCCCGCGCGACTCTTCGGTGTGGGGGCCTGGGAGCCCGGGGGAGATGCGCCCCGGGCAGGCCCCGCCGCACCGGGAGTGTCACTCCGCCCAGGTGAGCACTTCCACCATGCGCACGAAGAGCCGGTCGTTGCTGACGGCGGCCACCACGAAGCCCGCCGACTCGCCCGGGCCACCCCGGCCCATGGAGCGCCAGCTCGAGATGTAGAGCCGCTGGCCGGTGCCCGAGACCTGCTTGAGGTACGCCACCGCCCCATCCACCTCCGCCGCGGTCGGCGTGCCCGAGTACGTGCGCTGCTGCAGCCGGGTGCGCAGCTCGGCCTCGGTGACGGGCTGGAAGAAGTACGGGTTGTCGTAACCGCTGCCGAAGGCCCACCCGTACGTCTCCGTCAGCGTCACCTGATTGGCCTCGCCGTCGCCCTCGGCGATGGAGCCCTCCTGGATGCGCGAGCTGCTGGCGAGCGGTCCACTCGCGCCGTACAGCTGGGCCGGCGTGCCCGACACCCCGTCCATGCTCAGCGGGTTTCCGTAGTCCGCCGCGTCGTTCAGCTCGTGGAAGGCGTTGAGGTACTGCTTCGCGTCAGCCGCCACGCCGGTGAGGAAGGTGGCATTGCCCACCTTGGTGGCCAGGTGGGCATGCTCCGCGGCGTCCACCCAGTAGTCCCAGGCGAAGGCGTCGAGCGCATTCACCATCTCCGTGCGGGTGACCGTCGTGCCACTGGCGCTGGTGCTGGCGCGGGCGGCCGTCATCCTCGAGTCGAAGAGGGCAATGTTCGCGGCGCTGTCCGCCAGGGCGGCCGGCGCGGCCAGCAGCGCCAGTGCGCCGAGGAGGGACTTGAGAGAGGAGCTGGGCTTCATGGGGGGATGCCTCGCGAAGAAGGCCGGGGGGCGGCCGGTGGGGGGACTTCGTCGAGGCTCCTACTATCCTCCGTGAAGTCAGGTCCAGCGGAAAAATCCTGTTTGCCTGTTCTTCACGGAGTCGTGACCTGGGGGCTCAGACGGCCCGGCGCAGGGCGTCCAGGAGCGCGTCCAGGTCGGCGTCGGTGGTGAGCGGGTTGATGACGGTGGTGCGCAGCCACACGCGGCCGCCGAGCGTCGTCTGCACCAGGTAGAAGTCCCCGCTCGTGACGAGCGACTCGCGCAGGCGCACCTGGAGCGCGTCCAGCTCCGAGGCGGGGAGGCCCCGCGGCGTGTGGCGGAAGCAGACGATGTTGCAGTCGGGAGGGACGGCCAGCTCGAAGTCGCCGGAGCCCTGGAGGCGCTCGGCGAAGCGGCGGGACAGGTCGAAGGTGTCGGTGACGCAGTCGGCGAAGAGCTTCGTGCCCAGGGTGCTCAGGCAGGTGTACAGCTTGAGGGCCATCATCTCCTTGGTGCACTCGAGGGTGCGCAGCGCCACGTCGCTCCAGCGCCGCGTGTCCTGGCCGGTGAAGAGGTAGGAGGCCTCCTGGGCGAAGGCCTCGAAGGAGCGGTGGCCCTCGCGGAAGAGCACGGCGGTGATGAGCGCCGGCATCATCATCAGCTTGTGCGCGTCCCACACCACCGAGTCGGCGCGTTCAATCCCCTTCACCTGGCCGCGGTAGCGGGGGCTGAGCGCGGCCGAGGCGCCATGGGCCCCATCCACGTGGAACCAGAGGCCGTGCTTCGCGCAGAAGTCGGCCACGGCCTCGAGCGGATCGAACGCGCCGGTGGCGGTGGAGCCAGCGCTGGCCACCACGGCGATGGGACGGCGGCCCGCCCGCTTCGCCGCGGCGAGCGTCTCCTCCAGGGCCTCGGGACGCAGCCGGTAGCGCGCATCCACGGGGACGGGGGTGACGCCCTCGGCGCCCCAGCCCATCATCCGCACGGAGCGGGCGACACAGTAGTGCGTGGACTCGGGGACGAGCACCGTGAGGGGAGGCCCGGCGGTGGGGCCGCCGTTCCACGCGTCGTAGCCCGCCTTGGCCTGGCGCGCGGCGAGCAGGGCGGTGAGGTTGCCAGCGGAGCCGCCCGAGGTGAGCACTCCGCCGGAGCCCTCGGGCAGGCCGAGCACCCCGGCCATCCAGCGCACCACGTTGTGCTCCATGGCGGTGGAGACGGGCCCCATCTCGTAGACGGCCATGCCGTTGTTGAGGAGCGAGGAGACGAGATCGCACAGGGCGGCCAGGGGCAGGGGCGCGGACACCTGGTGGCCCACGTAGCGCGGGTGGTGCAGGTGATGCGAGCCGTCGATGACGCGCGCGAGGAGGGCGGAGGCGTCGCCGCGAGGCTCCTCGGGGAAGTCCGCGGGGAAGCGCTCGACGTGGGTGGCGGGCGGGGCCCAGGGCAGGACGGGGCCCTCGCGGCGGGTAGTACGGGCGAGGTGGTCGGCGAGCTGGTCCACCAGCTGGTGCCCGAGGCGGCGGAAGTGCTCGGGGTCGTAGGCAGCGGCGAGGTGCGGACGGTGGGGAGCCATGAACGGGTGCATGCCGCCCGCCTACCCCGGCGTCAATCACATCCGGTGGGGAGCGGACAGGGGGACGGATGTCCTGCTTGCACGCTCCTCGTGGTCCGTTATTTCAATGGCTACCCCCAAGGGAGGCGCGCCTCTCGCGCCCTCATAGGAGACCGCCATGGCGTCCCGCATCACCATCACGTTCTGCAATGCTTGAGGCTACAGGCCTCGGGCCGCCCGTGCGGCGGCCGCACTGAAGAAGGAGCTGAACCTGGACGCGGAGCTGCAGGTGGGCCCCTCCGGCAGCTTCATCGTGGAAGTGGATGGCACACCCGTGGTGAAGAAGGAGTCTTTCGCCTTCCCCACCGAGCAGCAGATCGTCGAGGCGGTCTCCAAGGTGGTGGGCGGGCCCCCTCCAGCGGGCTGATGGGCTCCGGGCAGGCGGCCGGGGGCTCGACACCCGGCGCCGTGCTCCACCGTGGCCGGGCCTCACCTTGAGCGAGTGGAGGTGAGGCCATGGGTGTGCAGTGGTTGGAGTCCCCCTTCGAGCGGCGGTCCATCCAGCACGCGATGAAGGTGCGCGACCAGGACGGGAAGGTGCTGGGGCGGGTGGCATGCATCGGGCAGACGGTGCTGTTCGTGCGCCAGCGCTTCTCCCGCGAGGTCTGGGCGGTGCCCCTGACGCGGGTGGAGCGGGTGACGGGCAAGGGCGTGTACGTGGCGGGACGGGAGCACGAGGTGCTGGAGCCCGAGGCGGGCCGGCTGCGCACGGAGATCGTCACGGCCATCCACCCGTTGGCGGAGCCCCCGTCCACGAGGCTGGAAGGAGCGCGGCAGGCGCACGCATGAGGATGATGCGCCCGGTGGCGTTTCGTGCTTGAAGGAGCGGCCATGTCCTCCATCGAGAATCTGTCGCAGCGGGTGTCCGCGGCCTTCGCGGACAGGGCGAAGCTGAAGGAAGCGGAGTACGTCGCGGCGGTGCGCGAGACGCTGGCGCTGCTGGATGCCGGAGACGTGCGGGTGGCGGAGAAGGGGCCCGGGGGCTGGACGGTGAATGCCTGGGTGAAGGAGGCCATCCTCCTGTTCTTCGGCATCTCGGAGATGAAGGTGATGGAGGTGGGGCCCTTCGAGTTCTTCGACAAGATTCCGTTGAAGAAGGGGCTGGAGGCGGCGGGCGTGCGGGTGGTGCCGCCGGGCGTGGTGCGCTACGGGGCCTTCGTGGAGCGCGGCGCGGTGGTGATGCCCGGCTACGTGAACATCGGGGCGAGGGTGGGGGCGGGGACGATGGTGGACACGTGGGCCACGGTGGGCAGCTGCGCGCAGGTGGGCCGCGACGTGCACCTGTCGGGCGGCGTGGGACTGGGCGGGGTGCTCGAGCCGCCCACGGCCTCGCCGGTCATCATCGAGGACAGGGCCTTCATCGGCAGCCGCTGCATCGTGGTGGAGGGCGTGGTGGTGGAGGAGGAGGCGGTGCTCGGGGCCAACGTGGTGCTGACGGCGTCCACGCCCATCATCGACGTCACCGGCCCGGAGGAGAAGGTCTACAAGGGCCGGGTGCCGGCGCGCAGCGTGGTGATTCCGGGCATGAAGGAGAAGCAGTTCCCGGCCGGGCGCTACATGACGCCGTGCGCGCTCATCATCGGGCAGCGCAAGGAGAGCACCGACAAGAAGACGAGCCTCAACGCGGCGCTGCGCGACTTCGCCGTGCCGGTGTAGACACCGCGCATGGACCCATTCACCTGGCGTTCGGAGAGCGGCGAGCCCGCACCGTCGCGGCTCTCTCCCGTCGATGATCGCCTCACCGCGGACGCCGCCCTGAAGCGGGTCCGGCGCGGCGAGCACCTGCTGTACACCGGAGACTTCCACAACGCGAAGCAGCTGCTGGGCGCCATGGGCCGCCGCTTGCCGCCGCCTCGTGCGGTGGGCTCGCCCCTGGAGGCCTTCCGGGCCGAGCGCCGCGCGCGTCAGCTGGAGCACGAGACGCTCTCGCGCATCGTGGTGGCGCTCGACCGCTCCTACCTGCTGGAGCTGAAGCGGGCGCCCGACGTCTCCGAGGCCTGCCGCCAGGTCTGGGGCGAGCCCGATGCCGACAGGACCATCGTCTCCCTGAAGACGCTGCTCGGCATGCTCGGCGCCGCAGAGTGGCGGCGCAAGGGCCTGGAGGTGCCGGGGCTCCAGGGCAAGCTCCATCCCCATTACGGCGTCTACCTGCCCACGCGCACCGATTACGTCGAGCTGCTCAACTCCGTCTCGGAGGTGCGCGGCAAGAAGGTGTTCGACGTGGGAACGGGAACCGGCGTGCTCTCGTTCCTGCTGCTTCAGGGGGGCGCGGCCTCTGTGACGGCGACGGATATCGATTCACGCGCGGTGGCCTGTGCCCGGGAGAACGCCGAGCGGCTGGGCCTCTCCAAGCGCTTCGAGGTCATGGAAGGCGACCTCTTTCCTCCCGGCAAGGCGGACCTCATCGTGAGCAATCCGCCGTGGATTCCCGAGCCGCCGAAGAACCGAGTGGACCGCGCGGTCTTCGACGAGGACAACCGCTTCCTGAGCGGCTTCCTGGAAGGACTGGCCGCGCACCTGACTCCGGGAGGCGAGGGGCTGCTGCTGCTCTCCGACCTCGCGGTGCTGCTCGGGCTGCGGGAGGCCGGCTGGCTCGACCAGGAGCTGGCGCGGTGCGGGCTCGCCGTGAAGTGGAAGCGGTCGGCCCCGGCGCGCCATTCGAAGGCCAAGGACAAGTCGGACCCGCTTCACGCCGCGCGCTCCCGGGAGGTCACCACCCTCTACGGGCTCGTGCCGGTTTCGAGAGCCACGTCATGAGCGATCTCGCCACCCGCCTCGCGCAATCCACCCTGGCCCTGTGCCGCATTCCCAGTCCCATCGGGGAGGAGCGGGCCCTCGCCGACCACGTGGAGCGTTGGGCGCATGCGCACTTCCCGCAGCGCGAGGTGTTCCGGCTGGGGCACTCGCTGGTGCTGGGGAGCCTCCAGGACCCGAGGCCCACGGTGGCGCTGGTGGGGCACCTGGACACGGTGCCGGCGCACCCGAACGACCGGGAGCCGAGGATTGAAAGCGAGCGCGTCTTCGGCCTGGGCTCCTCGGACATGAAGGGCGGGCTGGCGGTGATGATGGCGCTGGCGGAGGATCTGCCGCGCGCCGAGCTGCCGGTGAACCTGGTGGTGGTGCTCTACGAGCGCGAGGAGGGTCCCTACCTGGAGAGCGGGCTGGGGCCGCTGTTCGACACGCGCCCGGAGCTGAAGCGGGTGAAGTTCGGCATCGCGATGGAGCCGACGGACGGGGTGGTGCAGGTGGGGTGCGTGGGGAGCCTGCACGTGACGCTGCGCTTCAAGGGCCGCAGTGCGCACTCGGCGAGGCCGTGGCAGGGGGAGAACGCCATCCACAAGGCGGGGCCGCTGCTCGCGCGGCTGCTGGAGCTGCCGAGGCGCGAGGTGATGTACGGCGAGTTTGCCTTCTACGAGGTGATGAACATCACGAAGGCCTCGGGAGGGAGGGCGCGCAACGTGATACCGGAGGCGTTCGAACTGAACCTGAACTACCGCTTCGCGCCGGGGAAGACGGTGGAGCGGGCGCAGCAGGACGTGCGAGAGCTGGTGGGGGACGCGGCGGAGGTGGAGTTCACGGACCTGGCGCCGAGCGGGCGGGTGTGTGCGGACAACCCGCTGTTCCAGCAGTTGCTGAAGCTGACGGGACTGCCGGCGGCATCGAAGCAGGCGTGGACGGACGTGGCGCGCTTCTCCGAGTTCGGGGTGGACGCGGTGAACTTCGGGCCGGGGGAGACGGCGCAGGCGCACCAGGCGAACGAGTGCGCGCCGATTCCCGCGCTGGCGGTGGCCTACGAGAAGCTGGCGACATTCCTGAAGCAGGCCCGCTGACCCAAGAAACAGCTGCCAAGAAGCAACGTGGCCCAAGGATGCCCACTGTGCCCACTTCCCCTCGCCCTCCGGGAGAGGGACGGGGTGAGGGTGCCACGGACCCCGGGTTGAACCCGTCTCGTGGAAGTGCCTCGATCTACTGGCGCTCCGCCCGGGCTTTCTCGAGCGACTGGATGGTGAAGCGGGCCGCCGAGATTTCGGCCTCCAGGCGCCTGCGGTCCGAAGCGGACTGTCCCCACTTGCCGAGCTTGGACTGGGCCGAAGCCAGGCTCGCTCGGGCCGCCTCCAGCCCGCGATCGATGTCGATGAGCTCCTCATGGCGGCGCATGTCCGGCGGCAGCGAGAGCACGTACTCGTGCCGGTGCGCGGCCCTCCAGACGCTGAAGCCAATCCCCGCGACGATGCCCACCGGAATCGCGATGATCAGGAAGATGCCGTGCCCGATGCCCGTCGACGGCTTGAAGAACCCGGCCCAGAGACACGCCAGCGTCGCGATGCCGTAGACCAGCCAGGCGGCGAGGAGGATGAACCGTGAGAGCCGCCGGACCCCAGGCGAGCCCTTGAACGACAGGAACATCGCCGCGATGGGAGCGACGACGAGGAGGAGAAAGGCCAGTTGAAAGATGTCGGAGGCAGCCATCGGAGACCTCTCGCCGGGGAACGGTGAGTATCACTTGGGAATACCCAACCCACAACGCGAGTGTGCCGTGCTACTGGTTCCGCTCCTGCTGCTGGCGGGGCTGGCGCAGAGGCCTGCTCGGAGCATGGAAAGCCGGGCAACGAATCCTCACGCCTGCTTGCCTTGCACCCCCGCGGGAGCCGCGTCACCTTCCCTTGTATGAGCTGGATGCAGGGGTTCCTACCTGACGTCCCGGGAAGCGCGGGCCCAGAGGCGACCGAGCCTCATCAGGAAGACATTCCCCCGCTCCGGGAGCCCCGGCCCGCGAAGGAGCGGCTCCCGAGACACTCCTTCCGGGTGTCCGTGGACATCCGCCGCCAGCTCGAAGGCGGAATCGAGACGTTGGAGGTGGCTCACGCGCGCTACGTCCTCCTGGAGAAGGCCCTGCTCGCGCTGGAGTGGCAACAGGAGACGTTGCGGCGGCTGGACACCCTGCGGGAACTCGTTCGCCAGGAGTCTGGAGTTGTCGAGGCGCTGGCCCGCCTCCGCCAGCGGGCCCGGGCAGAGCAATGGCCCGAGACGGAGCTGGCCCTCGGGCTTGCCCGGAAGGTGGAGCGGCTCCGGTCCAGGCTGGAAGCGCTCACGCGCAAGCATCTCGACATACCAGCGGACCGCGAGTCCCGCCTCGTGGATGACCTCGCCCGTATCGAACAGCTCCTGACCTGGACGATGGCCGCCCCGCTCTCTCCCGGGGAGCGGGTGCTGTGCCAGGGAGGCTGCCCCCAGCGGGGACCGCTCCCATGGTTCCTGGTGCCGTACATCCTCGGCGCCATGTTCGGCGTATGGGTGTGGTTGCTCTTCTTCTCGAGGGCCATCATTTTGAGGGTGGTCCTGATGGTGCTCCCCGAGTCCCTCGTTCGTGACTTGCTCGACCGGGGTCCCGCGCGGTTCTGGCTCACCGGGACGCGACTGGTCTGGCGGCCTGCCTGGTGCGCTCCCATCCACATCCCCCTCCACGCCATCCGTCCTGGAGGCATCGAGCGCCCCTTCTCCGACTCAGTGAGGGTGACTCTGGTGGATCGTCGCTATTTCCTCCTCAGACCCCTGGGGGAGGAGGACGCGAGAAGGCTCGTGGCCCTGCTGAGACTGAACTGCCCGGCCTCGCCCCCGGGCACGTGGGCGACGCCGATTGCGGCCGCTCCCGGGGGTCCTTCACAATGAGGCAGGCCGCATGAAATCCCCGGACGGAGGTGTTGTTCCGAGATGAATTCGCAGCAACTCCTCCAGGAGTCCCCCGCGTTCCGGCGCACGGTGGTGATGATGGTGCTGATCGCCATCCTGCTCTTCGACTGGCAGCCGGACTCCCGCCTGCTCAGCGCGCCAGCGCAGAGGCGCGAGGAGGACCGCCCCCTTCCCGAGGATGGGAGCGAGGTGGGCACGCCCGCGGCGAGAACGCCCCGCGCCGCGCACCTGGAGTTTCCGCCCCGGCCCCTCCCGGGCGTGCGGCAGGCGGCGAGGCGCCGTCCCGGGCGCCTCGGTTGAGCCCCGAGGCTACGGGCTCTCGGCCCGCTCGCGGATGCGCGCCAGCGCCTCGCGGACCTGTGCGAGGTTGCTCCCGTCGTAGCGCAGGGCGTTGGGATGCGAGAAGCCCTCGTTCCAGCGCTGCGCGGGGAGGATGACGAGGCCGCGCGGGCGCCATTGCAGCCAGCGCTCCACGTAGGGCGGCCAGTCGTCCACCAGCACCTTCCCGTAGACGAGCCCCTTGTCCATGGTGATGGTGACGGGCGTGCCGGGCAGGTGCTCCTGGCACCACTCGAGCTTCTCCGTCCACGCGCTGGGGGCCGCCACCGGGCCCTTGGTGAGCACGTGCACCTCGAAGCCCTGTGCCTGGAGCTCGCCGAGCACGTCGAAGCCGAGCTTCAGCTTCGGCAGGTGCCGCCACCAGCCGCTCTGGCGCCGGATGAGCGAGCGGCGCTCGCGCACCCAGGGGTTCTCGTGCTCGTCGTCCGGGAACACCGCCGGGTCCCCCGGGCTGCGCAGCTTCTCCATGTCCCGGGACATGGTGCCCTCGTAGTCGCACAGCGTCCCGTCCATGTCGACGAGCGCCACCAGCTCGGACTTTTGCATGGGGCGGAAGACTACCCCTACCGCGAGGGCGCGGGGGCCTTCCGCTGCCTCGCCAGCAGCGCGAGGAACACGCCACACAACAGTGCCGAGCCCGCGCCCACCAGCCGCGCCGTCAGCGTCTCGCCGAGCAGCAGCACGCCACCGATGGCCGCCACCACCGGTACCGCGAGCTGCACCACCGCCGCCCGCATCGCCGTCAGGTGCGGCAGCGCCGCGTACCACAGGCTGTAGCCCACCCCCGATGCCAGCGCCCCCGACGCCACCGCGAGCCCCACGCCTTCCACGGTGGCTCGCGGTGCCCCGAGGGCCAGCGGCGCCAGCAGCGAGAGCCCCAGTGTCATCGGCACGCCGCGCAGGAAGTTGTCCGCCGTCGCCGCCAGCGGATCCGCGTTGCCTCGCCCTCGCAGCGAGTACACGCCCCACGCCACTCCCGCTCCCGCCATCAACGTGGCCCCGAGCGGGTCCGGCGCCGTCGCTCCCGGCAGGCGCAGCACGATGAGCCCTCCGAGCGCCATCGCCAGCCCCAGCCACTCGAGCACCCGCGGACGCTCGCCCCGGAAGAGGCCCACCCCCAGCATCGTCGCCTGCACGCAGCCGAAGAGGATGAGCGCCCCGACTCCCGCCGGGATTCGCACGTACGCCAGCGAGAAGCCCGCCGCGTAGGCGAAGAGTGCGAGCGCCGAGCCCCAGGAGCCTTTTCGTGTTCCGGCTTTGCTTCGCCGCAGCCGCAGCAGGAGCCAGAGGACTCCGGCTCCCGAGGCGAGACGGATGCTCGTGAAGCTCGCCGCGTCGATGCGCCAGGCTCCGTTCTCCAGGGCCGCGCGGCACAGCAGCGAGTTGGCCGCGAAACCGAGCAGCGCCAGGACCGTGAGGACTCCGGTCTTCCACATGGGACGATGACCCTCACCCTGGCCCTCTCCCAAAGGGAGAGGGGATTGACGCGGGGGTAACCCGGGAAGCTCGGCACCCTCACCCCGTCCCTCTCCCGGTGGGCGAGGGGTGTTTATCGCCATAGACCCACCGAAATGCCGAAGTCCGAGTAGCGCCTCGAGACGTCGAACGAGGCCGTCAGCGCCCAGTCGTCCAGGTACCGGAACAGGAAGAGCTCGAAGCCTCCTGTCACGTGCGCCCTCGGCAGGTGGTCCGTGAAGGGTGACGGCTCGATGAACGCTCCCAGCCTCGTGCGAAGACGTCCCGGCCAGGTCTCGTGCTCCACTCCCACCCGGGGTTGGAGCATGCCCGACACGCCCACCTTCTCCGGCGCCGTGAGCGCCGTGAAGGAGCGCACCGGCACCGCGTTCTCCACCCGCGAGATGAAGTCCGCCTGCGCGCTGATGAGCCACCGGCCCGCGGGCCCCTCCGCTGATTCCTCCGCCGGTACCTCGGAGAAGTGGTCTCCCTCCAGCATCTGCCGGCGCGCCGCGGGCGAGAGCTGGTTGTAGCGCTCGGAGCCTTCACCCAACCGCCAGCTTGCTCCCAGCGACATCACCGCTGGCGACACCACCGCCGAGTACAGCTGCCGCCCCGCCAGGAAGGGCACCTGTCCCTCCCCCCGCCTCCACGCGCCCACCACCTCCGGTCTCACCGACACCCCTACCCGGTAGGCGCGTCCGTGCGGCCGGTACAGCATGTCCAGCGCCAGCCCCGTGTCCCCGTACCGCCAGTCGCCCTCCGGCTTGTGGCTGAAGACCGCCTGCGCGCTGTAGATGCCGAAGCCGAGGATGAAGTCGTCCCGCCCCAGCGCCACCGCGCCCGCCAGCGATGACTGCACCAGGGACACGCGGATGCGGTCGCTCGGGTCGCAGTGCACCGTGTTGCAGTAGGCCACCTGGTAGTTGCGCAGCGAGAAGCCCAGGCCGAAGTTGCGGTACTGCATCATCACCGCGCCCTGCAGCTGCAACGTCTCCGGCGCGTCGTCGGCCAGGCCGTCGTTGTCCAGGTCCTTGCCCTTCACCTTGGCCAACGGCAGGTTCATCCAGGACAGGGTCACGCCCACGTCCCAGTCCCGGTCCAGCCTCGGCGAGCGGTGCGCCAGCGCCGCCTGGTTGTGCGTGAAGCCCGCCACGCCCTCGGCGATGCCCACGTAGGCCCCGCCCAGCCCCACCACCCGCGACGAGCCCATCAGCACGCCCGAGTTGAGGTACAGCCGCTCCGGCCGGGTGGCCTCGGGCACCTCGTCCTGGGCCCAGGCCACCGGCGCCGCCAGCAGCACCCCTGCCGCAATGAGTGCTGCTCGCATCAGCCCTGCTTCACCACCTGGGCGAACAGCGTGTCCGCCTCGGCCGCCAGCTTCGTGTCACGCCACGTCAGCCCGCCCGCGTCGTGCGTCACCAGCGCCAGCGTCACCTTGCGCCAGCGGATGTCGATGTCCGGGTGGTGGTCCGCCGCCTCGGCCGCCTTCGCCACCCGGCTCACGAACTCGATGCCCGCGAGGAAGCTCGGCGCCTCGTACGTGCGGCGCAGCATCCCTCCCTCGTGCTTCCACTCGGGGTGCTCGGTGAGGAACTGCTTCAGCGCCTCGGGGGTCAACTGCGTGCGGTCGTAGGCCATCGGGGGCTTCCTCTATCGCGAACCGGGGGCCGCTGTCTCAGGCGCGTTCCACCGCGCGCCGCCACTTGGTCAGGTAGCGCTCACGCACCTCGGGCTTCATCTTCGGCTTGAAGACCTTGCCCACCTTCCAGGCGCGGCGGATGGCGTCCGTGCTGCTCCACACGCCCGCTCCCAGGCCCGCCAGGAAGGCCGCCCCCAGGCTCGTCGTCTGCAAGTTCTGCGGCCGCACCACCTCCGTGCCCAGCATGTCCGCCTGGAACTGCATCATCAGGTTGTTGGCCGATGCCCCTCCGTCCACCTTGAAGGACGGAATCTCCCGCCCGCTGTCGCGCCGCATGGCCTCGGCCAGGTCGTGAATCTGCATCGCCACGCCCTCGAGCGCCGCGCGCGCCAGGTGCGCCACCGTGGTGGAGCGGTCGATGCCCGCGAAGAGGCCGCGCGCCTCCGGACGCCAGTGCGGCGCCCCCAGGCCCGCCAGCGCCGGGACGAACACCACGTCCCCGCTCTCCTTCACGCTCGCCGCCAGCGGCTCTACGTCCCCCGCCTTCTTGATGACCTTCAGCCCATCCCGCAGCCACTGCACCGCCGCCCCGGCGATGAAGGAGCTGCCCTCCAGCGCGTACGCCGTCTTGCCATTGATTCTCCACGCCACCGTGGTGAGCAGCCCCGCCTTCGAGTACACCGGCGTCTCGCCCGTGTTCATCAGCAGGAAGGCCCCGGTGCCGTAGGTGCACTTGGACTCGCCCGGGGCGAAGCACGCCTGCCCGAAGAGCGCCGCCTGCTGGTCTCCCGCCATGCCGCTGATGGGGATGCCGTCCGGCAGGCTCTTCATGCCCCGGGTGGTGCCGTAGCTCTCCGCCGAGCCGCGAATCTCCGGCAGGCACGCCGCCGGCACGCCGAAGAGGGTGCGCATGCCGTCGTCCCACGCCAGCCGGTTCACATCCATCAGCAGCGTGCGGCTGGCGTTTGACACGTCCGTGACGTGCGCCTGGCCCCCCGTCATCTTGTAGACGAGCCACGTGTCCACCGTGCCGAAGCACACCTCGCCCTTCTCGGCGCGCTTCCGGGCTCCCTTCAGGTGCTCCAGCATCCAGGTGAGCTTGGTGCCCGAGAAGTAGGGGTCCAGCACCAGGCCCGTCGTCTGGCGCACCCGGGCCTCCTCGCCCTGCTGGCGCAGCCGCGCGCAGTGCTCCGAGGTGCGCCGGTCCTGCCAGACAATCGCGTGGCTCAGGGGCTTGCCGCCCTCGCGCATCCACAGGCCGGACGTCTCGCGCTGGTTGGTGATGCCCACCGCGGCGATGTCCTTGCCCGCGAGCTGCGCGTCCTTCAGCGCCAGGCGGACGCACTGCTCGACGCTGGTCCAGATCTCCTCCAGGTCGTGCTCCACCCAGGAGGGCTTGGGGAAGTACTGGGTGAACTCGCGGTAGGAGCTCCCCACCACCCGGAGCTTGTCATCGAGGATGGAGACATGTGTCCCGGTGGTGCCCTGGTCCACTGCCAGCACGTACTTGGCCTTCGCCATGGATGAAGCCTCCTGAGGCTGCCTGGGTGGTGTGCGGGCGCACCATACCCGAGCCAGGGCCCTTGGCACGCGCGGCTTGGGCGCCTAGCCTGCGCGCCATGCCTTCGGTGAAGGAATTACGGGCGCTGCCCCAGGTGGATGTGAGGACCTTCCAGTCCGAGCACGGCCCGGTGGCGCTCATCCAACAGCCCCCCGCCCCCGTCTTCCAGCGGGTGGCCCAGCAGATGGGCGGGGCGCGCACGGTGTACATGGCCCACCGCTCGCGGCTGGCGGACCGGCTGATGGCGATGCTGCAGGGCTTCGAGTACCTGCAGGTCCTCTTCCTCAAGCCGAAGACGGACGGCGAGGTGTTCGCCGTGGGCCGGCTGGAGACGAGCTCGGTGGTCATCCACGACCCGTCCGTCTCCAAGTTCCACGCGCTCGTGCGCTGGAGCGCGGCCGATGGCAACTGCTACGTGCGCGACGCGGGCTCGATGAACGGCACCTTCGTCAACGCCATCGCGCTGGGAGAGCAGGAGCAGCAACTGGTCGACGGGGATGGCCTGTCCTTCGGCGACGCGCAGTTCCTCTACGTGCGCACCGATACGCTCCACGCGCACCTGGCCATGGCCGCCCCCGTCAACCGCTGAGCCCACTCCTCCCTCTCCCGCTGGGAGAGGGTCGGGGTGAGGGTCTCCGGTCAGGCGGGAAGCTGCCGGCGGGCCATGAGGCGGCGCGCGGCCATGATGGCGAGGCCGCCGAGGCTGAAGCGGCCCAGCGGCGTGAGGCCGAGGAGGAATCCGGCCGCGGGGCGCCGGGCGTAGGTGTTGCGCCGGTACCAGGGGCTGCGGGGCCGCTGGAAGAACTTCGAGAGAATCAAAGCGCCGAGTGCCTTCTTGGCGAGGGCCATGCTGTCGCTCCCATGTGAGTGCCGCCCGCGAGTTCATTCCCGCGGTGCGTGTGCGCTCTCAAGCTGGGGGTGGAGGGGGCGCGGGTCAGCCTGCGCGCGAGCCGGGGCCCGGTTGCCTGCTCGCTCCGCTGACGGCAGCTCGCTCCCTTCCGGTAGCGGGCTGTAGCGCCCGTCCCATTCTCCGCCGCACCGTCCACCAGGAGGCGTCCGGGTGCCTTCGGGGCTGTGTCCGGCCATGCGGTGGGCCGGCAGTGCCTACCTTGTCCGCGTGCCGGGGGCGGCGGTGCTCCCGGGTGAGGGAGGGAGTGGATGAAGGGCTTCATCTTCGAGGAGCTGAACGGCGGGGCGAGCTGCCGCACGTACCTCATCGTCAGCCCGCGAACGCGCCAGGCGCTCATCGTGGACCCGGTGCTGGAGCTGGTGCCCGGCTACATGCAGCGGCTGGCGAAGGACCAACTCCGGCTGGTGATGGTGGTGGACACCCATACGCACGCGGACCACCTGTCGGGAGGCCGGGAGCTGGCCCGGATGACGGGCGCGGTGCACGCGGGGGCTCCCGAGGGCTCGGTGCAGCGGACGCTGCGGGATGGCGACGTCCTGATGGTGGGCGACGTGCACCTCACCGTCTGGGGCAGCCCGGGGCACACCGCGGACGCGATGGCGCTGGTGATGGAGGACCGGGTGCTTACCGGCGACACGCTGCTCATCGGCGCCACGGGCCGGACGGACCTGCCCACGGGCGATGCCGAGGCCGAGTACCTCAGCCTCCAGCGGCTGCTGTCGCTGCCCGGGGACACGCTCGTCTTCCCCGCGCACGACTATGGCGGGAGGACGTTCAGCACCATCGGCCACGAGCGCCTCACCAACCCGCGCCTGCGGCTGGACCACGAGGCCTTCATCCGGCTGATGACGTCTCCGCGGGCCGAGAAGCCCGCGCGCCTGGAGGAGGCGCTCGCCTACAACACGCGCCCGCTGCAGGCGCGTGACGAGCCGGTCGAGCAGATGGCCGTCTTCTAGGCCACCCGGGTGCTGCGCTGGGCACGCTCGCGGGCGATGAGCTCGCGGGCCTCCTGCTCCGTGGCGACGAAGTGCATGTCGAAGGTGAGCTTGCCCGTCATGGCGTGCACGAAGGCCAGGCTCTTGGCCACCGCCTTCTGCACGAAGCCCGCTCCGATGTAGACGGAGCCCATGAACCACGTGGGGTTGATGCTCTTGGAGACGTGCTCCCGGGCTTCCGTCTCGACGGAGGTGGCGTCGGTGAGGTCCGTCACCACGAAGAAGGGGTTTTTGCTCCCCTGCTCCGCGTAGAGCTCCGACAAGGAGATGGCGTCCTGCAGGGTGGTCTCCCCGTGGATCTTCACCCAGAGGATGTCAGGCTGCTCGAAATGGGCGGTGTGCGTTCCGAACTTCCACTCGCGGTGGATGGTCATGGCTCCCCCGATGGCGGTTGCGCGCATCCTACCCGTCAGGGTGGAGAGGGCGAGCAGGACCCCTGGAAGACTCGCGTCATCTGTCGAGCAGGGAGCGTTCCTCGGCGATGAGCACGCGCGCTTCGTTCTCTGTCGAAACGAAATGCTGGGGGCGCGTCGCCTGGCCGGTCAGCGAATGGAAGAAGCTCATGCTCGTGGCCACCGCCCGCTGCATCAGCCCCGCTCCGATGTAGATGGCGCCGTGGAACCACTCCGTCTGGAAGTTCCAGGAGACGTGGTCCCGGGCCTTCAGGTCGACGGAGGTGGCCTCCGAGAGGTCCGTCACCAGGAAGAAGCGCTGCTGCCGGCCCACCTCGCGGTAGAGCTCGAGAATGGTGACGGCATCCTCGAGCGAGGTTTCTCCGCGAATCCGCATCCACAGCACGTCCGGGGGCTCGAACCAGGCCCGGTGCATCCCGAAGGTCCACTCGCGCGGCTGCGGCATGGTGCGGCTCCCCCCGACGGGCGCGATGCTGCACCTCCGGCCCTCCCTCAGCGTCCTCGCATGGGAGTGTCGCCGTAGCCCGTCAGCTCCACGTAGCCACGGCCCTGGACCGGTTGGCCAGCGTGCGTGCCCGACAAGCGCACCGAGCCTTCCCAGTAGCGCACAGTCACCGGCAGCTCCTGGTCCGCGAGCGCGGGGGTGATGTCCAGTGCCAGACCTTGCGAGGGCACCGCGAGCCGCCAGCGGGCCGGGTACTCCACGCCGCTGTGCGGGCTCTTCCAGGTGTCCGCCACCTCCAGCCGCACGTCCTCGCGCGACAGGTGCACGGGCTCGCCCTGGGCGGGGATGAGCGTGCCCGCGCTGAACGTGTCCGCCGTGCCGTCGTGCCGGCGCAGCTGGTAGTACATGAGCTCGCCGCCATCCGAGAGCTGGAGCGAGAACCAGTCCCAGCCCACCAGCTCCGGGCCGAGCGCGCTGGTGCTCCACTCGCGGTCCATCCAGCTCTGGCCCGTCACCTCGTACGCGCGGCCGTCCACCGTCACCTGCCCGCGCGTGGGCATGCGGGTGAGCGAGTAGTAATAGGACGCGTTGCCCTTCTCGGCGCCCTTCTGGCTGAGGCCCCGGTCTCCCTGGAGCACCGGCGGCTTGCCGGCCTCGAGCACCAGCGATAGCGCCACGTCCTCGCCCCGGGCGGTGAGCCGCAGGGGCAGGGCTCCGTCCCCGGTAGCCTCGGCGCTCCAGTCCTCCAGCCAGACGCGGAAGGGCTCGGTCCGCGCGCCCGCGAGGCCCAGTGCCTCGCGGCTGAAGCGCTCGGTGGCGTGGAAGCGCCCGCCGCGGAGGTCCGAGATCGCGAGGTGCCCCATGAAGAGGTGCCGCGTGCCCCACGCGGACGCGCGCTCCGTGTCCCCGGGAGCCAGCGCGCTGCGGAAGAGGGTGAACTGGTAGCCGAAGTCGCGCCCGTCCGCCGTGGAGAGGTTGCCCGTCCAGTACCACCACTCGGTTTGGAAGCCGGGGTGGGGGCCGTGGTCCTCGGGGAAGTGGAACTCCCGGGGCTCGAGGGCCCGCGTGTAGCCCTTGGCGGCACCCGCCCCGCCTCCGAGCGCTTCCGATACCTTCAGCGCCGGGGCGTTCTCCAGAGGTGGTGACGTGTCCCGGGTGACATAGGCCGCGCCCGCGGCGAGCCCCACCAGCACCACCGTCACGCCGATGACGAGTCCGCGTCCGCGCATGGCCTCACTCCTCCCTCAGCGCCAGGGCGGGGTTGGCGCGCGACATCTTCCAGGATGGGTACAGGCCCGCGAGCGCCGCCGCCGACAGGGCCAGCACCATCGCCTGGGTGAGCACGTCCCCGGAGACGAGCAGCTGCAGCGTCCACCCGAAGGAGCGCTGGTTGATGACGTGGACGAGCACGTACGCGAGCCCCACGCCGAGCGGCAGCGAGAAGAGCCCCGCGAGCAGGCCGAGCAGCCCCGTCTGGAGGGACACGAGGCCCCAGAGCTGGCGCGGCGTGAGGCCGGTGGCGCGCAGCACCGCCAGCTCGCGCGCCCGCTCCAGCTGCAGTGCCATGAGCGCGCTCAACACGCCGATGAAGGCCACGCCCACCGCGAGCAGCCGCAGCACATGGGTGATGGTGAAGGTGCGGTCGAACACCTCCAGCGACATCTGGCGCAGCGCGCGGTTGGACTGGATGCCGAGCGCCTGCACGTTCCCGGCGCGCTCGCGCACCCGGGCCACGAGCGCGTCCACGTCCTGCCCGGGCTCGGCGTAGAGGGCCACGCCACTCACGCGTGCGTCGTCGAAGTGGAGCAGGTACGTGCTCCGCTGCATCAGCACCGTGCCCATGTCCGAGCCATAGTCGAAGTACACGCCCGCCACGCGGAAGCGGCGCGGGCCCTGGTCCGTGGCCAGCTCCACCGTGCCGCCCACGCCCAGGCGGCGGTGGAAGGCGAAGGGCTCGGAGACGATGACGGCGTCCGGCGCCTCCAGCGCCTTCCACACGCGCTCGGCGTCTCCCTCCTTGAAGCGGTAGGGGCGCACCGGCGTGTTGCCGAAGTCCACCGCGCGCAAGTCCGTGGGCACGCCGTCCACGCGCACCTGCACCGTGCGCAGCGTGCTGCTGCTCGCCACGCCGGGTGTGGAGCGGATCTGCTCGGCGAGCCCCGGCGCGAAGGTGGCGCCGCCCCGCCGGGTGACGAGCGCGGGCGGGGACACATAGATGTCCGCCTCCAGCGAGGACTCCAGCCAGTCGGACACCGTGCCGCGGAAGCTCGTCACCATGAGCCCCACGCCCACCGTGGTGGCCACCGCCACCATCAGCGCCGCCAGGGCCACGGCGGTGCGGCTGAGGTTGGACGTCACGCCTCGTGCCGCCATGCGCCCGAGCAGTCCGAAGGGCCGCCCCAGGGGACCCGCCGCGAGGCCCGCCAGCTTCGCCGTCAACCAGGGCACCAGCAGCGACGCGCCGAGCAGCACCGCGAAGAGACCCCCGTAGGCCGGCAGCAGCTCGGGCGTGGGCAGGGCCAGCAGCCCCACGCCCAACGCGAGGACGGCCAGGCCCAGCAGCGCGAGCCGGGGCGCCCGGTTGCGCGACACGTCCTCCAGCATGGAGCGGCGCAGCGTCACCGCGGGGGCCGAGCGCGCGGCCTCCCACGCGGGGAGCATCGCGGCGGCCAGCGTCGCGCCCAGGCCCAGGAGCACGCCCTTCATCAGCGTGAAGGGCTCCAGCGAGAGGTTGCGCACGCTCACCACGAGGTACAGGTCGTTGAGCGTCCGGGTGACGAGTGTCATCAACCCGCGCCCCAGGACGACACCCAGCAGCAGCCCCGCCACCGTGCCCACCGCGCCCAGCACCGCCGCCTCGCCGAGCACCAGGGCGAAGAGCTCGCGCCGGGTGATGCCCACCGCGCGCAGCCGGCCGAGCTGCTCGCGCCGCTGCACCACCGAGAAGGTCATCGTGTTGTAGATGAGGAACGTCCCCACCACGAGCGCCAGCAGCGACAGCGCGGTGAGGTTGGTGCGGAACGCCCGCGTCATCTGCTCCACCGCGTTGCCGCGGGCCTGGGGCCGCACCACCTCCGCGCCCTCGGGCAGCAGCGGGCGCAGGCTCGCCAGCCGGGCCTCCCCGGCCTCGCCGCCGGGCAGCTTGAGGTCGATGCGCGAGAGCCGCCCCACCTGGCCGAGCACCTCCTGCGCGGTGGAGAGGTCGGTGAGCACCAGCCCCTCCATGGCCTGGGCACTGCCCTCGTTGGCGGGCTGGAGCAGCGCCACCACGCGGAGCTGCTTCGCCACGCCCTCCATGCCCACCACGAGCGGGTCTCCGGCCTTCACGTCCAGCGCCTGGGCCGTGCGCTGCGTGAGGAGGACGGCGCCGGGCTCGGTGAGGAGGGCGCCCAGGTCCACCCTGCCGCCGCCCCGGGGGACGAAGGAGCGGAAGGGGGCCTCGGCGAAGGGGTCCACGCCCAGCACGGTGAGGGTGCGCCGGTCACCGCTCCTCGCGCGCACGTGGCCCTCCACCACCGGGGCGGAGAGGGGCGCGCCGGGCTGGAGACGCAGGTCGCGGTACACGGACTCGGGCAGCCCCGAGGGCCCTCCGACGAGCTGGTGCGTGGCGCGGCCCGCCACCGTGTCCGTGGAGCGCTCGAAGGCGCGCATGGCGCTCGCGTTGGCGAGGTCGATGGACACCACCACCGCCACGCCCAGCGCGATGCCCAGCAGGGACAGGGCGGTGAGCCACGGGTGGCTGCCCAGGTGGCGCAGGCTGGCGCGGATGAGGAGTCGCTGTTTCACGCGCGGGCCTCCCGCTCGACGAGCCGGCCCGTCTCCAACGACAGCACCCGGTCCGCGCGTGCGACGAGGCCCGGGTCGTGGGTGACGATGAGCGCGCAGGCCTTCTCACGGCGCGTGAGGCCCTCGAGCAGGTCCAACACCTTGCGTCCCGTCTGCTCGTCGAGGTTTCCGGTGGGCTCGTCGGCGAGGAGCAGGGGCGGGGTATGGGCGAGCGCGCGGGCCACGGCCACACGCTGCTGCTCGCCGCCGGAGAGCCGGTCGGGGAAGCTCGCGGCCCGGTTGCCCAGGCCCACGGTGTCGAGCAGCTCGCGCACCCGGTTGCGGGAGCTGGGGCTGTCGCGCCCGGTGAGCTCCAGGGGCAGGAGGATGTTCTCCTCCACCGTGAGGGTGGGCAGCAGGTTGAAGGCCTGGAAGATGAAGCCGATGCGCTCGCGGCGCAGCAGGGTGCGCTCGTGCTCGCTCAGGGTGACGAGCTCGCGGCCGTCGACGCGCACCGTGCCCCGCGAGGGCAGATCGATGCCGCTGATGAGGTTGAGAAGCGTGGATTTACCCGAGCCGCTGCGGCCGAGCAGCACGACGAACTCGCCGGCGTGCAGGGTGAGGCGCACGTTGGAGAGCACCTCGCGGACGGCATCGCCCTCGGCGTAGGACTTGGAGACGTCGAGGATTTCGACAACGGGCTGGGCGGGGGGCATGCGGGAGGAGTCCCTAATGGATGCGCGAGCCCTATGCACGTTGCGTGTGAGAAACAGGTCCTCGTCAGCCCGCCTGTCCCGACGAATACCGCGAAAAGGCACGCCCCACTGCTGAGCAGGCGGGGAGGCACTCCCGTGGTGATGTGGCCGTGTCCCAAGGGGCGGAATGCCGCGCGTCCAGGGTTTGTCTCCTCTGTCCTCTAACTACCTACACCCGCTCCTCAGCCAGCGGAGCAGAAGGAAACAAGAGCGGATGGAGATTCAGCGAGAGCTTCAGCGCATGGGCCACGGCGACCACTTGTGCCTCGTCTACGAGAACGCCGAGGAGCAGTGGGACGCGGTGATTCCGTACATGGCCGAGGGTCTGGCGCGCAACGAGGCCTGTCTGTACGTCATCGACGACCGAGGTCTCGACGAGGTCCGGCAGGCCTTCATCGCTCACGGGGTGGACATCGATGCGCACGTGCGCTCGGGCCAGTTCGTCTTCGCCACCAAGCGCGAGGCCTATCTCGCCTCCGGTGCCTTCAACCCGCAGGCGATGATCTCCTTCCTGGAGGAGACCGTGCGGGAGGCGGCCGCCGCGGGCCGGACGGGCTTCCGGGTGGCGGCCGAGATGACGTGGGCCCTGGGCCAGGAGTGCGGGTGTGACCGGCTCATCGAGTACGAGGCCCTCGTGAGCGACTTCTTCCCGGGCAACCGGGTCTCGGCCATCTGCCAGTAC
The DNA here is from genome assembly GCF_042230915.1 of Archangium gephyra. Lineage (GTDB taxonomy): Bacteria > Myxococcota > Myxococcia > Myxococcales > Myxococcaceae > Archangium > Archangium gephyra_B. The sequence continues at coordinate 10,800,765 of NZ_CP102578.1, read as the reverse complement.
AACCGCAAGCGCTTCGGCGCGGACCTCATCCGCGATGTGCTGCGCACCCACCCGGTGGCCATCCTCGGCAACCAGGTGTGTCCCAATCTCTATTACGAGACGCCCGCCATGGTGCTGGGCCAGGGCTCCCCCGAGCAGCGCGTGGAGTGGATGATTCAACAGCTCCAGCGCTTCCGGGGCGCCGAGCGCAAGCTGGAGCGTGCCGTCCAGGCCCGGGATGAGTTCCTCTCGGTGGCCAGCCACGAGCTCAACACGCCGCTGACGTCGCTCAAGCTCCAGGTCCAGTCCCTCACGCGTGCCTTGTCCCGTGGGGATGGGGCGTCCTTCACGCCGCAGAAGGTGACCAGCATCATCGATCGTACGGACCGGCAGCTGCGCCGGCTGTCCCGGCTGGTGTCCGACCTGCTCGATGTCTCGCGCATCCACGCGAACAAGATGGTGCTCGAGCTGGAGCACATGGAGGTGCGCGAGCTCGCCGAGGACGTGGTGGACCGCATCTCGGGGGAGTTCACGCACATGGGCGTGCGGCTCGACGTCGCCCCGGGGCCCCAGGTGCTGGGATACTGGGACAGGAGCCGGCTGGAGCAAGTCCTCATCAACCTGCTGTCCAACGCGCTCAAGTACGGCGCGGGCAAGCCGGTGCGGGTCGAGGTCGCGGCCGATGGGGCGCGGGTGTACCTGTCCGTGAAGGACCAGGGCGTCGGGCTGCGCGAGGAGGACCGCGCGCGCATCTTCGAGCGTTTCGAGCGGGCCATTAGCGCCAGCGAGGCCAGTGGCCTGGGGCTGGGGCTCTACATCGCGCGGGAGATCGTCCAGGCGCACGGGGGCGACATCTCGGTGGAGAGCCGTCTGGGAGAGGGCTCCACCTTCACGGTGTCCCTGCCGCTGGGCGCGTGGGCGTAGTCTCAGCCGGAGCAGGCCGGAGCCGGTCGAAGAAGCTCCCCACCTCGGAGGCGAGCAGTGGCCCGCCCTTGTCCCGGGGGATGATGTGGAAGCCGGCGCTGAGCGAGATGAAGCGCACCTGGGGCGAGGCGGTGAGGCCGCGCACCAGCACCTGGCCGCACGCGGGGTCCACCACGTGGTCCTGCTCGGCCACCGCCACCAGCGCGGGGCTGCGCACCCGGTTCACCACGCTCATCGCCATGTCCTGCAACTCCCACAGGTCCTGCAGCCGCGCCGAGGGGAAGGCCGGGAGGATGGGCGCCTCGGCCAGCACCGCCGGATCCGACACGTCCGTGCCCGTCTTGTAGACCCACGGCTTCACCCGCTCGAGCAGCCCGTGGCGCCGCAGCCGCTTGAGCAGCCACATGTGCGGGCCCTTGAAGCGCAGCGCTGGCGCGACGAGTGCCAACCCCTGCACCTGCTCCGGGTAGTCCGCCGCGAGCCGCAGCGCCAGCAGCGCCCCCATGGACAAACCCGCGACAAAGATGCGCCGGTAGCCTCGCAGGGAGAGCAGCGCCTGGGCCGCGGCCTGGGCCCAGTCGCGATGGCTCACGCTCAACAGGGCCTCGGGGGTAGAGCCATGGCCCGGGAGCTGCGGGGCCCGCACGTACAGGCCTCGTGCCGCCAGGGCCTCGCCCAGCGGGCGCACGTCCCAGGGGCTCCCCGTGAAGCCGTGCAGCAGGAGGCAGGCATCCTCTCCCCGCCCCAGCTCGAACGGCGCCGTCTTCTCCGGGTCCATCCGCTGTGCTCGCACCATGACTCAGTCTAGTCACCGTGCGTTTCTGGCGGTATGCCCCCCCCCATGTCGGATACGCCCAAGCCCCCCGATGTCTCCTTGCAGATTCAACTCGATGACGACGTGGCCAATGGTCATTACGTCAACATGGCGGTCGTCAATCACACGGAGACGGAGTTCACCCTGGACTTCATCTACGTCCAGCCGCAGCAGCCCCGCGCCAAGGTGCGCTCGCGCATCATCCTCAACCCCAAGCACGTCAAGCGCCTGCTGGCCGTCCTCCAGGAGGGGGTCTCCAAGCACGAGGAGCGTTTTGGCCCCATCGTCCTATCCGAGGACGGCCGGCACTGAGGGCGCTCCCGCCCGCGGGGGGCACGGGCGGGAGGCTCCCTCGTCAGCGGCCGCTCACCACGTGTAGCGGGAGAGCACGGGGAAGTGGTCGCTCGTGGAGCTGCTGTAGTTGGAGATGTACGCGTCCACCCGGTATGCCTGCACCGAGCCCGCGACGTAGGCCGCCTGGAGCTCGTTGGTGACGAGCTGGTGGTCGATGGCGTCCGGGTAGCTGGCGGTGGTGGAGATGCGCGCGTCGGACAGCGCCTTGGTGGGGAAGGTGTAGTCGAGCGAGTCGTCCACGAAGTTCTTGTACGGGGACGCCTTGCCCGAGGTGATGGAGGTGTCCACGTCGTCGTTCCAGTCGCCGAACACCATCACCTTGGTGGTGGGGTACGTGCTGTCCAGGTAGGACTTGAGGGCCTGCGAGGCGTTGGAGCGGCGCTGCCAGCTCGTCGAGTCGTTGAAGGCCTTGGCGTGCAGGACGATGACGACGATGTCCTCGGTGCGGCCGTTGAGGCTCACGCGCAGCTTCACCTCGAGCGGCGGCCGGCCGGCGAAGTCATAGTCATACGAGGTGAGGATGATGCGGGCGCTCACCACCGAGGCGACGCTCGTCTTGTAGACGATGCCCACCTTCTGCTCGCTGGAGCTGTAGTAGCTGCTGCCGCTCGTCACGGTGGAGGCGTTGGCGAGCAGGCCCGCGTAGCCGGGCAGCTGCGAGACGAGGTTGTTGAAGCTGGTGACGCTCACCACCTCCTCCAGGCCCCAGATGTCCAGGTCGGCGCCGTTGATGACGTCGCGCGCGTTGGACAGCTGCAGCGACTCGTTGGTGGGGCCGTTGGAGGTGGAGCCGAACCACTCGAGGTTCCAGTTGCCGAAGTCGAGCGTGGTGGCGGTACCCCGGGCGGGGACGGTGACGGCATCCTCGCGCGTGGCGAGCCCGGACTCGGACTCGAAGTCGTCGGGAGTGCCACCGCACGCGGCGGCGAGCGAGGTCAGCAGCAGCAGGGACAGGCGCAGACGGTTCATGGGGGTTCTCCGGGTTGAGCGGATGGGGCGCGCGGGGTGGAAGGCTGCCCACCTCGCGGCCAGGCGAAAGACTCGGTGACGTTCCCGCTGGCCACGAGTTTCCGGGCCCGCTTCCGGCCCCGACGGCGGGTTGCGTCATGGCCCGGGTGTCCTGGCGGACGGAGTCTCCGGGCTTTGTGTCCGGATGCTGGCCTCCGGCGCCGGGTCAGCGCAGACTCGGGGGTCTCGTGCACTTCGTCGTCCTGCTCCTCGTCCTGATGCTGTCCGCTCCGGCCGCACATGCCGACTGTCCGTCGGATGGCGTGCAGGTGTTCCCCATGCCCGGCGCGGTGGTCCCCACCAATACGCGCTTCCTCCTGGAGGGCCTCGGCGCCTTCAGCTCGCGGGTGGCCGAGCTGCCGGGCCGTGTCCTGCGGCTGCAGGCGGACGGCCACGAGGTGGAGGTGCGCATCCAGCGCGGCTGGACGAGTGCCCTGGGGCGCTCCACCGTCGTCCTGCGGCCCTCGGGCCCGCTCAAGCCGGGCCACGTCTACACGCTGCGCCTGGACGACGTGCTGCCCGGGGCGAAGGTGCTCAACGGAGGGGGCGCCACGCTGCCCGAGTGGCACAGTGGCCGGGGGCAGGACGTGGCGCGCCCGCGCTGGCTCGAGCGCCCCGCCGTGAGCGAGGGCCTCTTCCGCCGCACCCGCGAGGGCACGGAGCGCTTCGTCAAGCTGCGCATGTCCCTGCGCGAGGACAGCCCCTCCTACGTGGTGGTGACGCTCTGGCGGCGCGGCCAGGACATGGCGCCCCAGCACTACTTCACCCCGCTGCACGACGGCGTGGCCCTGGTGGGACACCAGGCCTGCGGCGGGGCCTTCGCCCTGGAGGAAGGGAAGAGCTATCGCGCGAAGTTGGAGGTCTTCGACGCGGCGGGTAATACCGCGCCCGCGGTGCCCAACCTGCAGTTCGAGGCGCCCGTGGCGACCCAGGAGAATCCATGACGGTGGACGTGGAGCGGTTGAAGGAGCGGATGGTGGAGTTCATCCACGGGCTGCAGGACGACATCTGCGGCGCGCTGGAGCAGATGGATGGGAAGGCCCGGTTCCGCGAGGACCCCTGGCAGCGGCCGGGCGGGGGGGGCGGGCGCAGCCGCGTGCTGGAGGACGGGGCGGTGCTGGAGAAGGGCGGGGTGAGCACCTCGGTGGTGTTCGGCGAGCTGGAGGAGGCCTTCGCGAAGAAGCTGCAGGGCGAGGGCCGTACCTTCTGGGCCGGAGGCATCTCGCTGGTGCTCCACCCGCGCAACCCGCACGCGCCCACCGTGCACGCCAACTACCGCTTCATCCACCAGGGCGGGAAGGCGTGGTTCGGCGGCGGGGCGGACCTGACGCCGCACTACCTCTATGACGAGGACGCGGTGCACTTCCACCGGGTGCACAAGGAGGCGTGCGACCGGCACGATCCGGCGTACTACCCGCGCTTCAAGGAGACGTGCGACAAGTACTTCTACCTGCGCCACCGCGAGGAGTCGCGCGGCGTAGGAGGCATCTTCTTCGAGAACCTCGGCGGGGACCTGGAGCGCGAGTTCGCCCTGGTGCGCGACGCCGGCCGGGCCTTCCTCCCCGCGTACCTGCCCATCCTCGAGCGGCGCAAGGACCTGCCCTTCACGGAGGCGCAGCGCTTCTGGCAGGAGGTGCGGCGCGGGCGCTACGTGGAGTTCAACCTCGTGTGGGACCGGGGTACCACCTTCGGTCTGGAGACGAAGGGGCGCACCGAGTCCATCCTCATGTCGCTGCCCCCGCAGGTGCGCTGGCGCTACGACCACCACCCGGCGCCCGGCTCCGAGGAGGCACGGCTGGTCGAGGTGCTCCGCAACCCGCGCGACTGGGCCGGCGGCCGGTAGGGAGGAGGGTTCATCGTGGAGAGTCCCGTTCCCGACGAGCCGCGCGGCGCCCGGAAGAAGCTGGGGCTGGCGGCGGTGGTGCTGGGTGTCCTGGTGGTGCTCGGCGGTGCCTTCTTCTTCCTCCGCCGAGGCGGAGGCGTGGGGGATCCGTCGCTCGCCAACGAGGCGCGCGTCAACGTGCTGCGCCTGTGTGGCGATGTGCAGTCCTTCCGTGACGAGCACGGCGTCTTCCTGGCGGCGGGCCCGGTGCCCCGGGAGGTGCCTCGGGGCGGCGAGCCCCTGCCCTTCGAGCCGGACGACCACCTGAAGCAGCTCGGTTTCAACCCCGGCGAGCACGTCCACTACCAGTACCAGGTGGTGGTGCAGGAGACGCCCCTGGGCGAGGCGGAGGTCACCTGCATCGCGCGCGGGGACCTGGATGGGGATGGGCAGGTGTCCGTCTTCAGCGTCACCCTGGATGCCAACGGGATGACGTCTCCGGTGAAGGTGGAGCGGGAGACGGAGTAATCAGGGGGCCCCCTGGCAACTTGTCCGCTGGCCGGACGACAATCCAGGGGATGAGCCACGCCGGAAACATCAAGGGCGGTGCTGGACCCTTCGTCGGTCCGTCCCCGGGCCGTTCTCCCGAGGGCGGTGCCCCAGGCCGTTCCTCCGAGGGCGGCACTGCGGGCCATGGCGGACCGGGCCCGGGTGCCGGGGGGGCTCGCGAGGAGCGGACGCGCATCGGCCGCTTTCCGGCGGAGGCCGGGTCCCCGAGTGCTGGCGGACTGCCCGAGGAGCGGACACGCATCGGCCGTGCGCCCACGCAGGCGGAGATGCCGCGCCCGAGCGAGACGAAGGAGTCGAGGCCGACGGGCATCTGGAATTTCACCGAGGACGGCCTGGAGAACCGGGGCGAGGCGCGCTCCGGCAGGGTCCGCGAGGACAGGACCGCCGGCCGCTTCGAGGGCCCCGAGGGACAGGAGCGCCCTCGGTCCACCGGCGAGCGGCCCGCGCTGCGCACCCGGACGCAGGAGGGCGCCGAGCGCGGCCCCCGCTTCGAGGACCCGGGCTCCCAGAGGACGACGGGCGAGCGGCCCCGGCTGCGCACCCGGACGCAGGAGGGTGCCGATGCCGAGCGCGGCCCCCGCTTCGAGAACCCGGGCCAGGAACGCCCCCGTGCCACGGGCGAGCGGCCCCGGCTCCCGACCGGCGAGCGGCCCCGGCTCCCGACCGGCGAGCGGCCCCGGCTATCGACTGGGGAGCGGCCCCGGGTGCGAACTCGGACGCAGGAGGGTGCGGAGCCCGGTACCCGCTTCGACAACCCGGCCTCGCCGAGGACAGCGGAGCGGCCCCGGCTCCCCGAGCGGCGTCCCGTCGAGATTCCGCGCCAGGGGGCCGAAGCCGTCCCGGTGCCCGTGTCCACGCCAGACGGCCTGGAAGCGTCCGGGGACGCGAAGCCATTGGAGGAATTGCTGCCGGCGTTTCCCGAGCCCATCGGGCAGGAAGCGCTCGCCCATCACTTGGGCGAGGAACTGCGCTTCCTGGGCGCGGAGCTTCGTCCCTCGCGGCTGCCGCCTTCCGAGCGCACCGCGCGCCTCTGGGCCTTCTTCCTGGCCTATGCCCAGGCGAACGCGAAGGACCCGGCGGGCCAGAGCGAGGCGGGACGTGCGCGCTTCCACGAGGTGCTCACCGAGCATGGCTTCTCCGCCCTGTACGACGTGAACAGCGGCCGGGACGGGGTGGAGGTGGCCATGGAGCTGCTGAAGGCCCGCTCCCCGCAGGAGCTGAACGAGAAGCTCGCCAACGTCCGCATCGAGCCCCGGCCGGAGACGCTGCCCTCGGAGGTGTCCATTCCCGTGGAGCAGCACACCGCGCCGCCCGAGCTTCCGGAGACGGGCCAGTCCGCCACCCAGGCGCGGAAGGACAGCCCGTTCGAGCCCGCCGCCGAGCGGCAGGTGCAGCAGCAGCCCAAGCCGGAGCAGGCGCGATTCGATCAGAAGGAGCAGCTCACCCCGCTGGCGCTCCAGACGAATGCCGCGCCTCAGGGCGTGGTGCTGCCTCCGGGCCTGAAGACCCAGGCGGACCCGCGGGTGTCCGTGAACCCGGAGGACGAGCTCCCGGGCCGAGACCGGCAGGGCACGAACAAGCGGCTGGGCGCGCACATGCTCTGGAATGCGCTGCACAGCCTGCGCGACTCGCCCGAGGACACGGCGGTGAAGCGGGAGCAGTGGAGCCAGCTGGCCTTCGGGGCGATCATCACCCTGGTGGGGGCGGCGCTGATGATCGCCATGCTGGCCAGCCTGTGAAGCTCAGTGGGCGGAGCTCTTGGAGAACAGGTTGATGACGAGGCAGCCGCCGAGAATCATGGCCATGCCGAGGAGCGCGGGGGCATCGAGCTTCTGCCGGTAGAGCACGTAGCCGGCGGTGGCGACCAGGACGATGCCGAGCCCGGACCAGATGGCATAGGCGATGCCGACGGGAATCACCCGGAGCGACAAGGTGAGGCAGTAGAAGGCGATGCCATAGCCCGCGAGGACGAGGAGGCTGGGCCAGGGCCGGGTGAACTCCGCGGTGGCCTTGAGGGAGGAGGTCGCGATGACCTCGGCCAGGATGGCGATGCCGAGATAGACGTAGGCGCGCATGCTTCGAGCTACTCCTTGCAGAGGACGCGCTTGAAGGCAGCCCAGTGTTTCGTCTCTTCCGGCTGTATCGGCGGAAGATCCGGGCGGTCGAAGTCGAGCAGGCGCGCTCCTTGGATGGACATGATGATGGGCGAATGGGTGGCGATGACGAATTGCCATCCGCCGCCCTGCGCGGATTCCTCGATCGCCTTCACGAGCTGCAATTGCCGCATGGGGGAGAGGGCGGACTCGGGCTCATCGAAGAAGAAGAGCCCGCCCTGTCTCTTCGCGCCGAACACGGCGGAGACGCCCTCACCATGTGAGCGCTCCCGAAGCGACTTCCCTCCGTACCGCGCATAAGGGTCACCCATGAAGTCTGGGTCTTCCTTCCGCTTGTCCAGGATGCGGGCGAAGTCCAGGAGACTCTCCGCGCGGAAGAAGAAACCATCCCGTGGCCGGGTCCTGAACTTGGGGCGTACGGCGGCGGCGAGCAAGGACGCACGGCGCTCGGAATCAGGCAGCTCGTTCCTGCTCCCGCCACCCCCGGGCAGCCCCGCCAACTCCGCGAGTGCGCTCAGCAGGGTGGACTTGCCGGAGCCGTTCTCCCCGACGAACAGGGTGACGGGTCCGTCGAGCGTCAGGTCGAGCTCCTTCACGTATGGCAGATGGAACGGGAACTGGCTCCAGTCCTGGACGCGCTCTTCGACGATGTACGCTCCCAGGAGGAACGGGGGCCCTTCCGGCGATCGGGTCAGTGTCATGCGTCCTCGGCCATCTCCTCCAATTGCCCCTCGGCAATCTCCCGGTACAACGGGACCACCTCTGCGGCGAGCACATCCCGCATCTGCTGGCGTGCCCCGTCGAGGTCTCCTTTGTCGCGAAGGCGATACATCCGGTGCAGTGCATCACTGAGGCGATGGGAGCCATCGCGGATGCGCGCCCGGATGGTGAAGAGCAGAGCGGTGGCGCTCTCCACGCTGTCGAGGGCCGTTTGGGCCTGTGCCTCGGTGATGGCGACCGTGGGGGCGGTGCGCTGCAGAAGGTCTCGCACTTCCTGGGTGAGCGCCAGCGCTTCACCCTGTTGAACCCGGTTTTCCAGCACCCATAACTGGTTCCAGACCGCATCCAGCTCCGCGTCTGAAGCCTCCATCGCTTCACCCCTTCTTGCTCCGACGTGGCCTGCACATGGCCATGGGCCATTCCTGTTGCCCCTCGCATCGCCGGAGGCATTCGTAGCAAGGCCCGATCCAGTTCTGCCGCAGTTTGCAGGCAACGTAGTTTCTGATGCACCGCTGCTTCCACTCCGGCAGGTCCTTGTTGTTGGCGAAGTCGTCCTCCTCGGAATCATCCGCGGCGTTCTGCGCGGCCTCGTCGGCCGTGGGCTCCGCGGCCATGTCCAACACCATGTCTCCGAGAACCTGGTCCACCTCCGGCACGGTGGCAGCGCAGCTCTCCACCGGGCTCAACGGGAACTTCTTGATGCAGCAGTTCGTCGAGGGCTCTCCAGGCCGGCAGTCCGTCAGGGAGAGCGAGCCCATCGCGCAACTCGAGGCGAGCACGCTCCCCAGCACCAACATCCCCAGGCTCCAGGCCCGATTCAGGCTTTTCATGTAAATCAGGCTAGGCCGTAGGGGCATCAGGTCCAGTTCGAGGCGGGAAGCAAGACCGCCCGTACCTCGTTCCCCGCCTGCTTCTCCGCCGCTCATGCGGGCATTGGCCTCGGACTGTTACCGGCAGGGCCTGTCCGCCCGAGTGGCCGCCCACCGGTGAACGGCCGCCTCCGCGCACTATTGCTTGGGGGGCGGGGCGCTCATGGTAGGGTGGCGCACCCTTGGCTACCGACGATCTCACTCTCGTCAAGCGCGTCCGCGGCGGAGACCAGCGCGCCTTCAAGCTCCTCGTCGAGCGTTACCAACGCAAGGTGTACGCCGTCGCGCTGGGCATGCTGAAGGACAAGGAAGAGGCGATGGACGTCTCCCAGGAGGCGTTCGTCAAGGTCTACAAGTACCTCGACCACTTCAAGGGCGACTCCTCCTTCTACACCTGGCTCTACCGCATCACCGTCAACATCTGTATCGACGTGATGCGCCGCAAAGGCGCCTCCGGCGGAGAGACCGAGGAGTTCGACGAGTCCGTCGCCAATGACCTGTCCGAGGCCCGCATCGGCGCCCTGGGCAGCCGCCTGGGCACCAACCCCCAGAAGAGCGCCCTGCGCCGCGAGCTGGCCGAGAAGATTCAGGAGGCCCTCGCCGCCGTGCCCGAGAAGCACCGCGCCATCCTCCTGCTGCGCGAAATCGAGGGCATGTCCTACGAGGATCTCTCCCGCACCCTGGACATTCCCAAGGGCACGGTGATGAGCCGCCTCTTCCACGCCCGCGCCAAGGTGCAGAAAATCCTCAGTGAATACCTGGAGTTGGACGAGGCGAAGAGTGGAGTGGGCAGTGAGTGAAAGGGACTGGAATATCGGTGCCCCGCTCCCGTCCAACCCGCACGTCCCCCATTACGCCGGGTGAGGAACATGGCCGGAAATCCCGCGTGCGAGCGCTTCGTCCCACTGCTGTCCCCCTACATCGATGGGGAGCTGTCCCCCGCTGACCGCATCAACGTCGAGCGCCACCTGGGCGCCTGCCGCGACTGCGCCAGCCGCGCCGCCGACCTGCGGGCCGAGTCCGCCCTGCTGCGCGTGGGGCTGGAGATGGCCGTGGACGAGGTGGACTTCAAGGACTTCACCCAGCGCGTCATGGCCCGGGTGACGCCCGAGCGGCCCCCCCTCCTCGAGCGGGTGCGCATCTCCCTCTCGGAGCTGTTCCTCTACCACCGCACCGCCATGGTCTCCTCGCTGGCCACCGCCGCGGTGCTCGCCCTGGTGTTGATTCCCCTGGTGATGCACCAGAACGACGCCCCCATGGGCTACGGCGCGGACCGGATGCGGGTGCGCGCCGTGCGCGCCTCCGCGGGCGCCAAGGTGGCCCCGGTGGTGCTCGAGTCCGATGATGGCAACACCATCATCTGGGTGGTGGACCAGGACACGGCTCCGGCGCACGATGCCTCGGCGGCCGAGCCCAGGCCCGGCGACACCTCGGACGAGGTGGACGACGGCGAGCCGCTGAAGAAGGGCCCGGCCAAGGCAGATCCACCCAAGGGAGGAGAGCTATGAGGACGACGACGCGCATGCCGGGGGCCCTGCTGGCGGTACTGGCCCTGCTGGGGCTGGCCCTCGTGCCGGGGGCCGCGCTGGCCCAGGAGCAGAAGCTCAAGGTGGAGGTGGAGGTGGTGCTCGTCTCCCGCAAGGGCACCGAGGTGGACCCGCCCCAGCTGCAGAAGATGAAGGAGACGTTCCAGCGTCAGAACTTCAACTTCACCTCCTTCAAGCGCCTCTCGCAGCAGTCCATCGAGGTGAACAGCAAGGAGCCCACCGAGGTGAAGCTGCCCAACGGCGTCAACGCCTCGCTCAAGCTGCTGCGCATGCAGGGCGACACCGCCACCCTGCGCGTCGAGGTGCCGCAGCTGTCCGCCGTGGACGTGGAGCTGGGCCGCGAGGGCGCCGTCTACCAGCGTGCCGGCAAGCACGTGGGCGGCGAGCTCATCATCGTGCTCTCCTCGCCGCCCGCGAAGTAACCCTCACCAGCTGATGAGGTAGGTGCAGTCGCTGCCTCCCTTGTGGCGGCAGCCCAGCGGCGCGTGCTCCACGCGCACCCAGACCGAGTCCTTCGGCCGGAAGCGCTCGCACAGCGCCTCGATGATTCCGTGGTCGAAGTTGCACGGGTAGGGGTTGTCGCAGACCATCCGCCCGCCGTGCCCCGCCGTGTCGAAGCGGTAGCCGCCGATGTTGCCGCTCTGCTGGCCCCGGTGGTTCATCTGGTAGGCCACGTTGAGCGAGCGCAGCGCCTGCTCCAGCGTGGTGATCTCCGGCGGGAACTTCGCGTGCTCCGGCACCTTGCGGCCCACCGCCCGCATCGTCACCGGGCCAATCTTCTCCTCGATGCTCTTGATGGCCGTCAGCGCGTTGCGCATGGGGTACCACCCCTGCGGCTCCAGCTGGGGGATGCCGTTGTCCGCGAGGATCTTCATCGCCCGGGACTTGAGCAGCTCCATGCCTCCGATCATCGCCATGATGGACTGGCCCAACACCTGGACATCGGGGGGGATGACGCGGTTGTTCATGGTGGTGGCTCCCAAGGAGGACCTCATCAGATGAGAAATGGAGAGGCCCGAGTAGATGCCATCCCCGGGGGGTTGGGCAGGGGTTGCTGGGCCGAGCGTGCGGTGCACGACGCTGCGGGGGAGGGGGCCGGTTCCGGTCATTCGTTCCGGGCGGCTCCACCCCCCTTTCTGTAGAAAAGTCAGTCCCTGGCACGGGGCCCCCCAGACTCTCACCTTGTGGGAGCCCAGTGATTCCAAGGGTTTGTGCGCAGGCACGCGGGTTGCTCAGAGAGTCTGACGTCGGGCGGCGGCGTGGGGCGTCGGCAACGAGACAGGCAACACAGACTTGAGGGAAGGGCGAACCATGGCGAAGACCCAGCGTGGTGGACAGGTGGCGAAGGTGGCGCGTCAGGTGAAGGGCACGGCGGGGCGGGCGGTGGCCAAGGCGAAGGCGAGCCGGCCGGTGCGCAAGGTGCAGGTGACGCTGGGAGATTTGATCGCCGCGGCCTTCGATGTGGCGGGCGAGACGAAGGCCGCCGTGCAGCTGGTGTCGTCGCGGGCCATGACCGAGGCGACTGGCAAGCAGATCGTCTTCGTGGGTTGAGACGCGGGTTCGGGCAGCGGCCCGCGTCCAGGGGAGGCCGGGGGCGAGGAGGGGAGTGGGGAAGGGCGGGGCCGGGGCAGGGCCTCGCTTCCGGAGCCCCCCTCTGGACGCGGGCCGAGGCCCATCTCATGGCGCAAGAGGTCCAGCGGCTCGCCTGCTCATTTTCCGAGGAGGCGGGCCGCTCGCATGTTCGCGGTGCTGTCACCGGGCAGGGGGCGGGAAGCGCGGTAGAGTGACGCGCCATGATTGGTGCCCTCGTTCTTGCCTCCGTGCTCCATCAGGCCCCCAAGGCCTTCGTCGAAAATCCTCCCGCGCCCGCGGAAGAGGGCATCCAGTTCCAGGCGGCCCTCGAGGTGGGCGGACAGGCCCTGCCCTCGGGCACGGGTGCCAACGCGATGGACGTCTTCGGAGTCGCCTTCCCGCGCCTGGGCGTGAAGGGCGGTGAGGAGTTCGAGTTCGAGCTGGGCGCGCCGCTGCGCGTGCGGCTGCTCGACCAGGAGCCGCTGCAACTGGAGCAGGACTACGGCGGCCGGCTGCGGCGCCAGGACTGGGACGAGCGCAGCGACTTCGCCCAGCTTCTGCGCCACCTGCGCATCGGCCGGGACGATGGCCGGGTGCAGCTGCGCGCGGGCAGCTTCTCCACCTACTCGCTCGGCGCGGGCTGGCTGGTGAACCGCTACCACAACCGCATCTCACCGGACTACCACCCGGCGGGCGCCAACGTGGTGGCGTACCTCGGGCCCACCCGGGTGGAGCTCTTCGCCAGCGACGTGCTGGCCCTGCGCCTCTTCGCCGCCGAGGTGCGGTTGGACCTGGGCCGCGTGCTGAGCGACCAGGACACGGCCTTCGACCGCTTCCTGCTGTCGGTGGACGTGGCGCATGACTTCGGCAAGGCGGGCGGTGAGACGCCGGCGCTGTCCGCGGCGAGCGTGGGCTTCCAGGCGGGCGTGGTGAAGAAGGACACGCTGCAGTTGTGGCTGCAGGCGGCGGCGGGCGCGCGGGCGGACACGCTCGTCGAGTCGGTGCCGGACTACGGCGCGGCCTTGGGCCTGGTGGTGCGCGGCCAGCCCAAGGAGATGGTGGACCTCACGGGCCGGCTGGAGGCGCGGCGCCAGGGCGGCCGCTTCCGCTTCGGCTTCTTCGGCGCGGGCTACGAGCTCGCGCGCTTCTCCGGCGTGGGCCTGAGCGAGCAGCCGCTCGCCGAGGAGCTGCTGCCGGGGACGTTCTCCGGCTACGGCGAGTTCGCGGCCTCGGTGAGCCCGTTCGGGCCGGAGGACCTGGAGCTGACGGCGAGCGCGTCCGGCGAGTACTTCGTCAGCACCGGCCGGGTGGACGCGGACGCCATGCTCCAGGCGCACCTGCCGGGCGGCAAGACGGTGGCCGAGCTGCGCGTCATCCTCACCGACCTCACCGTGCACCCGCGCTACTCGGCGGCCCTCGCGGTGCGCCACCGCTTCCTGCCCTCCGTCTACGGGCTCGTCACGGCGGGCCGGGAGCACTTCCCGCAGGCCGAGGGCCACCTGCGCCACGGCTTCACGGCGGGCCTGGGCCTGGGCGTGGACTTCCAGCGCTGAGGCCGTTACGGGAGGCTGAGGCGCGAGGAGGTGTGCGCCATGCAGGCTCCCGAGCTCCTCCAGGAACTGGTGGTCGTCTTCGGAGTGGCGGTGGTGGTGGTCCTGGCGCTCAGCCGGTTGCGCCTGCCCACCATCGCCGGCCTCATCGCCGCGGGTGCGCTCATCGGCCCGAGTGGCCTCGGCTGGGTGCCCGACACCTGGCGCCTGGAGGCCCTGGCCGAGCTCGGCGTGGCCCTGCTGCTCTTCGGCATCGGGCTGGAGTTCTCCCTCGAGCGCCTGAGGCGGCTGTGGAAGGTGCTCACCCTGGGAGGAGGCCTCCAGGTGGTGCTCACCCTGCTGGCCGTGGTGGCGGTGGCCACGGCGCTGGGCGTCTCGCCGCGCAAGGGCATCTTCCTCGGCTTCCTGGTGGCGCTCTCCAGCACGGCCATCGTGCTGCGGGCACTGGGCGATCGCCTGGAGACGGAGGCGCCCCACGGGCGGCTCATCATCGGGGCGCTCATCTTCCAGGATTTGTGCGTGGTGCCGATGATGCTCGCCATTCCGCTGCTGGCGGGGCAGGCGGTGGGCGCGGCGTCCATCGCCTGGGTGCTGGCCAAGGCGGCGCTGCTGGTGGTGGCGACGCTCGTGCTCGGACGGTTGGCCGTGCCGCCGCTGCTGAAGGCCGTGGTGGGTACCCGCCGGAGGGAGCTCTTCCTCCTGGCGGTGCTGGGGCTGGGCGCGGGCATCGCCTGGCTGGCCTCGCTGGCGGGCCTGTCGCTGGCGCTGGGGGCCTTCATGGCCGGGGTGGCGCTGGCGGACAGCGACTACGGCTACCAGGCGCTGGCGGACGTGCTGCCGCTGCGCGAGACGTTCGCCAGCCTCTTCTTCATCTCCATCGGCATGCTCTTCGACGTGCGCGTCGTGGTGGAGCACCCGGTGCAGGTGGCGGCGCTGCTGGTGGGGGTGCTGGTGGGCAAGTCGGTGCTCGGCGGGGTGGGGGCCCTGGTGATGCGCTTCCCGCTCCGGGTGGCGGTGCTGACGGGCATGGGGCTGGCGCAGATCGGCGAGTTCTCCTTCGTGCTGGCCAACGCGGGGTTCCACGTGGGGCTGCTGAGCGGGGCGGAGCGGGATCTCTTCGTGTGCATGAGCGTCCTCACCATGGCGGTGACCCCGGTGGCGCTGAGCTTCGCGCCCCGGCTGGCGGCGGGGGTGGCGCACCTGCGGCCCCTGGAGGTGCTATTCGGCGCGCATGGGCCGCACCGGCTGGAGCCCGAGCACGAGGAGCTCTCCCAGCACTTCATCGTCGCGGGGCTGGGCACCGCCGGACGCATGGTGGTGCGGGCCCTGCGCGCCAGCAACCTGCCCCACGTCATCATCGAGTTGGATCCCCACGTGGTGGCCGAGGCCCGGCGGCGCGGCGAGGTCATGTACTACGGCGACATCACCAGCCCGGAGATCTTGGAGCGCGCGGGCATCCACCGGGCGCGGGCGCTGGTGCTGCTCATCAGTGACCCGGAGGGCTCGCAGCGGGCAGTGTCGGCCGCGCGGAGGTTGTCGCCGGACGTGCCCATCCTGGTGAAGGTGCCGCGGCTGCGGGACATCGGAGACCTGCACCAGCGGGGTGCGAGCGACATCGTGGCCGGCGAGTTCGAGACGGCACTGGAGGCGGTGACGCGAGTGCTGCACTCGGGCGGGGTGGCGGAGGAGGCCATGAACGAGCTGCTGGCCGCGCTGCGCCACGAGGGCGTCCCCGAGCACGGCCCCGTCTCCGGGCCCCGGCGCATGCTGGGGACGATGGGGGGACTGCGGCGCGGCACGGCCACCACGTGCTCGCACCTGGAGCAGCTGCGCCACGACGTCCTGCCCCGCACACCGGGCTGCGAGGCGTGCATGGCCCTGCACCTGCGCTGGCACAACCTGCGGATGTGCCTGACGTGCGGCCACGTGGGCTGCTGCGACGCGTCCTTCGGCCGGCACGCCGTGAAGCACTTCGAGGCCACGGGACACCCGCTGATGCGCTCCTTGGAGCCTGGCGAGCACTGGGGCTGGTGCTACGTGGATGCCATCGAGATCGACCCGACGCCGCCTCCTCCTCCGCTGGAGCCCGCGCGGCCCTCGGTCCACGCGTGATGACGGGGGGCCAGGGAAGCTCGCCCGCTCGCTCGCACGCTGGCGGGTGTTCTTCCCACCGTGCCTGGACCCGGCCCCGCTCCATTGAAAAGATGGAGGCTGGATGAGCATCCCGATGACGACGGCCCCGGCCTCCACTCCGCACGCGCGCTGGCGGGCACTCGCCGCGCATGGGGGCGCCGCCGCGCTGATCCTCCTCCTGGTGCTCTACCTCTTCTTCGAGGTCCTCTCGGAGCTGGGCTTCCAGAGCCGCGAGACCTTCTGGCTGTACCTGCGCGTCCACCAATACGCCGTGGAGCTCGCCGCCGGGCACTTCCCTCCGAGAGTCTTCCCGGACGCCGTGGCGGGAGGAGGCGCCGCCTTCCCGTTCTTCCACCCCCCGCTCGCGTACTGGCTGTCCGCCTTCCTGGGCCTGTGCACCGGCGACATGGTGGTGGGCGTCAACGCGTCGTTCCTGCTGTCGGTGCTGCTCTCCGGGTGGGCCATGTACGGCATGGGCATGGCGCTCACCGGGAGGCGCTGGCTCGCCCTCATGGGGGCCCTCCTCTACGTCTCCCTGCCGTACCGCTTCGTGAATGTGTTCGTGCTCGGTGCGCTCGAGGAGGCGTGGACCTTCGTCTGGTACCCGCTGGTGCTCACCGGGGCATGGTGGACGGCGGCGCGCGGGCGGCTGTCCTGGCTCCTTCCCCTCTCCGTGGCGGCGCTGCTGCTCACCCATGCGGTGCTGGCCCTCTACTTCCTCGGCCTGTGCGCGCTGGGGCTGGTGGGCTGCCGCTCCTGGCTCGGCTGGCGCGGCGCGGGGCGCGTGGCCGGAGGAGGGCTCCTGGGCGGGGCCCTGACGCTCTGGCACTTCCTCCCCTCGCAGCTCGCCCTGGCGGACGTGTGGGCGGGCGTGCCGGAGGTGATGCGGAGCGTGCCCGGCTTCGTCCACGGCCACCGCGTCCGGCCGTGGCAGTGGTTCGACGAGCACCCGAACCGGTGGAACGGCGTCTCCACCTTCGAATTCGACAGCATGTGCTTCTCCCTGGGGCCGGGCCAGTGGGTGGTGCTCGCGCTGGCGGCGGCTGCCTATACCGTGGTGGCGAGGCGTGGCCTGGCGGTGGGAGACGCGCGGTTGACCTCGCTCGCGAAGACCCTGGCCGTGCTGTGGGCCGGCTGTCTCCTCTTCATGGCGGCCCCGCTCCCGTTCCTGAGTGTGCTGCCCACGGCGTTCAGCGCCATCCAGTTCCCCTGGCGCCTGCTCAACGTGACGGCGTTCCTCTCGCTCGCCGCCGCCGGGCTCTTCCTGGCCCGCGCTCCCATCAGCCCGCGCCTGGGCGCCGTCATCACCAGCGCGGCGCTGGTGCTCGCCGTGTCCACGCCGCCCTACCAGCGCACCAACAGCCTGGTGGCGGATTGGGATGACGCGGCGATCAACCGCTGGACGCTGCGGCGCAATGGCGCCAGCGGGTACACGGCGACCGGGGAGTACCTGCCTCGCGCCCACCCCGTGAAGCAGTGGGTGTACCGCGTGTCCCAGCCACCGGAGCCCAGCGGGAACATCCAGGTGCTCGGGGCGGAGCGCGAGGGCTCACGGTGGAGCGTGCGAGTCGATGCGCCCCAGGGCGGTCCGCTCGTGTTGCCCCTGGTGGCCTATGACTTCTACCGCGCCACCGGGGACGGGGAGCGGGCCCTGGAGACCTTCTCCGAGCAGGGGCTGCTCGGAGTGCGGCTGCTCCCCGGGCAGTACACCTTCACCGTCGAGCCCGGGACGACGCCCGCCGGATGGGTGGGCGCGTGGCTCGGCGTGGCGGCGCTGGGCGGGGTGTTCCTGCTCACGTCCCGGCGGCGGAGCCCGTGGCTCCTGGCCTTCACGGGCCGGCGCGCGCCCCCGGCGTGAACCCCGGCTCCTCCCCAGGGGGTTACTTCTTCCCGCTGTCCTTGGCGTCACCGCCCGTGCCGGTGCCGGCGCCACCCGTGCCGAGGCTCGCCGCCTGCTGGCCCAGGAGCTGGTAGGCCTGCTCGCGCAGCTTCAGCAGCTCGGGCTGCATCTCCGAGAGCACCGCGGCGAGCGGCTGTCCGGAGAACATCTGCTGCCCCGCGAGGACGCTCAGCAGCAGCCGGTCGTGGTCACTCACCTGGGCGGCGAGGAAGGCCTGATCGAACGCCTCGCCGGAGAGCGTCTTGAGCTTGCTCTCGGTGGACTTCTCGGACGCGAGCGTGCTCCGCTCCTCGTCCGTCCTGGGCTTGAATGCGCCGGATTGCAGCTTCTGCTCCTTGAGGTGCTTCTTCAGCCGGTCATCGAAGGCCTGGTGGCTCTTCACCAGCGTCTCGGAGAGCTCCTTCACCTGCTGCGACTGGCTGTTGCGCTGGGCCATCCGGCCCTCGTCGATGATCTCCCCGTGCAGGTAGAGCATCCGCTCGACGAACTGCTTCGGGTCGGTGGAGAACGTCATCCCCCGGAAGTCCATCGTCTTGTCGCGGGCCTGTCCCTGGGCGGCCCACAGCATTCCAACGAGCAGCAGTGCGTTCGCGACGTGTCTCATGGTGCTCTCCTCTGGCGGTGCCATTGCCCGCACGGGGGCAACGCTATGGAGGGGGCACACCCGGGACACCAGGGGGAGCGCGCCCGGCGGGTGCGCCGATGGACACTCGCGGCGCGTCAACTTGTGATGCTGGACGTTCAGGGCCCCCAGCGCGGGCCAGGCCGCGGCGCGCTATGCTGGGCGCGTCATGGACATCTTGGATTGGGGCCAGAGGGAGCTCATCGTCTTCATCGTTGTCATGGCGGGTCTCTACCCCCTCGTCGCCTGGGGCAACCGGAAGGCCCTGATGCGGGAGGAGAAACGGCAGGCCGCCTGGGCCCTCATGGCCGGGCCGCTCGGACTGACGTACGAGAGGGGGGGCACCCTCACCGGAGAGCGCGAGGGCCTGGCCGTGCGCATCGGCACGGAGGCGGGCGAGAAGCTGGGGGGCGTGAAGGAGAACAGCACGGTGTACGTGATGCGGGTGGCCGTGCCCGGGAAGCTGCCCCGGGACTTCGTCGCCGCGCCGCGCAAGTGGGCGTCGTTGCTCGAGACGGTCGGCGCCCTCAACGTCTTCAAGGCGGGAGAGCCCGTGCTCGACAAGGCCCACATCTTCCAGAGCGCCCATGTCGAGGCGGGCCGGAAGCTCATCCAGGATCCGGACGTCCAGCAGGCGCTCCGCGGCCTCGTGAACCCCGAGGGCGTGAGCTTCGTGCAGGGCGACCACGTGGGCCTCGCGTTTCAGACCTCCACCTTCCTCGAGGATGCCGGCAAGGTGCACCACACCCTGGAGCTGTTGGTTCGCGCGGCACACGCGCTCGCGAAGGCCCAGGAGCGGCTCCAGCTCGCCGCCTGAGGGGCGGGCCCGGAGCCCCGCGCTCAGCGGCCGAACAGCCCCTTGCGCTTCTGGGGCGCGCGGTCCTGCTGGGCCATCTTCGCCAGCCGCTGCCCGAGGATGCGGCTCATCTCCAGCGCCACGGCGGGGTTGGCCATCACCACCCCCCGGAAGTCCTCGCGGCCCACCGCCGCCAGCTCGCACGCGGTGGCGGCCATGGCGCTCGTGGCGCGCGGCTCGCCGGTGAGCAGGGCGATCTCCCCGAAGAAACCTCCGGGCTTCACCACCTCCACCAGCCGCCCGCCCTCGGCCAGCAGGTTCACCTCGCCGGAGACGACGACGTAGAAGGCCTCTCCCGCATCGCCCTTCTTGAAGATCGTTTCTCCGGTCTCCTTGCGCTGGTAGTCGGCACCGCGCGCCACCGTGGTGAGCTGCTCGTCGTTGAGGGGCACGAGGAAGTCCACCTTGCGCAACATCTCCGCGAGTGGCGAGTCGGCCTGGCGCTGGGGCTCGGCGGTGAGGAACTCCACGGCGCGGGCCAGCTCGGCGCGGCGCGCCACGAGGATGATGGTGTGCCCCGCGCGCAGCACCGTGTTCCCGTCCGGCAGCGTGATGCGGCCCTCCGGGTCCACGATGCCGATGAACACGCACTCGCGGGGGAACTCGGGCGACGCGCGCACCTGGGCCACCGTGCGCCCGGCCACCAGCGCCTTCGTGCTCACCTCCAGCTCGAAAAGGATGGCCGTCCCCGCCGCCAGCGGCAGCGAGCCCGCCACCTGCGGGAAGTCGATGGCCGTGGTCATCTTCGCCACCACCACCTCGGCCTCCTCCACCAGCTCGCTCACCCCGGCGAGCCGGTAGGCCGGGCGGTAGCGGCTGTCCAGCATGCGCACCATGACGCGCGCGCTGCTCATGGAGCGCACCAGCGTGGCGAAGGCCAGGTTCTCCGCGTCGCGCGCCAGCACCCCGGCCGCGATGTCCGCGCCATGGATGCCCGCCGACTCCAGCACCCACGGGTCGTTCGCGTCCCCGCACACCGTCACCACGCCGATGTCCTCGAAGAGCCGGTGGCAGGTGTTCTGATCCCTCTCCACCACCGTCACCTGGTGCTGCTCCGCCACCAGCCGCGCCGCCAGCGCCCCGCCCACCCGTCCACCGCCCGCGATGATGATCTTCATGACGCCTTCCTCCCGCTGCCCACCTGGTCTTCCTGGGCGCTCGACAGCACGTGCTTCGGCTCCGGCATGCGCGTGTCCAGCTTCCCGCTGCCCACCTCGTCCTCCTGGGCACTCGACAGCACGTGCTCCAGCTCCAGCGTGCGCGTGTCCAGCTTCGCCAGCTGCGCCTCGGCGGTGGACTCGGGGATGAGACCGGCGCGCCGGGCCGACAGCAGCGCCGTGCGCTCCGCGTCGATGAGGCGGCGGCGCGTGGCCAATAGGATTTTCGCCCCCTGCGCCAGGTGTTTCTCGCTGAGCCGGCGCAGCTCCCGCTCGGCGCTGGCGATGCCCACCTGGTAGTCGCTGCGCAGGTGCTCATAGGCCGCGCGGGGGATGAGCCCCTGGTCGTGCAGCTCCTCCAACTCCTGGCGCGCGGCGCGGCTGGCGATGAGGCGCGCCTGCTGCTCGGCCACCGCGTAGGCCACTGGATCCTCCTGGAAGAGGCCCAGCCGCTTGAGGATGTTCGTGAGCATCAACCCCTGCACTACCAGGGACAGGAAGCAGACGCCGAAGGCGATGGCCACCAGCATCTCGCGCGAGGGCGTGTTCTCCGGCAGGCCGAGCGCCAGGCCGATGGACAGCGCGCCCTTGATGTTGCCGAGGATGAAGACGTGCTGCCAGCGCAGGGGGACGGCCTCGGAGGGGCGCAGCCAGCGCAGCAGCAGGAAGGGCAGGTAGATGGCCACCGCGCGCCCGGCGAAGACACAGGCCACCGCCACCAGCGTCTGCGGCAGGTAGGGCACCAGCTGCTCGGGCCGGGTGGTGAGCCCCATCGAGAGGAAGAGGAAGGTGTTCACCCCGAAGGCGGCGTACTCCCAGAAGGTGTGGATGGCCACCTGGCTCTGCGGGGCCACATGGCGCCGCAGGTTGATGCCCGTGGCCAGGCCCGCCGTCACCGCGGCGATGGCACCCGACAGGTGCAGCTGCTCGCCGATGACGAAGGCGGCGAAGGCCAGCGCCGTGGTCACCATGATCTCCGCGAGCGGATCCTCGGTGCGGCGGATGACGAAGCCGGCCACCAGGCCCAGGGTGAGGCCGATGGCCAGGCCTCCCACGGTGGCCCCCAGCACCTGGGCGCTGATGAGCGGCAGGGAGAACGAGGACGTGCCGCCCACCACGATGGCGGAGATGGTCCCGTAGGCCACGAGCGCGGTGCCGTCGTTGAAGAGGCTCTCGCCCTGCATGATGCCGGAGAGGCGCCGGGGCACGGGAGCGCGGCGGAAGGCGTAGAGGATGGAGACGGTGTCGGTGACGGCGAGAATGGACCCGAGCAGCAGCGCGGGCCCCCAGGCGAGCGCCAGGGTGTAGTGGAGCGCCGCGCCGGTGGCGGCGATGGCCAGCACCATGCCCAGCGTGGCCAGGGTGGCGATGGGCAGCAGGTTGGCGCGCACGTTGGTCACGTCCGCGGTGATGCCGCCCTCGAAGAGCAGCAGCGGCAGGCAGACGAGGAAGACAACCTCCGGGTTGAGCGGAGGCATGCCGGGGATGATTCCTCCCACGGACAGGAGCAGGCCACCCACCACCAGCGCGACGTTGTACGGAATCCGCACGCGCTTGGCGGCAATGGCGAGGGAGCTGGCGGCCACCATCAGGCCGATGATGAGGGGCATTTCGAGGTGCACGCGGGGCCAAGCCTCGCAGATGCGCGGGCCGCCTGCACGGATTGCCTGCGGGACAGGCAGGCGAGCCCCCGTGTCCATCCCTGGAGCGGAGCCAGGACGGCGGGAAATAGGAGGGCCCCCTTCTGGTTGGCGCCCCCATGAAACACTTCCTCCTATCGCTTGCTCTCCTGGCGTGCGCGGCTTGTGGCCCCGAGCTGCCTGGAGATCTCTCTTCCGACAATCCCTCCCTGGACACGCTGGACGCCCAGGAGGCGCCGCTCGTGTCGCCGGCCGCGGGGGCCGTTCCCGCGGGGCTGCCCTCGCGCCTGATGGTGGGCCTTTTCGAGGACACGGGCCAGACCTGGATGAAGGACAGCGCCGTGCCCTGGGACGTGCGCTACCGCTACTTCACCAAGGGGTGGCTCAACAACTGGGGCTGGTCGCCCGCGGATGGCTCCTGGGGCAAGCAGTTCATGACGGAGTCCGCGGCCCAGGGCTTCATCCCGGCCATCCAGTACTACCAGGTCAACGGAGAGCCCGGTGGCGGCGAGGCCCAGTTCCTCGTCAAGGCGCAGAACGCCACCACGATGAAGAGCTACTTCTCCGACTTCAAGGTGCTGATGCAGCAGGCGAAGTCGTTCGGCAAGCCGGTGCTCGTCCTGCTGGAGGCGGATGGCTTTGGCTACCTCCAGCAGTACTCGAACAACAACCCCAACGCCCCCGCGGCGGTGGCGTCCACGGGGCTGCCGGAGCTGGCGGGGCTGCCCAATACGGTGGCCGGCTGGAGCCTGGCGTTCCTCCAACTGCGCAAGGCGGTGGGGGCCAGCAACGTCATCCTGGGCATCCACATCTCGGGGTGGGCCAGTGGCAAGGACATCGCGTACTTCTCCCTGACGGACGCGCTGCAGCCGGAGGTGGACAAGGTCTACAACTTCCTCAAGCCGCTGGGCCTGGGGCCCAACGTCACGGGGGCGACCTATGACGTGCTGGTGGGCGACCCGCTCGACCGCGACGCGGACTTCTACAAGCAGTACGGGCAGGACCGGTGGTGGGACGCGAGCGACACGGCCTCCCTCTCGTCCAAGAGCTTCAACCGCTACGCCGAGTGGCTGCGGTTGTGGAACCGCACCTCGGGCAAGCGCTGGGTGCTGTGGCAGATTCCGGAGGGCAACTCCAACAGCGCGAACGTGGCCAACACGAGCAACGCGCCGCGCGGGGGCTTCAAGGACAACCGCTCCGAGTACTTCTTCGGCACCGGGGGCGCCGCGCACCGCGAGAAGTTCGCGAGCAGCGGGGTCATCGCGCTGCTCTTCGGCCGGGGCGAGGGCCAGCAGGCCTCGCACACCACCGACGTCGACAAGAACGGCCAGCTTTTTCTGAAGACCTACGCCGGTGCCTTCTTGAAGGCCGGTGGGCTCGCCCTCCCCGCGGGCTCCACCACGACGACGACTCCCACGCCGACTCCGACGCCGACTCCCACGCCGACTCCCACGCCGAGCACCGCGCAGTTTGGCTTCGAGACGGACACGCAGGGGTGGACCTTCTCGGGGACGCTGGTCAAGGGCGTGACGTCGTCCACCGCCAAGGCGTATGAGGGCAGCCGCTCGCTGGCGGTGACGATGGGTGGCACCGCGGCGGGGATGTCCCGCGTCTCGGTGCTCAACGCCGCCGTGCCCGCGGGCCGGACGGTGTCCGTCCGCGTCTGGGTCCCGGCCGGCAGCCGCATCACCGGCATCCAGCCCTATGTGCAGCAGGGCGCGGCGGGTGCCTGGGTGTGGACGGGCTCGTGGGTGGCTCCCACGTCCCTGAAGGCTGGGGACTGGAGCACCGTCAGCGTGCAGGTGCCCGCGAACGCGGCGTCGCCGCTGTACCAGCTGGGCCTCGAGCTCTTCACCGATGCGGCCTGGTCCGGCACGGTGTACGTGGACTCGGTGAGCTGGTGAGTCCCCGGGGCCGCGTGCGCCCGGACGGGCACGCGGCCCCTCTCTGTTTCAATCCCCTTCAGGGAAGTGGCCGATAAGCTCCCCTCTCCCCTCGGGAGAGGGTCAGGGTGAGGGTGCCCGTCACGGTGCTTCCACCCGTGGTCCCAAAGTGGGGCCACGGGATTCAACCCGGGGCCTTGATACCCTCACCCCGTCCCTCTCCCGAGGGGAGAGGGGAAATGGCCGCGGTTGTCAGCGTGGGCTCCCAGCGGCCCACTTTCGCGGACCTGCCTGAAGAGGGATTAGCGGCGGATGCGCAGGATGACGTCCTTGCGCGCCGTGCAGTCTCCGCGGCTGTCGCAGTTGCTGGTGGTGACGTAGAGGTGGCCGTCCGGACCCATGACGGTCTCGCGCAGGCGGCCCCATGCGTTGCGCAGGTACACCTCGTGCTGGGCGACCTGGTGAGGATTCTCCTGGGAGAAGACCACCCGGTGCAGGTGCCGGGAGCCGAGCGTGCCGATGAGCAGTGAGCCCTTCCACTCGGGGATGGCGTCGCCGGTGTAGAGGGCGGCTCCGCCCGGGGGCGCCGCGTCCTCCCAGGTCAGGGACGGGGTGACGAAGCCCTCGCCGGACTCGCAGCTGTAGATGGTGGGCCAGCCCAAATTGTCCCCCTTGCGCACCACGCTCACCTCGTCATGGCCGCGGCGGAACGTCTCGCCGCTGGGGCCGTGGTCGGTGAAGTAGAGCGTGTCGCGGTCCTTCCAGTCGAAGCCCTGGGTGTTGCGCACGCCGAGGAGGAAGGCGGCCTTGCCGGGGAAGGGGTTGTCCGCGGGGACCTCGCCCTCGGGCGTGAGCCGCAGCAGCTTGCCGGACGGAGTGTCCACGTTCTGCGCGTTGTCCGGCTCGCGCGAGTCCCCCGTGCCGACGTAGAGCATGCCGTCCGGGCCGAAGCGGATGCGCCCGCCGTCGTGGTACTTCGCCGCGGGGATGCCGCCGAAGATGACGCGCTCGAAGGTCGCGGTGGTGTGGTCCTCGGAGAGGGTCCACCGCTCCACGCGGTTCTGCGTCGAGCCGCCCTCGTCCGTGGTGACGTAGACGTAGAACTGCCGGTTGCTCGCGAAGGAGGGATGCGCGGCGATGCCGAGCAGGCCGCTCTCCCCGGCGGAGGAGATCTTCACGGTGGCGACGGGCGCGGGCTGGAGCGCGCCGTTGTGCAGCAGGCGGATGCGGCCAGGACGCTCGGTGACGAGCGCGTCGCCCCCCGGGAGCCAGGCGATGCCCCAGGGGACCTCGAGGCCCTCGGCGACGACCTCGACGGTGATGGGCACGGTGCCGTCGGAGCCGAAGTCATCCTCGACGAGGATGCAGTCGGGGGCCGTCTTCGCCTGGCTCTTGCGGCAGCCGGAGCAGGCGGCGAGGAACACGAGTGCGGAGAGCACGAGGCAGGTACGCATGCCGCATCTATGACGGGAGGATGGACCGTATGCCACCGGACCGTGGCGGGCACGTCAGGAGGTGGACGGGGCGGTGACCGGTGGTAGAGGACTCGCCAGCCCGTGAACTTCCCCCTCTTCGCCCTCGGCACGTACAAGTCCCCCCGGGACCCGAGTGCCTATGCGGCGATCGAGGTGCGCATGGAGCGCGCGCTCGCGTACGTGGAGGCCTTCCGCGCGCGCTCGGGCCAGCGCCTCACGGTGACGCACCTGGTGGCCAAGGCCGCCGCCGATGCCCTGCGCCGCTACCCCGAGGCCAATGTCATCCTGCGCTGGAACCGCCCCTGGCTGCGCAAGCGCGTGAGCGTCTGTGTCCTCGTGGTGCAGCCCGAGCACCTCGGCCGGGTGGACCTCACCACCGCCACCATCCCCGATGCGGATGCGCTCTCGCTCCAGGGCTTCGCCAGCGCCATGCAGGAGCGCGTCGAGCACGTCCGCCACCGCCGGGACGCCGTCATCGAGCGGGGCAAGCGGCGCTCCTACCGCGTCCCCGGCCTCGTCATGAACACCGTGCTCCGGCTGCTCTCCTTCGTCTGGTTCACCCTCAACGTGGACCTCGCGTGGGTGGGCATGCCGAGGGACCCCTTCGGCTCCGTCGCCGTCTCCAACGTGGGCTCGCTCGGCCTGGAGCGGGCGTGGCTGGCCATGGTGCCCTACACCCGCGTGGCCCTCTACCTCGCCTCCGGTGCCGTGCGCGACGTCCCCGTGCTCGAGGGGGACTCGCTCGTCCCCGGCAAGGAGATGACGCTCTCGTGCACCTTCGATGCGCGCGTGCTCGACGCGGAGCTCGTCGCGAGTGTCCTGCGCCACATCGGCGACGCGCTGGAGGACCCCGAGTCCACCTGGGGCTCCCCGGCGCGGTAGGCTCGCGCTCTCGACCAACTGGTCCAACAGTCGGACCAGTTGCTCGAGGCCGGGCCCGGAGGGTGCTCCTGCGCCCGTGCTCAGCGGCCGGGCCGGGAGCGGAACCAGGCGGCGTAGGGTGTGTTCTCGACGCGGCGGCGGTTGAGGTCCGGGGTGCCGTCGGTCCACCACGGAGGCCCCCGCTCCCCGAGTGCCACCTTCGCCCGGTGCACCCGAGCGCGGGCCTCGCGCTCCGCCTCCGCGTCATGGGCTCGCAGTGCGAGGCCCACGTCCCGCCGCGCGTGCATCAGCGCCTCCACCAGCAGCGCGCGCTGCTTCTGCCCGAGCGCCGGGTTGGAGCGGCGCCAGAGCTGCCCGTCCACCACGATGTAACGTCCATCGGGGGTGGTGAGCGGCCCGTTTTTCGACAGGGGGCTCAACGACCCTCTTGGCGGCGCATGAGGATGCGGCTGCTCTCTCCGCCCTCCTCGGTGCCGTCCGGGCGCGTGTAGAGGTAGTCGTCCACGTCCTTCAGGGGAACGCTCACCGTCGAGCCGCGGCGCAGCCTGCTCACCTCGAACGGCTCATTGGCGAGCGTGCCGCGCAGGTGGTCCTTCTCCCACCCGGTGACCTGGAACCACATGTGCTCGGAGCTGCCGTCATCCGTGCGGAAGCCCGCCTTCACCGTGAGCTCCTCGGGAGGCCGCAGCCCCTTCTCCACGCGCGGCTTCAGCTCGGTCAGCCGCAGGCGGGCCTTGCGCGCCACCTCCGCCAGCTCGGGGTCTCCCGCCTTGACGGGCGTGATGCTGTCCGGCTGCTTGCCGAAGAGCGTGTCCAGCGCCGCCAGTTGCCGCGCGTGCGGTGTCCCGCTCCCCGGGAAGGCAATCTCCAGCAGGTGGTTGTCCGGGTCTCCCTCGTCACGCGTGGCCTCGATGGCCCGCAGCTTCAGGCTCCGGCGCGCCCCCTCCGACATCTTCGCCTCGAGCTGGCGCTTCACCTTGGCGTCCTTCACCCGCGTCAGGTCCACGTTCAAGGTGCCGTCCTCGGGCAGCTCGAGGCCCTCGGCCAGCAGCTGCGCCATCCCGTTGACGAGCGTCCCCACCTCGTTGCTCATCGAGCGCTGCACCTGCTCCACCACCAGGTCCGGCAGGCCGAGCTTCGCCATCCCGAGTGTGATGACGCGCAGGCGCTCGCCCTCGCCGTACACGTGCATCGTGATGTGCGCCGGCAGGGAGGGTGCGCCACTGTTCCAGCCGTCCAGCCGCTGCTCCTTCCAGCGCTGGGGCGAGTAGTACTCGCGCGTCTCGGCGTCCCACAGGAAGCCCGCGCGCTCGGAGGCGAGCTGGTGGGCGAAGCGCGTGGCCGCCAGGAGTGCCTCGTTGCGCCGGGCGAAGGGCACGTGGAAGGCCAGCACCGTGGCGTGCCTCGCTTGCGTCAGGCGCTTGCGCTCCCCCGCATCCAGCTTCCGGCCGAAGAAGTCCAGCACCTCCTCGTCGATGGGTTCGAGCTCCTCCGGAGGCACCGCCTGGAGCTCCACCTCGGGCTGGGGCGCTCCGGGCTTCCAGGCTCCCGCCAGCTCCTTGTACTTCGACGCCAGCAGCTTGCGCGCCTCGGCCACCACGTCCCCCTTCGGCGGCGCCGGGTGGAGGATGACGAACGTGTAGGTGATGTCCGCGTTGTGGAGCAGCGGGGCGGGGAAGGGCGTGTCCGCGGCCGTGTCCGCCTTGTCCGCCGGTGGCGGTGTGGGCTTGTCGGCCGCGGGGGCCATGGGCGCCAGGCACAGCAGCAGCAGGCCGAGCAGCCGCGCCGCGAGGGGCGCGCGAGGGAAGGGCATGGAGGGACTCGAGGGGCGTGCGAGGCGTGGGGTCGTCACGCGTGCATCATCCCGGCTGCTCTGACACGGTGTCATCCAATCGGGATGCCCGATACCCTCACCCGTCCCTCTCCCAGAGGGAGAGGGGTGCTGTCCTCCGGGTGGAGGGGGGTTGCTCAGATGTCGAAGTAGAGCTGGTACTCCATCGGGTGCGGACGCAGGCGGATGGCGTCCACCTCCTTCTGCTTCTGCTCGATCCAGCTCTGGAGCGAGTCCTCGCTGAACACGTCCCCCTTCAGCAGGAACTTGTGGTCCTTCTTCAGGCAGTCCAGCGCCTCCTCCAGCGAGCCCGGCATCTTCGGTACGTCCTTGAGCTCCTCCGGCGACAGCCCGTAGATGTCCTTGTCCAGCGGCTCGCCCGGGTCGATCTTGTTCTCGATGCCGTCCAGCCCCGCCATCAGCTGCGCGGCGAACGCCAGGTACGGGTTGCAGCTCGGATCCGGCGAGCGGAACTCCAGCCGCTTCGCCTTCGGGCTCGCGCTGAACATCGGAATCCGGATGGACGCGCTGCGATTGCGGCTCGAGTACGCCAGATTCACCGGCGCCTCGTACCCCGGCACCAGCCGCTTGTACGAGTTGTTCGTCGGGTTGCAGATCGCCGCCAGCGCCCGCGCGTGCTTCAGGATGCCGCCAATGTAGTGCAGCGCCATCTCGCTCATGCCCGCGTAGCCCTCGCCCGCGAACAGCGGCTTGCCGCCCTTCCACAAGGACTGGTGCGTGTGCATGCCGCTGCCGTTGTCCCCGTACAGGGGCTTGGGCATGAACGTCACCGTCTTGCCGTGCCGCGCCGCCACGTTCTTCAGCACGTACTTGAACCACATCAGGTTGTCCGCCGTCTTCACCAGCGTGTCGAAGCGGAAGTCGATCTCCGACTGGCCCGCCGTCGCCACCTCGTGGTGCTGGCGCTCCACGGTGATGCCCACCTCACCCAGAATCCGGCACATCTCGTCGCGGATGTCGTTGTGCGCATCCGTGGGCATCACCGCGTTGTAGCCGTCCTTGAAGCCCGGCTTGTATCCCAGGTTGCCGCCCGGCTCCTCGCGGCCCGAGTTCCACGCGCCCTCGATGGAGTCCACCTCGAAGAACATGTGGTGCGGCTCCGTGCTGTAGCGCACCCCATCGAAGATGAAGAACTCGGCCTCCGGCCCGAAGAAGGCCGTGTCCGCCAGGCCCGTGCTCTTGAGGTACTTCTCCGCGCGCGCGGCGATGTTGCGCGGATCCCTCATGTACTGCTCCTTGGTGATGGGATCGCTCACGTTGCACAGCAGCACCAGCGTCGGCGTCTGCGTGAACGGGTCCATCACCGCCGTGTTCGGATCCGGCACCACCAGCATGTCCGAGTTGTGGATCTCCAACCACCCCTTGATGGACGAGCCGTCGAAGCCCAGGCCCTCCTCGAAGATGCCCTCGCTCAGCTCGTGCAGCGGCACCGCGAAGTGGCGCCAACGGCCGATGAAGTCGATGAAGCGCAGGCTCACCATCTGTGCGCCGTGCTCCTTCGCGAACGAAAGCACGTCCTTCGCCGTCTTGTTGGTCATGGGGGCGCTGTCCTTTTCCGCAGGGTGGGTACTCCCAGTGCGCCGCGGACACTAGGAACGAGCCCCTCCAGAGGAAAGAGGAACGTGCGCACGCGCGTGACACTCCGCTCGCGCCCAATCAGTGCGCGGGGGTGTCACGTCAAAGTGACGACACTCGGGCTTGACGTCCGGCCGGGCTTTCAGCGCTTCGCGCGCGTGAGCAGCACCACCGAGCCGAGGATGGCGCCCATGGCCATCATCCCCCAGGTGCTCAGCGACTCGCCCGCGAGGAAGGTGCCCAGCATCACCGCCACCATCGGGTTGACGTAGGCGTAGCTGGTGGCGAGCGCCGGCCGCGCGTTGCGCAGCAGGTAGCCGTACGCGCTGAAGGCCACCAGCGAGCCGAAGATGACCAGGTAGAAGAAGGCGCTGAGGGCGCGCGGGTCGGGCAGGGTGGTGAGGCGCTCGCCGAGCCCGAAGCTGAGGAGCAGGAAGAGGGCTCCGCCGGTGAGCATCTGCGTGGCGGTGGACATGAGCCCCCGCGCCATGGGCAGCCGGCGCGACCAGACGGAGCCGAAGGCCCACGTCACCGGGGCCAGCAGCAGCGCGATGGCGGCCCACGCGTTGCCACTCATGTCGCTGCCGAGGTTGAGCAGGATGAGGCCGCAGAAGCCGATGGCCAGGCCCCAGCGCTCGGCGCGTCCGGGCCACTGGCCGAAGAGCCCGCCGAAGAGCGCCGCCCACAAGGGCATGCTGCCCACCACGAGCGCCGCCACGCCCGAGGGCACGTACTGCTGCGCGAAGACCACGCAGCCGTTGCCCATCACCAGCAGCAGCGTGCCGACGACGGCGCCCGCTCCCCACTCGCGCGCCGAGGGGTGGGCGTACCCGCGCAGCCGCAGCAACGTGTAGAGGACGAGCCCCGCCAGCGTGAAGCGCATCCCCG
Organism: Archangium gephyra; assembly: GCF_042230915.1. Lineage (GTDB taxonomy): Bacteria > Myxococcota > Myxococcia > Myxococcales > Myxococcaceae > Archangium > Archangium gephyra_B. Next base: position 10,770,059 of record NZ_CP102578.1, on the reverse strand, counting down.
CCATCAGGAAGGGCGGGAAGCCCCCCTGCAGCGCCCAGCGGATGGCCAGGTACGTCGAGCCCCAGATGACGTAGAGCGCGAAGAGGCAGAAGACGAGCATCCCGCGGCTCTGGTCCGCGGGCGTGGTGTCCGCGGGCAGCGCCGCGGCGGGAATCGAAGAGGAGGCGGAGGACAAGGCGTCGCGCTTTTAACGCCGCGTCCCGTGCCCGGCGATGTAATTCCTCGGCCTACCCTGCGGGGCAGTGCCTGGCTGCCTGCCTCACATCCGCCGCCGGGCACGTTCGTTCTGCGACATCCGTGCCCTGAGGGTGATGGAGGCGTTGACGGGGGCTCCCTACGGTGCGCGCGTTTCGCCACGCGAGGCGCGTGGTGGGGGGAGGGTACTGCCGTGAGCAAAACCCGGGCTGGCTGGCGGGCGTGGTCCGCCTGTCTGGCAATCGCGCTGGCGGGTTGTACGTGCTCCAAGCGTCCAGGCGCGGAGCAGGAGGGCACGGGGGGCTCCGGAGGGCCGGCGCCCCTGGGCCAGGACAGCACGCGGCGGGGGGACGAGGAGATCTCCCTGGAGGTGCTCGCCGTCGCCGTGGACGGCGAGGGCGCGGAGACCTCGGGCACCTCCTTCGTGACGGGCGAGTCCATCACCGCGCGCGGCCGGGTGCGCAACGCGGAGGACCTGGACGCGCGCATCCACTGGAGCCTCCAGCCGGTGGGCCCGCACACGGGGCCCGCGGACCCCGCTTCGAAGGAGGGCCCGGAGGCCGTCTTCCGCGCCAGCTCGCGCGTGGGCACCCGAGGCAACCGCGAGCCCAACCCGCCGCTGGAGTATGAGCTGGTGGCCTCGCTGCCCCTGGAGGGCGGGGAGACGCTCGAGGTCCGCCTGCCCCCCACCACCTTCCTCCGCCAGGAGGAGGACGACGTGCTGCGGCAGGAGTACCTCGACTACGGCACACGCTTCCAACCCGGCCGCGCGCTCATCTCCATCCCGGGCCGCCCCGTCTTCAACACCGGCAACTACAGCGTCATCGCCGAGACGGAGGCGGGCGGGCTCTCGCGCCTGCTGGCGCAGATGGAGGAGCGGTTCCAGGCGCTCCTCCAGAATGACGTGCAGGAGAAGCCGGTGGGCACGCGCGGGCTGACGCCGAAGACGGTGGTCGTCTCTCCCGGGGCGCCCATCCTCACGGTGGGAGCGCTCGGGGACACGGATCCCCAGGGGGACGACGTCTGCTCGGGCCTCCACGTCGGCGGGCGGTGCACCGGTTCCATCCTCGCCGGGCCCAACGGCATCGCCGACACCCGCGCCAACAACCGCGAGCCGAAGGTGAAGCTGGAGGACTTCGTCAGCAGCGCCTTCCGCAACCCGCAGCGCAACCGCGCCGCCGGCTCGGCCACCATCAACAGCCGCCACACCGCCGGGAGCGCCCTGGACATCGACCCGCGCCGGATGGTCATCCCCGGCAAGACACCGCAGCAGCTGATGTGCCTCGTCGAAGCCGCCGGAGACGCCGTCGTCGGCGAGCGCGCCTCCTTCACCGAGCGCGGCGCCACCCTCTTCCTCGCGTGCGACAGCCCGGCCGCCGACCACGTCCATGTCCAGCGCTGAGGCCCGGAAAGGAAACCCAACCATGACTTGCCCCACCTTCCGACTGCTCGCCTGTGGCGTGCTCCTGTCCTCCGCGGCCTGGGCCCAGCAGCCGCCCACCGCTCCACCGGGGGCATCCCCGGGCCGGTTCTCCGCCGTCGCGCCTCCCGCGCGCTACGTGCCCGCGCCGCCCTCTCCCGCGGCCCGGGCGGCCCTGCGGCTCCACGAGCAGGGCTGCCAGGCCGAGGGCTTCGACGACGCCACGTGCGAGAAGGCCGTGCGCCAGTTGGAGGCCGTCGTGCGCGAGGACCCGCGCCAGCTCGACGCGCAGCTCGCGCTCGCCGATGCCGTCTGGAACCAGGCCTTCCGCCAGCCCGAGGGCAGCGCCGAGCGCGCCCGGCTCCGCCAGCGCTCGCTCGACCTCTACCAGCAGCTGGTGAACCTGGGCGTCCCGGATGCGCGGCCCTACTACGGGCTCAGCGTCCTCACGCGCGACCCGAAGGTCCGTGTCGAGCTGCTGCGGCGCACCCTGGAGCTCGCCCCCAAACACCCCGAGGCGCACAAGGACCTGGCCGGGCTGCTGCTCGACCAGGGCCAGGTGGACGAGGCGGTGCGCGAGTACCGCACCCACCTCTCGGTCCGCCCCTACGAGGGCCGCGAGGACGCCCTGGCGGACATCCAGTTCGCCGACCGGCTCGCCTCGGCCGGGCGCGTGCGCGAGGCCGCGCAGGTGTACGACGCCGTCTGGGACGCCACCGCGAAGGAGCCCCGGTCCGAGCGCTGTCAGATCTTCAAGGCCGTGGACCTGGACCCCTATGAGCGCATCGGCGCCCGCTTCGCGCAGCAGCTGCGGGGCCTCCGGGCCGCCTGCACCGGCACGCCCCGGCTGGAGGGCGCGGTGGAGCTGGAGCGCCAGGGCCGCGACGACGCCGCCATCCAGGAGCTGGAGCGCCAGATTCAGGAGAACCCCGCGCCCGCCGAGCCCTACCTCGCGCTGCAGCGCCTCCACCTGAAAAAGGGCCGGGTGGACGAGGCGGCGGCCGTGATGACCCGGTACTTCCGGCAGGAGAAGGATTCCCAGGAGCGCTGCCGACACTTCCGGACACTGTCCCCGCGGACGACGCGCGCCCTGGAGCCGGGCCTTATGAATGAGCTGGACCGTGCCTGCCGCGCCCGGCGGCCCTGAGCCGTGTGTGGACAGGTACGGACCGCTCGGGGAGCTTCCTCGCTCTCCCGGCGGGAGGACGGGGGATTGAACCGTGCCCTCTACCTTCTTAATGTTTCAGGGCATTGTCGGTCTCTCTTCGCCCAGTCCGGGCGAAGCGTCGTTCGTTGGGGAGTGTGAGCCAAGGATGTCCGAGGAGCTGCTGGGAGAGCGCGAGAAGGAAGTCCTCCGCGCTGTCGTTCAGGAATACATCTCGACGGGTGGCCCGGTCGGTAGTCAGCACCTGGCGCGGCGCGCGGAGTTCGACGTCTCCTCCGCCACGCTGCGCAACGTGCTCGCGGACCTGGAGGAGCTCGGCTTCCTCGAGAAGCCCCACACCTCCGCGGGCCGGGTGCCCACGGACCGCGGTTACCGCTTCTACGTGGACACGATGGTGCGGCTGAAGGATCCCGCACCGAGAGACCGCGAGCTCATCCACGCCGGGCTGGCGCACGAGTCGGGCATGGAGGAGCTGCTGTCGGAGGCCTCGCGCCTGCTGCACTCGCTCACCCGGCACGCGGGAGTCGTCGTCACCCCGCGCCCGGACGTGGCCATCTTCCAGCGCATTGAATTCGTACGGCTGCGCGAGGACCGGGTACTCGCCATCCTGGTGGGGCAGAACGGCCAGGTGCACAACAAGCTGCTGATGGTGGACTTCCCCGTCACCTCGGACGAGCTGCTCAAGGCGAGCAACTACCTCTCGGAGTTGCTGCACGAGGTGACGCTGGAGGAGGCGCGCGAGCGCATCCGCACCGAGCTGGACCAGGAGCAGGCGCTCTACAACGCGTTGACGGCCAAGGCGCTCAAGCTGGGCGCGGCGGCCACGGACCTGCAGACCGGCGAGCGTGTGCTCATCGAGGGCACCGGCTCGTTCCTGGAGCAGCCCGAGTTCGCCGACGTGGAGCGCATGCGCGCGCTCTTCAAGGCGCTCGGGGAGAAGCACAAGCTGCTGTCGCTGCTGGACCGGGTGCAGCGCGCGCGCGAGATGCAGATCTTCATCGGCACCGAGAGCGAGTTCTCCTCGGCCGGTGACGTGACGGTCATCGCCAGCCCCTACGGCAGCCGCGAGCAGGTGCTCGGCACGGTGGGCGTCATCGGGCCCACCCGCATGAACTACCAGCGCATCATCCCCCTGGTGAACTTCACCGCCCAGGTGCTGTCGATGGCGCTCGACAAGGCGTGAGCCCCGCTCCCTCTCCCTCTGGGAGAGGGTTGGGGTGAGGGTCTCCTCCCGGTCTGGTGAGTGGCTGGAGCATGGACGTGGAGCACTCCACGCCCCGCTCCCGCCCGCCCTGGGAGGGGGTCCTGCTTCCTGATTTCCCACCACCGTCCTGAATGCCGCCCTCCGCCGCTCCGAGGGAGTGCACGCCACCCCCATGGCGTGCGCCCCCGGGGCTGGACGGGGCACGTCCGTCTGCGCGGCTTATGCGGGGAGGGCCATTTCAGCACGTTTTTTGCATAGAACTGTACTAGTACGTATTCCGCAGAATTGTTGCAAAGCGTTTCTCTCTTTCTTGGTATTCAAGACCGGGAAGTCGGCGAACCCCCCCCGGTGAGGAAGGACCAAGAAGAATGCGCTCCCTGAACAAGCTCTCTGTTGCGGCGGTGTTGGGCCTGTTGGTCGGCGGTTGCGGAGTCACGGGCACGGACCTGGGCGGCGAAGGTGTCGCCAGCCAGATGGAGCAGGACTTCGGGGGTCCGGACGGCCTCATGGAGTTCTTCCAGAGCCACTCGGAGGAGGAGATCCGCGAGGCGCTGAAGCCCTACGGCATCGGGTACGTCGTGCGCGCGCCGGTCACCGAGATGACGATCAGCGACTGCCCGAAGTACTTCCCGACGGCGGACCGGAACATCTGGTTCAACTTCGACGGCGAGTACTACCTCATCGACGGCTCGGGCCGGCCGAGCCGGGCGTACAAGTACCTGCCGCCCATCACCGCCGCGGCGCGCAACGACTCCTGCCAGTTGAGCGTGGGGCAGTGGGGCGACGCGGAGAACCCCAGCAACGACTATGACGGCGGGCACATGATCGGCTCGCAGCTCGGTGGCTGGGGTGCCCGGGCGAACCTGGTGCCCCAGGATGCCAACTTCAACCGGGGCAACTGGGTGACGCTCGAGAACAAGATGGCCACGTGCGGGAGCCTGCCGAGCGGCCGGATCCGCTACTACATCGGCGCGAACTACCCGAACTCCACCGCGCTCATCCCCAACACCATGACGATGGAGCTGCGCAACCAGTCCACGGGCAGCTACGTGGCCCTGTCCTTCCAGAACGTGGACTACGGCGGCACCAACGGCACGAACGAGAAGAACCGGGGCGTGACCTGGCTGTCGGGCCAGGGCTGCAACTGAAGTCCTGAGCCCCGCGCCCCCCGCGTTGCCACGGGGGGCGCCCCACGCGCCTGCCTCAGGCCGGTTCCACGTTCCCGCCGACGACGCGGATGCGAGCGCCGTCGAAGCGGGTGAGCAGGAAGAAGGCGTCGTCCTCGTTGACGGTGAGGCTCAGCTCCCGCAGGAGCCCGAGGGCCACGCGCTCTCCGAGCAGGAGGGACTCGCAGTAGTCCGTGCGCCAGTGCACGCCCGCGGCGTTGCGGAAGAGGGCGATGTTGCTGGCCAGCTTGTTGAGCTCGCCGCCCACCGTCATCTGCGTGCGGTCCGCCTCCGTGTAGGCCACCAGGGCGGTGCCGTCCGCGTTGGCCATGAGGGGGTTCTCGATGGGCGCGCTCTCATCGAAGTACGCCTTGAGGAGGGTGGCGCACGCGCCGGAGATGGTGGCGTGGCCCGCGCCGTAGGCCGGATGGAGGGGAGCGCCCTCGGGGTAGGCCTGCGGCAGGAGGAAGGAGCCCCAGCGCTCGGAGAAATACGGGCTGAGCAGGCCGGTGGACAGCGAGGTGAGGATGGACGTGTCCAGCGGGTAGGTGCGCCGGCCGGACAGGTGGTTGTCCACGCGCCCGCCGTACTCCTCGGGCCGCAGCCGCCGGTGCACGCCCCACTTCTGCCACCACACGGCGCGCCCGGCCCGCCCGGACACCTCGATGAGCAGCTGCAGCAGGTGGAGGGGTCCGAAGGTGGTGAAGCCCACCTGGGTGCGCGAGTCGCCCGCGGTGCCCGGTGGATCATAGGGGTTGCCCTGGTCGCAGGGGAACTCCTTGTCCACCTGGGGCCGGCTGGCGCCCATGCCCGAGAGCTGGTTGCCCATGGGCTCGGAGAGCAGGATGAAGGCGGCGTTCAGGTACGCGTTCACCACCTGGTCGAAGTGGACGAAGTTGGCGCCGTCGCGCAGGTTGCGGATGAAGCGCCGGTCCGTGGTGTCGAACTGGTCCTTGCCCCGGTCATCCCGGCCGTTCTGCACGGCGAGCCAGGTGGTGAACTGGGTCAGGTAGTCAGCGGCGGCGCCGAGCTCGGCGCCCTTCACGGTCCACTGGCGCTGGTCGATGACCTGGGCGCCGTAGGTGATGTAGCCCTCGTCGGCGTCACGCCCCTTGCCATCGGGCTTGCGCGGGTCGCTGTTGCCCTTCCAGAGGAACTGGGAGACGTAGGGCCCCACCTGGTCGCCCGGGAAGATGCCGCGGAAGAGGTTCCGCGCGGTGACGGTGGGGGTGCCGCCGAACAAGGGGAACTCGGTGGTGAGCGAGCGGATGGCGCGCTCGATGATGCTGTTGGCGACGCCCGCCTGGGCGGCGTAGTCGCTGAAGGGGACGTCGCGGGCGAGCGCCATCCAATACAGCTCGCCCATCTCCGCCGCGGCCCGCTTGCTGTCGAAGCGAGGCGCGGGCGGCTGGGTGACGGCCTGGGCATCCGGGCCCGACAGCTCGAAGGCGAGGCCCGCCTGGGGATTGACGAGCTTCAAGGCCCCCGAGGGTTGGAGGATCTCCTCGAAGTCACCCGGGTCCCTGCTCTCCAGGGCCCGCAGCAGCGAGCCGTAGGAGATGGGGTCCGGATCGCCGAGCGTGTCGTGCTTGAGGCCCTTGGAGAAGTTGCCGATGAAGGGGCGGTCCGGGTAGTTGACCTCGTCGTTGTTGTTGAAGTGGTCGGGGTGGGGGCGCTCGGCGGCGAGCCGGGCGGCCTTCTCGCGGGTGGCCTGGGCGGACAGGCGCCGCTCCTCCACACGCCGGGACGGGCGCTCCGGCGGGGTGTTGAAGCAGTCGAAGATGGCCAGGCCCGGTGAGGAGGTCGCCTGGAAGCAGCCCGCCTGGAGCTCGACGGTGAGGGCGGTGAGGGCGGCCCGGCCCGCGTCATCCAGCTGTTTGCTGACCAGGGCGGTCCACTCCCGCCCGTCGGCCGAGACCTCCCAATGGAGCACTTTCGCGGACTCGCGCATGCGCCACCAGCGGTGGCGTTCCGGATCGTAGGGCGGGCGCGCGAGGATCTCCCCGTGCAGGCTGCAGACCAGCTCGCCGCCCCCCACCACGAACGAGACCCTGTCGCTCCCCGTCCCCCTGGCGAACAACTGCGTCTCGGCCGTGGGCGACGACTGCAGCAGCACCTGGCTGACCTCGACGTGGAAGAAGGAGTCCGTCAGGTCATACGCGGCGGTGGCCCTGCACCCCCCGTAGCCCGGGAGGCCCCCGTCCGGTTTGAACTCGAGGCGGCGGTTCACCTCCTGGACGGGCCCGTAGGTCAACCACTTGGAGGTGTTGAGCGAATTGTCATTGAAGTTGTCGGTGAGCGTATGCGCTTTCGCCACGGTGGACCCCTGTGAGGTTGTGTTTGTGAATTCTGGGGTCTGGGTCTGACATGGTTTGAGGCCGTGGAAGGGGTGATATGTGTTTGGAATAGGATGGTCTGAGGGGGTGTTCAATTCCTGGCAGTGCAATCGAGGAGTCACGCATGCACACGGCGCGGACGTTCGAGCTCAACGGTATCGAGATGCACTGCGAGGTCCGTGGGGAAGGCGAGCCGCTGGTGCTGCTGCACGGTGGCACCGGCGCGGGCAGTGACTGGCGCTACGTCTTCGACGAGCCGCTCGAGGGGTACCGCACGATCGTTCCGGACCTGCGAGGCCACGGACGCTCGACGAATCCCGCTGGGACGCTCACCTTCCGCCAGGTGGCGAGTGATGTGCTCGCGCTGATGGATCGCCTCGGCATCGAGCGCTTCAAGGCCATCGGCATGAGCCTCGGCGCCAAGACGCTGCTGCATGTGGCGACCGCTCGGCCGTCACGCGTCGACGCGATGGTGCTCGTCAGCGCGACTCCGTACTTTCCACCGCGGGCCCGGGCCATCATGGCGCAGAGCAACGCCGAGACCCTGACCGACGCGGAGTGGCAGGTACTGCGGCAGAAGCACGTCCGCGGCGATGAGCAGATCCGCGCGCTGTACGCGCAACTGCGGGCGCTCAAGGACAGCTACGACGACATGAACTTCACGCCGCCGTACCTGTCGACCATCACGGCGCGCACGCTCCTCGTGCACGGGGACAGGGATCCGCTGTATCCGGTGAACCTGGCGGTGGAGCTGTACACGGCCATCCCGCGCGCGGCGCTATGGGTGGTGCCGAACGGCGGCCATGTTCCCATCTTCGGCCCGATGGCCCCGCGCTTCCGCGAGACGGCGCTGGAGTTCCTACGGGCCGGGTGAGGGGTGCGCAGGAGCCCTTCGGAGTCAATGCGTGATGATGAACTCCACGCGGCGGTTCTCGCTTCGGCCTTCCGGCGTGTCGTTCGATGCGACGGGACGCGACGGACCGTAGCCCCGGGCCTCGAGGCGAGAGCCCGCGATGCCACGCTGGATGAGGTAGGCCCGCACCCCCTCCGCACGCTCCTGGCTCAGTGTGAGATTGAGCTGTTCCTGTCCCGAGGTGTCCGTATGGCCCTCGATGCGGAGTGAGACACCGGGCCGCGACTTCAGCAGCGCGGCGAGCTCATCCAGCATGAGCATGCCATCCCCCTGAAGCTCGGAGCGGCCCACCGCGAAGACGATCTTGCGGCCCTCCAGGGAGAGCCGCTCCTCCTTCACCGCGGGCGGGACAGGCTCGGGGCAGCCCTGCCGGCCCGGCACTCCCGCCTCGTTCGGGCACCGGTCCAGCCGGTCGACGACGCCATCGCCCTCCGAGTCCCGGTCCGGGCACCCCGCGTTGTCCGGCGACCCCGCCTCCAGCGGACAGCGGTCCGCCTTGTTGGGCACGGAGTCACCGTCATCATCGGAGCCGGGGCACTGCTCGGGCGTGTGCTTCCGCCCGCGCTGGCAGACGTCCTCGGGCGGAGGGTGGTGAGCCCAGGCGATTCCCACCCCCGCCCGCCAAGAGGGCGTCCCCGGGATGTCGGTGAAGCCTCGCCCGGCGAGCGCGCTCACCTCGAAGCCATGTCCGATGGGCAGCCGCACCCCCCCGAGCAGCTCCACCGCCACGTCCGGGTGCACCAGCGACTCCGCCACCTGCAGGGCCAGCTCGCCGCGAAGACCGCCACCCCGGGTGGCCACCACCAGCCCCTGCTCCAGCTCGGTGCCTACGTCGCGACCCGGCTCGACCTCCTTCGATCTCACCCGCGCGCCCACGCTGGCCCCCAGCACGAACATGCCCACCTCGCGCCCCAGCGAGACGCGGGGCGAGAACTGGAACCCGGCCCAATGCTCCTGGCGTCCGAACGCACTCGCCCGCCCCCCCGGAAGCCCCACGTCGAGCCCCACCGCGAGGGACACCGGTGCCCCTTCGTCGCGCCGGAGCAGCGAGTAGCGCCCTCCCACCTCCGGCGTCCCCAGCCCCGAGGACGAAGGTTCGGAGACACCGACCAGCGTCTGCGCGCCATGGCCACCCTGGGAGAGGATGACCGGCAGCCGGGCGGACAGCTCCAGGCGCTCCACCGGAGACCACGCCCCCATGAGCCAGGCCGACGTCCGGTAGTGCAAGAGGGACCGGCTGTTCCCATCACTGCCCTCCAGCACCAGGATGCCGCGCTCGTAGTGGGTCAGGAGGCCGAGGCGATAGCCGCCCTCGGGAAGCAGTCGTCCGGAGTCCACCAGCAGCGAGTCCGTCGCGGCGGCGCTGAGGCGCAGGCGCTCCACGTCGAACGCAACCAAGGGGCTGGAGGGAGTCTGCCCCGAGGCGCTGGTGGCGGCCAGGGCCGCGACGAGCACACAGGTCCGTGCCGTTTCACGCCAGGGAAGGTCCTTGCGGCGTCGACGCCCCGCCCACGAGGCAAGGACCGACAGCACGACCAGCGCCGCGTCCGCGCCTCCACCGGCGGCCTGACAGCCGCCGCCGGCAATCGACACCACCCGGGCTTGAACGGTCACGGCGAACGAGCAGCTCGTCTGATTGCCCGCCGCATCCTCCGCTGTCGCGGTGACCGTCGTGTGCCCCAGCGGCAGGGTGCTCCCCGACGGCGTCGAGTACGTCACCGTGGGATTCGCGGTGATGGCGTCGGTCGCGGTGGCGGGGGGATACGTCACCGGCGCCCCCGCTGGCTCCGTCGCCTCCACCACCAGGTCCTCGGGGCAGGTGATGTCCGGAGGCGTCTGGTCTGCCACGGCGAGCGTCACGGTGGCGACGTTGCTGTCCAGACCGCAGTCGCGTGCCTGGAAGGTGAAGCTGTCCGGCCCCACGTAGCCCGGGTCGGGCGTGTACGTGACGGAGGGCGGCGTGCCGCTCAGCGTCCCGTGGGCTGGAGGGGTGACGATGACGAAGGTCAACGGAGGCTCCGCCTCGGCATCCGTCGCCACCAGCGACAGATTCACGGGCTCGCCGTACGGCGCGGAGACCGTCAGGTCCCGCGCCACCGGCGCGGTGTTCTCCACCACCGTCACCATCCGCCCGCTGCCTCTCGCGTTGGCGAAGACGGAGAGCGCATGGGAGCCTGGCGTCGCGCTGGCGGGAATGGACACCGTCACGCCGGTGGCGGACATCTCGGTGCCTGGCAACGTCCAGAGCCGGCGTCCCTCGGCCGCCTGCAACCGCACCAGCGGGAAGTTCGTCGCGGAGTCCTTGTGATCTCCCGTGCTGGCCCCGGAGATGCCCCGGAACAGCGTGCCGGTGATGCGCGCGGAACAGCCGCGCGGCACCACGTCGGGCCCCGTCACCACCGGACGCCAGGCCGGCTGCGCCCCGGTGTCCTCATACAGCTCGGCGCTCGCCAGCCACACGCCCGCGGCGCCTTGCCCTCCCAGCGCGAGCACCTCGTTCGAGGGCAGCACGACGGTGTCGAAGCGCAGCCGCTGGGCAGCGAGGCCCGACGCGGGCTTCCAGGTATGGGTCGCGCCGTCGTACAGCTCCGCCGTGGCGAGCACCGTGCCCCCCGGCCCCTGGCCTCCCCCGACCAGCACCCGGCCGGATGGCAGCAGCGCGGCCGAATGGAGTGCGCGCGGGCTGGCCAGTGTCCCCGCGGGGGCCCAGGTGTTGGAGACCGGGTCATACACCTCCGCCGACGCCAGCTCCGTCGCGAGCGAGGTCCCCGCCACCGCCAGCACCCGGCCCGACGGCAGCAGCGTCAGGGTGAAGGAGGCCCGTGCCTGCGAGAGGCCCGCGGCAGGGGCCCAGGTGTTGGAGGCCGGGTCATACAGCTCCGCCGAGGCCAGCGGCGCGCCCCCGTTCTCACCACCCGCCACCAGGACCCGGCCGTCGTGCAGCAGCACGGCCGCGTGACGCGAACGGGGCGTAGCGGCCGATCCGGCGGAGCTCCACGCGTTGGCGACCGGGTCATACAGCTCCGCCGTCCCCGTGCCCGCGCCGCCCACCACGAGCACCCGGCCCGAGCCCAGCACCGTCGCGGTATGCCCATCCCGGGCGGTCGTCATCGAGCCCGCGGGCGTCCAGGCATCGGCCACGGGGTCGTACCGCTCCGCCGAGGCCAGCGGCCCCACGCCATTCCCACCTCCGGCGGCGAGCACCTGGCCGGACGGCAACAGGCTCAGCGTGGCGCGCTCGCGTGCGGTGGCCAGGGAGGCGGCGGGAGCCCAGGTGTTGCTCGCGCGCGTGTAGCGCTCCGCCGTCCCGAGCACACCACTCGCGCCCCGGCCCCCCGCGGCGAGCACCTGGCCGGACGGCAGCAGCACGGCGGCGGAGCCTCGGCCCTGCGCGAGATTACCGGCCGGAGCCCAGCGGTCGCTGGAGGCCTCATAGAGCTCCACGTTCGCATAGAAGGTCAGGCTCGGGTTCGAGCTGTAGCCACCCATGATCAGCAGCTGACCCGTCGTCAGCAGGGTGGCGGTGGCATTCTCGCGAGCCACCGCCATCGTACTGGCCGCGGCCCAGGACCCTGTCGCCGGGTCATACAGCTCCGACACGGCCTGCGCGTTGCGCGCCCCGTCCGAGCCACCCTGGACCAGGACCTTGCCATTGGGCAGCAGGGTGGCCGTGTGCCCGTTTCGCGGATGGAGGAGCGCACCGGTGGCGGTCCACGTGTTGGCCACCGGGTCATAGAGCTCCGCGTGGGTGGTGACCCCCGCGCTCGTGAAGCCTCCCGCGAAGAGGACACGGCCATCGGGGAGCAGCGTCGCGCTCGCATAGTGCCGGGGAACCAGGGGAGGTGCCGCCAGCGACCAGGTCCCGGCGGCGGGGTCATAGAGCTCCGCGACGGGCACCTCGCCCAAGGCGCTGTTGAAGCCGCTGGCCACCAGCACCCGGCCGTCCCTCAGCAAGGTGGCGGTGTGCGCCCGGTGGGCGACGGACATGGAGCCGGTGGCGGTGAAGGTGTTCGTCGCGGCGTCGTAGAGCTCCGCCGTGTTCAGGTTGGAGCCTCCCGTGACGAGCACCTGCCCCGAGGACAGCAGGGTGACGGTGGACAGGCTGCGAGGCGCGGACATCGCCCCCGTGGCGGACCAGGAGTCCGTCGCGGCGTCATGGATGCGTGCCGACGGGCTGCCGTCCATCACGACGAATGCCCTCCCGGTGGGAAGCAGGACACTCGACGCGATGTTGCCCTGGATGCCTGGACTTCCGGCGGAGGCCCAGGTGCCGGTCTCCGGGTCGAAGCGCTCGGCGGAAGTCACGAACCCGGTCCGGTTGACGCCGCCCGCCACCAGGACATCGCCGCCGGGCAGCAGCAGCGAGGCGTGCTGCGCCCTCAGGCTCGCCATGCTGGCCGTCGACGACCAGCCCGGGTCCACCACCAGCGGCGCGGTGAGCCCCTCGAGGGAGACCTCGGTGACGAGGCCCACGCGGGGCCCCTCGGCCTCGAACACGTGGGCGCGCGCCGCCTCGCGCACGCCAGACAGCCGCACACTTCCACGGCGGGACCGGCCGTGCGCATCGCGCACCTCGGAGGGATGGAAGCGGAGGACGGGCCGCCCCCGCGCGTCGAGGAACTCCACGTACTCACCGGCGTCATGAAGGCGACGCACCGAGGGCGGGAGCGTGACGTGGTACTCCGCGCGGTGGAGGCCCTCGGAGCCGTCCACAATCCAGGCCTCCTCGAGGCGCGAGGTCCGCCACCCCTGGTCCACTTCCGTGGAAGTTCCCACCGGGAACCAGAGGTGCCGCTCGCCCGCGAAGGCCACCGCCTTCTCACGGCGCGGCGCCGGGGCGTCGTCGGGGCCGGGCGACTGCTCGACCTGGAAGGTCAGCCCGCGCGTCGTCAGCGTGAGCGAGCCGCTCCCGGTGAGCTGGGCGGTGAGCGCACGGGCCCGCGCGGCGGAAGCAGGCGCGAGGTGGGCTCCGGGGGGCTCCGTCACGTCAGCGGCGAGCTCGGGGAAGTAGGCCCGCGCCAGGGAGGCCGCCTCCGACGAGGATGGCAGGGCGCCCTTCTCCTCGCATGCGAGGACGAAGACACCGCAGAGCACCACGAAGAGGAGGCGTTCCGAGACCCAACCAGGCTGCATTCATCCTCCAGGCCCATGCATGCGCCATGGGATGGCGCGCCGTAGGGCGAGCCACACGCGGAGTCCTCTGCGTGTGGCTCGGCGTGTATCACGCTTCGGCCGGCGCCGAGGCGCACTGACACGCCCCCAGGAGGAAGCTCCTGGCCATCTCCCAGGAGGAGAGGGGAACTCCACGGGTCAATCGGCCCGGGTCAACAGCAGCGTCTGCTCCGCGCCGCCCTCGCGCCGCACCGTCACCTGCACCGGCGTGCCGGGTGCGCCCTGGGTGCGGCGCTCCGCCTCCGTGCGGTTGCGCACCACCTGCCCATCCACCGACAGCAGCCGGTCCCCCACGCGCACGCCCGCCCGGGCCGCCGGGCCCTCCGGCGTCAGCCACGCCACGGACACCCAGCCCCGGTCCTCGCTGAAGCCCGCCCCCACGCTGCCCGCGTTCGCCTTGCGCGCCGTCACCTGCACGTCACCGAGCTCCACCGCCTCGCTCGTGGCCACCGTCACGCTGCGCGTCTCCGGCCTGCCCTCCGGCGCGAGCAGCTGCACGGTGTGCGCCCCGGGCGTCACGTCCTCCAGGCGGAAGCGCCCGTCGGGTCCCGAGCGCGCATCGGCCGCCGAGCCCGGTGGACGGTCCAGGTAGAGGCCCACTCCCGGAGCCGCCACGCCCGAGGGGCTCCACACCACGCGCCCCGAGATGGAGGCCGCGCCGCCCGTCAGGGGCACCTCCACCTCCGCGCGCTGTCCCGGCGAGAGCGTCACCTGGGCCTCGCCCGTGCGCCCGTCCGTGGTGCGCACGCTCACCTTCAGCGGCTGTCCCGGGGCATCGGTGAGCAGGAACTCGCCGCCGGGGAACGTCCGCTGCGTGTCGCGAGCCCACGCCGGGACCGAGCCGTCCGCGTTGAGCAGCCGCAGCGTGAAGCCACTCGGCGCCGCGCCGCTGCGGGCCACCACGCGTCCGCGGAGGGTGGCCGCCGGTTGCAGCTGGAGCTTCAGCTCGCCCGCGCCCTCCGGAATGGGCAGGGGAACACTGAGCCGGCCCGCGTTGTGCGCCTGCAGCGTCAGCGTGGTGGGCTGGGGGTGGGGCGGGACGCTGAAGCGCCCCTCCTCGTCCACATCCAGGGGGATGGAGAAGGCGAAGTCCCCCGCCTGGCTCACCACCACCAGGGCCTGGGGGCTCGGCGCTCCCGAGGGCTCCAGCACCACGCCGTGCAGCCCGCGCTCATCCAGCAGCGTGAGGTCCATCATCACCGAGGCGCCGGGCTCCACCGTCACCGCCGGGTCATCCACGTGGTGGTAGGTGTAGCGCGCGCCCGGCAGCACGGCGGTGAGCTGGTAGACGCCCGCGCGCAGCTCGAGCTGGTAGTGGCCCTCCGCGTCCGTCTCGGCGAGGCCCATGTCCAGCAGGCCGCCGGAGCCCTCCTTCGCCATCGCACGCACCACGGCTGGCGCGGGCAGCGGCGCGCCCGAGGCCTGTGTCACCCGGCCCTGCACCATGCCCGTCTCCGAGAGCGTGAAGTCCACCCGGCCCCGCGCGCCCGTGGCGAGCTGCGTGGTGCGGCTCGTCCACACGGCCGAGGCGTCCTGCCTCGCCCGCACCCGCACCGTGCCCACCGGCAGGCCTTCCAGCAGGAAGGTGCCCGCCGCGTCGGTGCGCGTGTAGAGCTCCTCGCCCGAGGCGCCGCGCAACGGGCCCGCGCGCACGCTCACTCCGGCCAGTGGCCGTCCCTGGCCGTCCGCCACCGTGCCCTCCACCGATGCGGTGCCCTCCAGGCGGAAGTCCGCCACGGTGTACCGGTCCGCCTCCACCACCAGCCGCTCACTCGAGGTGTCCGTGTGGCCCGCGGCCATCACCCGCACGTCGTAGTCCCCCGGCGGCAGCTCCAGCGCGTACTGGCCCGCCGCGTCCGTCCGCGCGCGGCCCAGCTCCCCGCCCGCACCGGCCGGGCTGGCCACCAGCCACGCGCCCTCCACGGGCCCGGCGTCCGCCACCCGCGTCACCGTGCCGGACAGGTGCCCGGCGGCCCCGAGCCGCACCGTGATGTCGCGCGCCGTCTCTCCTGGCCCCACCCCGATGAAGCCCGGCGCCCGGCCTACCTGGCCGCCCTTGCGCGCCGTCACCCAGTACGTCCCGCCGGACACCTCCAGGGAGAAGCCGCCCCCCACGCCCGTGGTGGTGCGGAAGTCGGTGGGCCCGCCCAGTACCCGCACCTCCGCGTCCGGCACCGGCTGCCCGTCCGCGCCCACCACGAAGCCCTCCAGCGTGGAGGCCGGCCACAGTCCCACCTCCAGCTCGCCCGAGGCGGGCACCGGGACGAAGCGCATCGTCCGGCGGCTGAAGCCGGCGGCCTCCGCCACCAGCTCGTAGCGGCCCGGCGCGAGCCCGGTGAAGTCGAAGCGTCCCTGCGCGTCGCTCGTGGCCACCGCCACCTCCTCGGGCAGCGCGTGGGCCTGGGCCGAGGGGCTTCCCGGCTCGGTGTAGGGGCGCAGCGTCACCTCGGCCAGGGGCACCGGCTCGCCGCGGCCCTCGGCCACCGTGCGCCCCCGCAGCGAGACGCTGGCGGGCAGGGACAGCTCCACCACCGTCTCCGGCTCGCCCCGGGGCCGGGGCACCTCGCGCCGCGCGGGGGCGTGGCCCTGGGCCTGGGCGCTCAGGAGGTAGAGGCCCGGGGCCGCGGGCAGCCGCAGCGTGCCGTCCTCGGCCGTCGTCCCCTCGCCGGCGCGGCGCCACGAGGGCTGGCCCGCGCTGTCCTCCGGCCCCTTCAACCAGGCCCGCACCCGCGCTCCCGCTACGGGCGCGCCCGCGGCCCTCACCCGCACCACGAAGCTGCCATCGGCCAGCGTCGCGGGCGTGTCGAGCGGCGGCGTGGGGCGGAGCGGGACGCGGGCCGGGGTGTTGCCGGAGGGGCCCGGGCGCGTGGTGGCCCGGGTGGTGCCCACCGTCGCCGTGCCGGGCGTCTCCTCGCCCGGAGCGGGGCGCAGCCACAGCAGGAGGAGCCCCGCCACCGAGAGGGCGGCGGCCACCAGGAGCGGAAAGAGAGGACGTTGGCGCACGGGCTTCTCCGCGGGGACGGACGGCCCCGTGGGGAGAGCCTAGCCGCGAATCCGGTGCGGGCCGAACTCCCGGCTCAGTGGGTGGTGGGCGGAGCGGGCGCGTAGACGCGGAGGGCCGAGGGGGCCAGCTCGAAGCGCACCGGCGTGTGGCCGATGATTTCGCCGTCCGCGTTGATGTCCTGCGCGGGCTGCGCGTCCACGTACAGGTGCGTGCTGTGCACGGAGGTGACGGCCGGGTGGCTCACGTGCTCGCCCCGGCGCAGGGACAGGGCGATGCGCGCCAGGGTGGAGACGTCCTGCATGTGGCCCAGCCCGGTGCCCTCGCGCCCGGACTCGGAGGAGGGGGCGGTGATGGTGTAGGCGTCCAGGCGGCGGTCATCCAGGCGGGACTCGGGCGTCACCACGTTGCCCGCGCCGTGGTAGCGCCCGTTGCCCACCACGAGTTGGAGCACGTCCAGCTCCAGCTCGCCGCGGTCGGTCGTCATGCGCACGTGGAAGGGCTGGTGCTCCCAGAGCTCGGCGACGGCGGCCACGGGGTAGGCCAGCTTGCCGGCGCGCCGTTTGAGCTCGGGCGTGAGCCGCCGGGCGATGGCGGTGGCCAGGCCGAGGCTCACCGCGTTGAGGAAGGGCCGTCCGTTGGCGAGCCCCACGTCCACGCGCGCCGTGTAGCCGGCGGCGATGACGTCGCAGGCGGCCTCCAGCGTGGGGGCGATGCCGAGCGAGCGCGCGAAGTCATTGCCCGTGCCCAGCGGCAGCACGCCGAGCGTCACATCGCGGCCGAGCAGGTGTTGGACCGCGGCGTTCAACGTGCCATCCCCGCCGCCGATGAAGATGCGCCGCACGCCGGCGTCGAGGGCCTCGCGCAGCACCCGGTCCATGTGCTTCTGGCGGGAGAGCCGGTGGCAGCCCGCCAGGGGGATGCCGCGGTCCGCGAGCGCCGCGCGTGCGGCCGGGAAGGCCTCGCGGCCCATGCGGCACTTGCTGTTCACGACGAGGAGCGCGGGCCCCTCGTCAGGGGCGCTCCGCTTGGTTGGCGCCGTGAGCGCGCCCTCTGGAGAAACTTCACTGGCCATTACCGGCAAGGGTGCGCACGAGCGAGCAGGGCAGCCAGGAGGACAGTGTACGTCTGGCCGTCCCCGCCTCGTCCCTCCCAGGGCAGGGGAGGGAGCGAGGGGCCGTTGCTTCAGTTGGCGCCCTGGCCCTCGATGATGCGGCGCTGGAGCTCCTGGCGCAGGGGCAGGGCCTCCTCGGGGCTCAGGCGGCCGTCCTGGTTGGTGTCGTACTGCTCGAGCAGGGCCTGGCGGCGGGCGCGCACGGCGGCGAGGCGGTCCTCGCGGAGCTTCGCGCGCTCGGTGAGCTCGAGCACGCCGTTGCCGTTGGCGTCGTACTCGGCGAGCAGCTCCTGGCGCTTCTGCTCCCAGGCGGTGCGGATGGCCAGGCGGGCGGCCTCGCGCTCGGCCTCATCGAGGGTGCCGTCCTGGTTGGTGTCGTACTTCGTCAGAGCCTGCTGGCGGAGGCGCTCGCAGCGGGCCTCCATGGCGTCCACGAGGGCGGTGCGCTCCTCGGTGGACAGCGTCTTGTCGCCGTTCTCGTCGAAGGCCCAGCGCACGCGCCAGAAGGCCCAGTGGCGGATGCGCATGCCGGCGCGGGCGAAGCGCGGGGCGCCGGTCGCCGTGGCGAGGTCCTCCTTGAGGGCCTTCAGCTCGGTGCGATCCAGCTTGCCGTCCTGGTTGGCGTCGTACTTCGCCAGCACCTCCTGGCGGCGGGCGCTGAAGTCGCAGATGCCGGGGTTGTCGGTGGTGGGCTCGGTGGCGGTGTCGATGTCCTCGGCGCTCATGGAGGTGAGCGTCTCGGAGGAGGCATCGGCCACGGCCTCGGCGCCGATGTCGCCGGACTCCTCCGAGGCGGACAGGAAGGCCGAGGCCTCACCGACGGCGAGCTCCGCCTCCTGCGGGGCGGAGTTGCAGGCGGCGGTGGCCAGCGGGAGGGTGAAGCAGAGGGCAGCGGTGAGCAGACGGCGGTAGGGCGTGGTGCGGTTCATGGGCTTTCTCCGAGGGTTGTTGTCCGGCCTCGTGCTCATGAACCCAGGTGCCGCGAGTTGGTTGCGGGCGGGATTATTTCGCGCATTTCCGCCGCCAGGAGACCCACGGAGGGTGTGGGATTCCGGCATGATCTCGCGGGCCTGGCGTTGTGTTGGGTCCCTAGCGGGGATGACACTAGATTGTGCCGATAGCGCACTTCGTTGCACGCAGGGGTGCGAGGATGCCGCGAGATGGCGAAGTGAAGGAGTTGCTCCGTGAGTGACGTTCCGGCGACCCGAGGACTCTATGGTCAGCGGCCGAGCAAGAGCGCGGACGCGGCGCGGCGGCGCGAGTTCGAGCGCCTGGCAGCGATGTCTCCACGGGAACGTGTGCTTCTGGCGCTCTCGCTGAAGGAGCGTATGCGCTTCATGGGCGTGTCGGCTGCGCGTCCGCCGACAGGAGATGTGAATCGCAAGTGAGTGACTCGAGAACCATCAATCGGCAGGAACGCACGATCCAAGTGGCCGAGCGGGTGGCTGAAGTCCTGCAACAGTACGAAGTCCATACCGCGGTCATCGGCGCGGTGGCTTTGGCTGTTCATCTCTATCCGCGCTACACCGAAGACTTCGATCTGGCGGTCAATACAGAGCCCTTTCCCAAGCTTCGTCGTGTGGAAGAGGCCCTTCAGAAGGAGGGCTTCGAGGTGCGGTTCGATGCACCTGACCCCGAGGATGCGCTCGGGGGCGTCCTGCGCGTGATGGGTGATGACTTCGAGCCGATAGAGGTCGTCAACTTCTACAACCCCTGGCCCGGAGCGCGTGATTGCACCGTACTGGCTCGGGAAGCCCTTCGCGAAGCCTCGGTGGAGCTGAGCCCGGAGAGCCCGTTACGCGTCGTCAGCCTGCCCTACCTCATCGCCCTGAAGCTCTACGCGGGAGGCCGTAAGGCAACCAACGACGTTCTCGAGCTCCTCGAGCGCAACCGGGAGCGCCTGGACCTCGCCGGGCTGCGTGACGTGTGCAACCGCCACGGGCTCGGCGCGGCGCTGGAGCCCCTGCTGACGGAGCTCGGCTTCACGTAGCCGTCAGCGCGGCTCCTCGTCCTTGGCGGCGGCCACCGCGTCCGCGGCCCACGGCCAAGTGTCTCGCGAGGAGTCGTAGTGGGCCAGCAGGTCCGCTGGGTCCTTGTAGATGGCGCGGCAGCCCGCCGTGCGCAGGTCCTCCTCCGGAAAGCCTCCGCACAGCACGCCCACCGTGGGCACTCCCGCCTTGCTCGCCGCCAGCGCGTCGTAGGGCGTGTCCCCAATCACCACCACGCCGCGCGTGTCCGGCCGCCCCAGCCGCTCCAGCGCCGCCTCGAAGATGTCCGGGTGCGGCTTGGACTTCGACGCGTCGTCCTTGGACGTCTCGCCGTCCGTCAGCCCCTGGATGTTGCACAGGCGCATGTAGAACTCGAGCTCGTCCCCCTTGGCGCTGGAGGCCAGCGCGATGCGCAGCCCGTCCTTGCGCAGCCGCTGGAACAGCTCGCGCACCCGCGGAAAGGCCCGCAGCTTGGGCATGAACTCGCGCTTGAAGAGCGTGGAGCGGAAGTCGCTCAGCTCCTGGCCGAACTTCTCCAGCTCGTCCTCCGTGAAGAAGACGGGCATCAGTTGGTCCGCGCCCTTGCCAATCTGGCTGCGCACGTGCGCGAAGGGCACGTCCCGGCCGAACTCCAGGAAGGCTCGTCTCCAGGCCTCGGCATGCTCGTCCACCGAGTCCACCAGCGTGCCATCCACATCGAAGATGACGTTCTGCACCAGGGCCATGACCTCGCGCTCCTTCCCGGTGGGGAAGGTGGGGACGCTCCCCGAGGGCATCAACCCCAGCCGGACGCGTTATCCGCCCTACCGTCCGCCCAGCGCCGCGAGCGTCTTCGTCTCAACGTCGTAACCCCCCGGCGCGCTGAGCGAGAAGGTCTCCGCCGGCAGGGTGGGGTTGAGCTCCACGCGCGTGAGGGACGTCTCGGCCACCTGCTGTCCGCCACCCCACTGTGTCAGCCGCTTGGGAACGCACAGGCCGAGGGCCTGCTCGCAGTGCTCCTCCTCCACGCGCAGCTCCGCGGTGTCCTGGCCGCTGCGGGTGCGCTTGCCCAGGAAGTCCATGGCCGGCCAGCGCAGCACGTACGTCACCTCCACGTCCGTGCCAGCGGGCTTCACCGTCAGCTCCACCGCCTCGGGGCCGCGCGGGTGCGGGGTGCGGCGGGCGCTCACCCCCTGGCCGGGCAGCAGCGGCACGCGGAAGCCCTCGGGGGCGAAGGGCGCGAAGAGCCCCGTGAGCACGCCCGCGCGCTCCTCCGGGCCCAGCCCTCCGTTGCCCAGCCCTCCGTCGCCGAGCCTTCCCTCATAAGTGCGGAATTTCTTCGCCGCGTCGTCGCGCTCGTAGAGGTGCTCGCCGTCCCAGGCGAAGGCGCGCATGGCCGGGGTGCCCAGCGTCCCCAGCATCTTCTGCGGGGCGCGGTAGGCGAACTGGAAGTCCATGCGCTGGCCCGCCTCGTGCGCGGTGCCCGCCAGCACGTAGCTGGTGAGCTTGCCGTCGCGCGCGGCCAGGCGCTGCCGGGCGTCGGTGAGCAGGGCGGTGGTGTCCTCTCCCCGGCGGCAGCCGGCGAGGACGAGCAGGAGCAGGGGCAGGTGGCGGGCGGACATTGAGGCTGGAAACGGGCGCGGGAGTCGGGCGCTGAAAAAGCAGAAGGCCCCGCTGTCGCCAGGGGGCCCTCGCACACTACGTGCAAACGGCGGAGGCTGCCTACTTCACCGCCACGCCAGTCGCCTGGGAGATGGGGAAGCCGATGATCGTGCCGGTGAGGGCGAAGATGCCGTGACGCGGCGTGGTGCCGGCGCCCAGCAGCTGGATCTTGTTGCCGCCCATGGCCTTGGCCTCGGCCACCAGGAGCTTGTTCACCACGGTGTCCAGGTCGCTCTGCACCAGGTCGATCACGTGGAAGATGGCGGTCAGGCCCAGGGCGGTGCCCTGGATGACGGCGATGGGCTCGCCACCCGCAGCGGAAACCTCGTTGCCCGAAACCACGGCGGTCTCCACGCTCGTGCACGCCACGAGGCTGCTCGCCAGGAACGCCGAAACAATGGCCTTCTTCATCGTGTGCTTCCCTCCGGTTTGACGCTGGGGCGCACTGACCATCCGGTGGAGCAGGCCCCCAACAGGTCGATGGGTGTTCAAGCTGCCGGGCCGTCGTAGCAAAGGCCCCTTTCAAGTCAAGCAATGGATCTTCCGACCATCCGGCGTCACCCAATGGAGACGGAGCCGCGTTGAAATACCGGCCAGGCGTGGCTACCCCCTTCCATTCCTATGGAGAGCGCCCCCGCCCGAGCCGTCGACCGCCCCTGGTTGCACCTGCTGCTCTTCGTGCTGACCGTCGGCACCACCTCGCTCACGTTCGACAGCCTCTTCCTCGGGGCGTCGCTGCCGTGGAGCGCGCGCCTGAGCGAGGCGCTCACCTTCAGTGTCGCGCTGCTGACCATTCTCGGGGCGCACGAGATGGGGCACTACGTGCTGGCGCGTCTGCACGGCGTGGACGCGTCGCTGCCCTACTTCATCCCGCTGCCCTACCTCGGGGTGGGCACGCTGGGCGCCGTCATCCGCATCCGCGGCCGCATCCCCACCCGCAACGCCCTGGTGGACATCGGCGCCGCCGGGCCGCTGGCCGGCCTGGTGGTGGCCCTGCCCTTCCTCATCTGGGGCCTGGCGCACTCGCCGGTGGTGGACGTGCCCGAGCTGCCCGCCGCCTTCCCGGGCCGCACCTCCCTCTGGAGCCTGGGCGGGGACTTCCTCCAGTGGCTCCAGGTGAAGCTCTCCCTGGCCGAGGCCCCCCCGGCCAGCGCCTCCGTCCCCCAGCACGCCCTGCTCATCTTCGCGGATGGGCCGCTCATGCACGGGCTGAAGTGGCTGGTGCTGGGGACGCTGCCCGCCGGCAAGGGCATTCAGGAGCACCCGGTGGTGATTGCCGGCTGGTTCGGCCTGCTGGTGACGCTGCTCAACCTCGTCCCGGTGGGACAGTTCGATGGTGGACACCTCGCCTACGCCCTCTGGGGCAAGCACGCCCGGTGGGTGGGCAAGGCCATGGCCCTGGTGCTGCTTTTCCTCACCCTGTTCTACACGGTCACCTGGGGCCCCTGGTTCCTGGTGGCCACCAAGCTGGTGGGTTTCGGTCACCCGGAGGTCACCCAACCGGCCGAGCCTTTGGGACTCGGGCGGAAGCTGGTCTGCGCGGTATGCTTCGCCGCGCTGGTGGGGTGTGCCATGCCCGTGCCCATCCGAATGGAGATCTGGTGAAGTACTTCTGCGAGGCTTGCGAGCGGCTCGTTCCTCCGGCGTCGTTCCGGATGGAAGACGGCCTGCTCGTGGTCAAATGCTCGCGCTGCAAGGTGGAGATGCGCAGCGTGCCCGAGCAGGCGGGAGAGCCTGTTCCGGCGGCCACCTCCAAGCCGGTGAAGTCGCCGAAGGCGTCGCAGTCGGCCGAGCCCGTCATCATGCTCGGGCAGAGCGAGGCCGAGCCGGACCCCATCGAGAACGAGCCGACCCGGCGCGTGGCGGTGCCGGCGGAGATCCTCGCGGCCATCGAGAACGAGGCCCGGGAGGCACGCCGCAAGGAGAAGGGCTCCGCGCCCGCGAAGACGCCCGTGCCCGTGGCCGAGCCGGCGGCGAAGACGCCCGCGCCCGTGGTGGTGAAGCCCCAGGTGCCCGAGCCGGTGGTGACGCGCTTCCCCTCGCCCGAGCCCATGGCGGCGAAGGCTCCGGCGCCCGAGCCCATGGCGAAGGCGCAGGCGTCCGAGCCCATGGTGGCGAAGAGCTCCGCGCCCCGGATGGCCATGTCGGAGGCCGCGGCGGCCAACCTGATGGTGCTGCGGCTCGCGGAGGTGCAGTCGCGCTCGGGTGAGTCCACGACGGCGCCCGCTGCCCCGGAGCCCCTGCCTCCGCGGGCCTCGAGCGCCCAGTTGCGCGTGGTGCAGGACCCCTCCTCGCCGCCCGCTCCGTCCGCCTCGCCGTCGTCCTCGTCGTCGGAGGACCCCTTCATGCCGCCGCAGGGCTTCTGCCCCAAGTGCATTGGCGCGCGGAAGGAGGGCGCGGTGGTGTGCCCCTACTGCGGCCTGGACTACGCGCGCTTCCGGCCCGAGGAGTCGCGTCCCTCGGGGGCGGTGGCCTCCACGTGGTTGGGCGTGGTGGAGCTGTGGGAGAGCCGGGGCGCGCACGACAAGGTGCTGGCGCTGGCCTCGGAGCGGGGGGAGCTCGCCGCGCTGGGCCGCCTGTACCGCATCCGGCTGGCCCGCAACCCCGAGGACGCCATGGCGAAGCGGGGGCGCGAGGAAGTGCTCCGGCTGGCCGCGGCCAGCTCGACCTTCATGGCCTCGGCGCCGCCGGACAAGCGCACCAAGCTGCGGATGGCCGGGCTGGGCCTGCTCTTCCTGCTGCTGATGGTGGCGGCCGTGGTCATCGGCGCCCAGGTGAAGCGGATGCTGACGGCGGGGACGCCGTAGGGCGGTGCGGGACGCGCAGTCCATCAACCTCTCCTGGCTGCTGCGCCTGCGCTGGGGGGCCGTCGTCGGGCAGGTGGCCATCATCCTGGGCGTGCACTTCGGCCTGGGCATGACGCAGCGGCTGGGGCCGCTGTTCGCCACCATCACCGTGGCGGCGGTGAGCAACGCGGCCCTGGGGCTGTGGGCCCGGCGCGGGCGCCCCCTGCGCGAGCGGCTGCTGTGGGCGGTGATGGCGCTGGACGTGGTGCTGCTCACGGTGCTGTTGGATTTGAGCGGCGGCCCCTTCAATCCCTTCAGCGCGCTGTACCTGGTGCACATCGCGCTGGCGGCGGTGGTGTTGCGCGCGGGGTGGACGTGGGGGCTGACGGGGCTGGCCATCGCGTGCTTCGGCGCGCTCTTCGTGGACCACCTGTGGTTTCCCAGCCAGGGGAGCGAGCTGTCGTCGGCGCACCCGCAGCACCACATCCATGACGTGCGGATGCACCTGGAGGGGATGTGGGCGGCGTTCGCGCTGGCGGCGGGCTTCATCGTCTATTTCGTGCAGCGGGTGACGCGGGCGCTGGCGGCGCGCGAGGCGGAGCTGGTGGAGGCCCGGGCGGCGGCGGCGCGGCACGAGAAGCTGACGGCGCTGGGCACGCTGGCGGCCGGGGCGGCGCACGAGCTGTCCACGCCCCTGTCCACCATCGCCGTGGCGGCGCGGGAGTTGGAGCGGCAGTTGGCGCGCACCGGCGCGGACGCCACCGCGCTCGAGGACGCGCAGCTCATCCGTGAGCAGGTGGCGCGCTGCCGGGACATCCTGACGCAGATGACGTCGGACGCGGGGGCGAGCCAGGGCGAGGCCATGGTGGAGTTGGCGCCCGCGGCCCTGGTGGAGGAGGCGCTGGAGGGGCTGCCGGAGCGGGAGCGGGTGCGCACGGAGCTGGACGCCCGGACGCGGGAGGAGCGGGAGCTCGTCCCGGCACATGCCTTCGCCCGGGCCATCCGGGGCGTGGTGAAGAACGCGCTGCAGGCCTCGGCGCCGGGGACGCCAGTGCGGCTGGGGCTGGTGCGCGAGGCGGCCGGGTGGCGGCTCACGGTGGAGGACGCGGGCGAGGGGATGGCGCCGGAGGTGCTCGCGCGGGCGGGGGAGCCCTTCTTCACCACCAAGGCGCCGGGGGAGGGCATGGGGCTGGGGCTCTTCCTCACGCGCGCGGTGCTGGAGCAGCTGGGCGGGGGGCTGGTGCTGCGCTCCACGCCGGGCCGGGGGACGACGGTGGTGCTGACGTGGCCGGCGGGCGGGCTGCGACAATCCGCCGCGTTGCCTCCGGGAGCGTCCCGGGTGAAGCCAGGCGCATGACGAACCCGACGCCCGGCCATGCCCCGACCCTGCTGCTGGTGGACGACGAGGCGGTGTTCCGCGAGCGGCTGGCGCGGGCCTTCCGCGAGCGCGGCTTCGAGGTGAGCACCGCGGGCTCCCATGACGAGGCGCTCGCCCTGGCCACGAAGGAGTCCCCGGAGCTGGCGGTGGTGGATCTGCGGATGCCGGGGCGGGGAGGGCTGGAGCTGGTGCGGGCGCTGCACGCGCTGGATGCGTCCACGCGCATCATCGTGCTCACGGGCTACGGGAGCATCGCCACGGCGGTGGAGGCGGTGAAGCTGGGGGCGTTCAACTACCTGCCCAAGCCGGCGGACGTGGACGACTTGTTGCTGGCCTTCTCGAGGGGCCCGGGCGAGCCGGCGCAGGTGACGGAGGACTTCCAGCCGCCGACGCTGGCGCGCGCGGAGTGGGAGCACATCCAGCGGGTGCTGGCGGACTGTGGCGGCAACATCTCCGAGGCGGCGAGGCGGCTGGGCCTGCACCGGCGCTCGCTGCAACGCAAGCTGCAGAAGTACCCGCCCGCGCAGTAGCCGTCACCCGGAGGTCCAGGGACCCACCATCCCCTCGCGAGGAGCGAGAAGAGAAGCTCTGGGACGCAGCTCTCCCCTCGCCCTCTGGGAGAGGGACGGGGTGAGGGTATCGAGGACCCCGGGTTGCCCCTGGAGTGACGGACCTCACATCCCGGCCGTGATGCCGCGCACAGCCCGGGAGGGGTGACGCTGGCACCTTGGTGCATGCAGGGAGCCGGAAGCACGGAGCCCTGTGATTCCACTCAGGAGCGACCCATGCGCACCCATCCTTCCCACTCCCCGGACTCCCCCTCATGGCAGCGGCTCTCGCTCCTGTTCTGGGTGCTGTGGCTGCTGTCCACGCTCGCCGCGCTGCTGGTGGCCGGCCCCGCCGAGGCCCAGAGCACCAAGACGCCTCGCTACTGGAGCGACCAGCACGGCAACTTCGTCCTCATCGGCAACACGCTCGCGCAGGGCTGCAACACCGAGACGCCCGCGCCGCGAGTGGGCACCGTCGGGGACGCGTGCGGCAGCCACGGCAGGGGCGATGACACCTCGCCGGACTACTTCTGGACCATCCAGAGCAGTGCCGCGGGTGAGGAGGCCGTCGCCAACCCGGACGTGCTCCCGCAGAACGCCCGGAGCCGGGCCCGGCTGGTGCTGCCCAAGGGGGCGCGGGTGACGTACGCGCGCATCTATTGGGCGGCCACGCGCTCCAACTCGCAGAAGCCCTCGGACCGGAGCCCGGAGCGGCCGGACGACACCGCCGAGCTCACCTTCCTGCGTGACGTGCCGCTGGGCGCCCAGGAGACCCGGAGCCTCACCGCCGACGTGACCTTCACGCCGCAGTACGAGGCCACGCGGGACTTCCAGTATCAGGCCTCCCTGGACGTGACGGACTTCGTCCAGAAGTACGGGCCGGGGCTGTATCAGGTGGGCGGGGTGGACAGCATCGACCTGCGGGGCCCCTACTTCTTCTCCGAGTTCATGTTCAGCGCCTGGTGGATGGCCGTCTTCTACGAGCTGGACAGCGAGCCGATGCGCGACCTGAAGCTGTACGACGGCCTGGATGCGGTGGCGGGCGCCAGCATCACGGTCAACCTCCGGGGCTTCTACGTGCCGGAGCGCGTCAACGAGGCGAAGCTGGGCGTCGTCGCCTTCGACGGGGACGATTACGACAAGGGCGACTGGCTCGACTTCAACAAGGTCCGGATGGGCAACTCGCTGAACCCGGCGGACAACTTCTTCAACAGCACGCGCAGCCACCAGCCGCTCGCGGTGGGGTCGGTGGGAACGCCCGAGGCGGTGGCGGTGAGCGTCGCGGGAGACCTGCCCCAGCTGACAGGCACCCAGGGGAGCATGTCGGGACTGGACCTGGACGTGGTGGACGTCTCGATGGCGCCCGGCACCCAGACGGCCGAGGTGAAGGTGGGGACCTCGGGTGACATCTACTGGCTGGGCGGCTTCGTCTCCTCCATCTCCACGAAGCGCCCGGACTTCCGCGAGACGTACAAGACGGTGGAGAACCTCTCGCGCACCGATGGCACGGCGCAGCCTGGCGATCGCCTCCGCTACACCATCACCACGAAGAACACGGGGGACGACGCCGCCATCGGCACGACGTTCCTGGACACGCTGCCCGCCCAACTGGCGTACGTCGCTGACTCCCTCCAGGTGAACAGCCGGCGGGTGACCGACCGCTCCGGCGATGACGTTGGCTCGTGGGATGGGAGCACCCTCACCGTCTACCTGGGGCGTGGCGCCTCGCCGACCCAGGGCGGCGAGATGGGCATCGGTGACTCGGCCACCCTCCAGTTCGAGGCGCTCGTCGCCGCCGGGGCCACGGGAACCATCGAGAACGTCGCCATCATCAATGCCGCGGGCAAGCTGGGCACGGACGCGATGGATACCCGCTCGCGCCCGGCTCCGGGCCTGCCTCCGGGTCCCACGCTCATTCCCGTTCCGGTGCCTGCTCCCATTCCGTCGCCTGTTCCCATTCCGGCGCCTGTTCCCGATGAGGACATTCCCCCCATGCCCGAGCCCGAGCCCGAGCCAGTGGATCCGAACGACTACGTCATCGCGGGCCGTGGCTGCAGTGCCTCGAACGGCTCGCCCCTGATGTGGCTCGCGGCGCTGCTGCTCTCTGTGCCGCTGATGCGCTCGCGCCGCCGTCAGGGCTCCGCGGCTGCCGGACTGGTGGCCCTCGGCGTGCTGGCCGCTCCGCAGTTCGCCCAGGCTCAGCTTCTCGACCCGGCCACGCTGTCCCAGTCCATCGACGTGCAGCGCTACAAGCCCGGCCCCGGCGCCACGGACCTGCTCGGCGTGCACGGCGCGCGGGTGGACAGGCACCTGGGCTGGCACCTGGGCGCCTCGCTCAACTACGCCAACAACCCGTTGAACTTCCTCGACCGGCGCCAGGACGACTTCGTCTACGGCGTGGTGGCCACCCAGGTGACGCTGGACCTGATGGGCTCCATCTCCTTCTTCGACCGGTTCGAGCTGGGCCTGGCCCTGCCCCTCACGTACCAGGCCTCCGAGCGCGGCGCCGCCGTGACTCCGGCCTTCCCGGAGGGGGTGAATGGGGCGGGACTGGGGGACCTGCGGCTGGTGCCCAAGGCGCACCTCTTCTCCTCGGGCGCGCTGCATCTGGGCGTGGCCGTCCCCGTGGTGCTGCCCACCGCGGGGGGCCAGGGCTTCCGCGGCGGCGCGGGCGTGGCCGTGCGGCCCCAGTTGGTGGGCGAGTGGCTCTCCCCGAGCGGCGTGCGCGTGGTGGCCAACCTGGGGGCCCACCTGCGCGGAGAGCAGCGGCTGAGCAACCTGCGCACCGGCAACGAGCTGTCGTACGCGCTCGGGGCCCGGCTGCCCGTCGGGGAGCGGCTCGCCGTGCAGGCCCAGTTGTCGGGAGCGCTCGGACTGGCCGAGCGCAACGCCGAGGAGCTGCCGCTGGAGCTGCTGGCCTCGGTGCAGTACCGGGTGCGTGACGGGCTGCTGGCGCACGTGGGCGGTGGCCCGGGCCTGACGCGCGGTTACGGGACGCCGGGCTTCCGCATCTTCGCGGGAATCGACTGGACCCAGCCCGGCGAGCGCGCCCCGGCGGCCCGGCCCGAGCCCGTTGCCTCCACTCCGGTGCCTCCGTCCTCGCCCGTCGTGGTGACTCCGGTGTCTCCTCCGGCGCCTGTCCTCGCCGAGACCGAGCCGGTGAAGCTCTCGCCCGACGCGTCGCGGGTGCGCCTGGAGTCCAACCGCATCGTCATCCTGGAGAAGGTGCACTTCGCCACCAACAAGGACGTCATCCTGGACAGGTCCTTCGAGCTGTTGAAGCAGGTGGCGTCAGTGCTGAAGGCCAACCCGCGCGTGGAGCGGGTGCGCGTGGAGGGGCACACGGACGACCGCGGTGACGACGCCTTCAACATGGACCTGTCGAGGCGGCGGGCCACCAACGTGCGCGCCTTCCTCATCGCCGAGGGCATCGCCCCCGAGCGGCTGGTGTCGGAGGGTTACGGCGAGACGAGTCCGATGGACACCAACACGACGGAGGCGGGCCGGGAGAACAACCGCCGCGTCGAGTTCAACATCGAGAAGCTCGCCGGGAGCGGGGACACGAGTCCGTCCCGCTGAGTTGACCCTATATCCCCTCTCCCCTCGGGAGAGGGACGGGGTGAGGGTATCCGGGCCCGTTCTTCAACCCGTGGCCCTCGGTGTGGACAGTGGGCTCAACCCGGGTTCCTCAATACCCTCACCCCGTCCCTCTCCCGGAGGGCGAGGGGAAATGGCTACGGAAAGGGTCAGCGTGTTCCCAGGGAGCACCTGGCCGCTCAGGGCTTGCTCGCCTCGCGGAGCCACCGGGCCGCGTCGGAGACGTCGTCGAAGAACACGGCCGTGCCCGGGGGGGCGTGCTCCACGGTGGTGTTCGCGGAGAGCTGACTGAGCCGTGAAGGTGATTGCACCCAGGCGAAGTGGCGCAGCCCGGCCTCGCGCATGCGGGGGAACCAGTTGCTCGCCACCCAGTAGGCAGCGCCCACCCAGATGCCCGTCACGTTGCTGTTGTCGTTCAGCACCTTCGACACCCGCTGCGCCTCCATGTGGCGGAGGATCTCCTCGCAACCGGCCTTCACCATGTCCACCGACTGGTAGCCCTTCCAGTCCGCGTGGAGCCACCCATCCGGTTCGAGGTGGATGTCGATGTTCTCGCTCGCATGGAGCTGACGCCGGCCCACGTGTTTCCTCCGTTTCCGGGAGGAGTCTAACCGTGCGTCCCACCACGGCATCTTCCAGGGCGCTCTTCGTCAACGTGACGGGCCCGTGTCCGTCGTCTGCTCGGCAGAAGCGGGTGGACACGGGGTCCGAGAGGGCGACTTCTGGACGAAGACTCCTCCCCCTCGGGCGGGGAGCAGGGGAGCGGACCGACGCGGTACCAGACCCTCCGGGCAGGCAGCCGAGCCGCTTCTGCACAAAACCCGACGAGCGAGCGGCGCACTGTTATCCTGGAGTGCCTCTCCCTCCGGCGTCTCCCCCCGCAATGTCCCTGCCCGCTTCCTCGCTCCGGCTCTCCGTCGACACGCTGCTCGGCCCCGGTGGGGCGCTCCAGTCCGCGCTGGACTCGTACGAGTACCGCCCGGAGCAGCTGCAGATGGCGCGCTCGGTGGAGAAGGCCTTCAGCGAGCGGGGCTACCTGCTGGCCGAGGCGGGCACGGGCACGGGCAAGACGCTGGCCTACCTGGTGCCGGCGCTGCTGTCGGGCCGCCGGGTGGTGGTGTCCACGGCGACGAAGACGCTGCAGGAGCAGATCTTCTTCAAGGACCTGCCCCTCTTGCGCGAGCGCATGGGCCTCAGCTTCGAGGCGGCGTACCTCAAGGGGCGCAGCAACTACCTGTGCCTGCACCGCTACGAGTCCTTCAGCAAGGACCCTCAGTTCGCCTCGCGGGAAGAGGGGCGCTACTGGAAGCACCTGCAGGCGTGGGCGAGCCGGACGGAGACGGGGGACAGGAGCGAGCTGGAACTGCCCGAGTCCTTCAGTGCGTGGAGCCGGCTGTCGACGACATCGGACACGTGCCTGGGCTCGAAGTGCCCGGTGTACGAGAGCTGCCACGTGACGCGGGTGCGGCGGGCGGCGGAGGCGGCGGACCTGCTGGTGGTGAACCACCACCTCTTCTTCGCGGACCTGGCGCTCAGGGGCCGGGGCCAGCGGGGCGAGGGCGTGCTGCCGCAGTACGACGCGGTCATCTTCGACGAGGCGCACGCGCTGGAGGACGCGGCGGGGAGCTACTTCGGGCACTCGGTGTCCAGCTTCCGGCTGGAGGACCTGGTGCGCGACGCGCTGGGCACGCTGGAGACGACGGACTCGCGCTTCGGGATGCTGTCCTCGTTGGTGGTGCGCCTGCGCACGCACTCGGAGGCGCTCTTCTCGCAGGCGCCGCGGGTGCTGGGCCTCAAGGAGCACGAGGGCGCGGTGGCGCTCAACCCCGAGCGGCTGGCGCTCTTGTCGGACTCCATCCAGCAGGTGAAGGAGTCGCTCTCGGCGCTGTCGGCCTTCACCCTCAGCGAGCACGAGCCGGAGCTGACGCTGCTCACCCGGCGGTGCGCGGAGCTGGTGGCGGACCTGTCCTTCCTGGAGAAGGTGGAGTCCCACGACCACGTGTACTGGGCGGAGGCGCGCGGGCGGGGCGTCTTCCTGCGTGCGAGCCCCATTGAAATCTCCCGGGAGCTGCAGGAGCGGCTCTACGGCGGGGTGGACACGGTGGTGTTCACCTCGGCGACGCTGGCGGCGGAAGGGCGCTTCGACTTCTTCGCGCGGCGCATGGGGCTGTACGACGAGGAGGGCGTGCCGGTGGCGAGCGTGCGCACCGTGTCGGTGCCCAGCCCGTTCGACTTCGAGCAGCAGTCGGCGCTGTATCTGCCCACGCACCTGCCGGACCCGGCGGCCCCCGGCTTCATCGAGGCGGCGGCGGAGGAGATCATCCGGCTGTGCGAGGTGACGGGCGGCCGGGCCTTCGTGCTCTTCACCAGCCTGCGCAACATGGAGCGGGCGCACGCGCTGGCGCGCAGCCGGCTGCCCTACCAGGTGCTGTTGCAGGGCGAGCGGCCCAAGCAGCAGCTGCTGGAGGCCTTCCGCGAGGTGCCCAGCGTGCTCTTCGCGGCGCACAGCTTCTGGGAGGGCGTGGACGTGCCGGGGGACGCGCTGAGCCTGGTCATCATCGACCGGCTGCCGTTCGCCTCGCCGGGAGACCCGGTGGTGGCGGCGCGCATCCGCCAGCTCGAGGCGCGGGGCGAGGAGGCCTTCGGGGGCTACCAGCTTCCGCAGGCGGCGCTGGCGCTGCGGCAGGGCTTCGGCCGGCTCATCCGCACGCGCGCGGACCGGGGCATCGTCGCGATGCTGGACCGGCGCATCGTCACCAAGAGCTACGGGCGCGCCTTCCTCACCAGCCTCCCGCCGGCCCGGCGCATCAACCAGCTCGACGCGCTGAGCGCCTGGTTCGAGGGCATGCCCGAGCTCGTACGCGAGGACGACGTCGACTTCTGACGGAAGTTTTCACGCGCCGGACCTCTGCCGGGACGCCGCTGCGTTGGCTGTTGCGCATTGCGCTCCGGGCGCCCTTCGCGCCCGTGACGCGCCCGCTATTCTCCGCCATGTGAAGGATGCAGTGCTTCGACCGGGGGAGCGGAGGCAGCGATGCTGGCATGCGGGGTGGAGTGGGAAGTCGCTGGGGAGAGGGCGGGGCCGGACCCGCTTTTGAAGCGTCTCCAACAATCGGAGCGCACGCTGCTCCAGCTCTCCGAGGCGTTCGGGCAGGGGGACCCGGGGGTGATGGCCTCGGCGCTGCGGCGGGAGGCCGAGTCGCTCCAGGGGCTGCGGGGTCAGCTCGAATCGCTGCTCGGGAGCTGGGCGCTCGTCGCGGAGCTGTCCCACAGTCTGCTGAACCTGCCGCTGGAGGAGATCGAGCCGGGCCTGCGCGCCGCCCTGGCCGTGCTTGGCGAATGGTTCGAGTCCCAGCGCGCCTACGTCTTCCTGCTGTCCGAGGACCGGCATCAGGTGGCCGAGGTGTACGAGTGGTGCGCGGAGGGCGTGGCGCCCCATGACGTCGAGGGCGAGCGGAGTGTCCCGGTGGCGGCGATGCCCTGGTCGATGCGCCAGCTGCTGGCGGGGCGGACCGTCCTCGTGAAGGACACCGCGCTGCTGCCCCCGGAGGCCGCCGCCGAGCGGCAGTTGTGCGAGACGCTCGGCACCCGCTCCTACGTGCACCTGCCGCTGTTCCTGGGGGGCCGGCTCCTCGGGTGGCTGGGCTGCGACGCGGTGGGGGCACCCGGAGCGTGGACGGAGGAAGCGCTGCGCCTGTTGGCCGTCTCCGGAGGCGTGCTGGTGAATGCCCTGCAGCGCCAGCGGGTGGCGGCGTCCAACGAGCGGCTCTCCGAGAGCCTGGAGCAGCTCCAGGAGGCGCAGAGCCAGCTGCTCTTCGCGGACCGGCTGGCCACCATCGGCCAGCTCGCGGCGGGCGTGGTGCATGAGATCAACAACCCGCTCTCCTTCCTCCTCAACAACCTGGCGATTGTGAAGCGGGTGATGGGGCAGGCGCGGCTCCCGGACGTGACGCAGGCCCTGGCGGACGCGAACGAGGGCGCCGAGCAGGTACGCCTCATCGTGCAGGACCTCAAGCTGCTCTCCTGTCCGGACGAGATGGAGAGTGGCCCCGTCGAGGTGGGGAAGGTGGTGCGCAGCGCGGTGAAGCTGGCGGCCCATGAAATCCGCCACCGGGCGCACGTGGTCGAGTCGTTGGACGAGGTGCCGCGGGTGCGGGGCAACGAGGTGCGCCTGTGCCAGGTGTTCCTCAACCTGCTGCTCAACGCGGCGCACGCCATCTCACCGGGGCAGCCGGAGCGCAACCGCATCCAGGTGTCGGCGCGGGCGCTGGGGAGCCACCGCGTGCTCGTCGAGGTGAGTGACACCGGCTGTGGGATTCCGCCAGAGCTCCTGGAGCGCGTCTTCGATCCGTTCTTCACCACGAAGCCGGTGGGCGTGGGCAGCGGGCTGGGGCTCTCGGTGTGCCGGCGCATCATCACCGCGCACGGCGGGGAGCTCACCGTCGAGAGCGAGCCAGGGCGGGGCACCACCTTCCGGGTCCTCCTGCCGGTCCACGCCAGCGAGCTCGCGCGGACGCCAGAACCCGAGGTGCTCTATCTGGACGGCCCGGGGAGTGCTCCGACCGGTAGCTAGTGCGAGCCGCCGGCCTCCCCGACATCGAACTCGGGCACCTCGTACTCCGGCTTGAGGCGCTGGAGAAGCTTGGCGAAGGCCTCCTTGTCCTGGGCCTTCTCCATGGCGGCCTCGGGGGTGATGGTGTTGGCCGCCACCAGCTTCTCCAGGTGCATGTCCAGCGTCTGCATGCCCAGGTTCTGGCTCGCCTGCATCTTGCTGGCGATTTGAAACACCTTGCCCTCGCGGATCATCGACGCGATGGCGCTGGTGCCGATGAGGATCTCCAGCGCGGCCACGCGGCCCTTGCCGTCCGCGGTGCGGATGAGCTGCTGGGCGACGATGCCAGCCAGGCCCTCGGCGAGCATGCCGCGCACCTGCGGCTGCTCCTCGGCGGGGAAGGAGTTGATGATGCGGTCGATGGTGGCCGGCGCGCTGTTGGTGTGCACCGTGGCCATCACCAGCACGCCGAAGCTGGCCAGCTGCAGCGCCAGCTTCATCGTCTCGTTGGTGCGCAGCTCGCCGATGAGGATGACGTTGGGGTCCTCGCGGCCCGCCGAGCGGATGGCGGTGGCGAAGTTGGAGGCGTGGATGCCCACCTCGCGGTGCGTCACCTGGGACTTCGCCGACTCGTGCACGAACTCCACCGGATCCTCGATGGTGAGGATGTGCGCCGGGCGGGTGTGGTTGATGTGGTTGATCATCCCCGCCAGCGTGGTGGACTTGCCGCTGCCGGTGGGGCCGGTGACGAGCACCAGGCCGCTGCGGCGCTCGGCCAGCTTGCGCACCACCTCGGGGGTGTTGAGGTCCGCCAGCGACAGCACCTTGCTGGGAATGGTGCGGAAGACGGCCGCCACGCCCGTCGTCTTGTAGAAGTAGTTGGCGCGGAAGCGCGCCTTGGTGCCGTAGCTGTAGGCGAAGTCGAGGTCCAGGTCCTCCGTTATCTGCCGATGCTGCTCGGGGCCGGGAAGGATCTCGAAGAGCATCGTCTCCATCTCCTGCTGGGTGAGGAGGGCCTCGCGCAGGGGGGAGAGCTGGCCGCGGATGCGCCCCAGGGGCGGGTGGCCGATGCTCAGGTGCAGGTCGCTCCCCTTGTTCTCCAGGAGCTTGTCGAAGAGGGCGGCGATGCGCGGAGGGGAGCTCATGGTCAGGCGCTCTTCCGGTTGAGGAGGTTGCCCATCTTGGACAGCAGCTTGCCCCCATCCGGCGAGGGCGGGCCCTCGGGGGGCGCGCCGGGCCGCTTGCCCGTCACCACGGCCTCCAGCTCATCGGGGCTCTCGGCGTAGGCCTTGGCGATCTCCAGCGTCGTCTTGCCCGAGCGCACCAGCTCGGCGAGCGAGTCGTCGAAGCGGACGATGCCCAGCGACTTGCCGCGCTGCTGCAGGGAGGGAATCTGGTACGTCTTGTTGTCGCGGATGAGGTTGCCCAGGGCCACCGAGCCCGGGAGCAGCTCGGCGGCGACCACCAGGCCCTGGCGGTCCGCGCTGGGCAGCAGCCGCTGGCTGACGATGAGGCGCAGGCTGCTGGCCAGCGTCATGCGCACCTGCGCCTGGTCCCCCGGGGGGAAGAGGTCGATGAGCCGGTCGATGGTTTTCGCCGCGCTGGGCGTGTTCATCGTGGAGATGAGCAGGTGCCCCGTCTCGCTGGCGGCCAGCGCCATGCGCACCGTCTCGGTGTCGCGCAGCTCGCCCACCAGGATGACGTCCGGATCCTCGCGCAGGCTGCCCTTGAGGGCGCTGGCGAACGTCTTCGTGTGCGTGCCCACCTCGCGCTGGCTCATCAGCGCGCTCCGGCGCGGGTGGAGGTACTCCACCGGGTCCTCCACGGTGAGCACGTGGTGGGACGTCTCGCAGTTGATGCGGTTGACGATGGCCGCCAGGGTGCTCGTCTTGCCGTGGCCGGAGGGGCCGGTGACGACGATGAGGCCCTGGTGGTGGTGGGTGGCCTTGGCGATGTCCACCGGCAGGCCGAGCGACTCGAGGGTGGGCACCTCGCGGGGGATGAGGCGGAAGCACCCCTTATAGCCGGTGCGCTGGCGCGAGACGTTGACGCGGAAGCGGCCGGACGGGCCGAGATCCAGCGAGAAGTCACAGCTGCCCTCGCGGTCGAGCACCGGGCGCAGGCGCGCGGGCACGTGCGGCAGGAGCATCGTCTCCACCGTCTCGGGCGGCAGCGGCTCACCGTGGGGCAGCAGCTCGCCGACGAGGCGGAAGAGGGGAGGGCGGCCGGCGACGACGTGCAGGTCACTCGCGCCCACGGTGCGCGCGTCCTCCAGCAGCATCGTCAGGTTGCTCGCGGACTCCGGGCGCACCACGAGGCGGGGGCCCTGGGGCACCTCGGCCACGGGCTCGGGGTCGGGCGGGGGCAGCTCGGTGGGCGGGGCCGCGGGCTCGGGCGTGGTCCGCTCCGCTGGGAGGATCTGCATCCCCTTGGCCGGCTTGGGCGCCGCTCCCCCCGCAGGGGACGCCGGACGCGCGGTGGGGGCGGGGGCCGGAGACGCACCGGGCGCGGCGGGGCGCTGCGCGGTGGGGGCCGGCGGGGTGGTGGGAGCGGGGGCGCCCGGAGTGGGAGCCCGGGGGGCGGGCGCGGGGGCCGCGGCCTGGGGCTCGGTCCGCATGACGCGCACGTTGAGCACGTCCCCCCGGCGCAGGGCGCCGATGACGACCCCGCCCAGGCCCTCCATGCGCATGGCCCACTGGCTGGGCTTGTCGGAGACGGTGGCCGCGCGGGCCTCGCCCACCAGGGTGTGCAGCATCCCCTGCAGCCCCTCCGGCGTGAGGGGGGCCCCGTCCAGCGACTCGAAGGCGCCAGTGGCCGTCTTCGCCATGGGGGTCCGCCCGGTGATGAGGGCGAGCTCCACCACGCCCGGGCGGGCCAGGTGGCGCAGCAACTCCGTGAGGGTCTTCATGCCCGGCTCATCCTTCTTCCAGCCCGGGGTCACACCGCCGGGAGAGCGGGTGCAGCATAGCCGGGAAATGCCACGAATTCTGGAAAGAGGACGGCCGTTGCCCCGCCGGGCCCGAGGGGGGGCAGGGGAGCGGCCATAAAAGGAAGCGCCCGGCTCGGGCCCTCGGGGAGGGTCCTGGCCGGGCGCTTTCAGGAGAGGGAGGAGGCGGCCCTGGAGGACGCGGCCGCTCTTCCCGTCTCAGGGGCTCCTAAAAGGGGCTCCTCACAGCTCGCGAGACATGAGGAGGCGCAGCTTGCCGGACTTCTTGGACACCACCGTGGCCACGGTGGTGAAGCCCGCGTTGCGGTAGAAGCTCACCGCCGGGGCGTTGGCCGGGTCCACCCGCAGGGCAATCGTCTTGCGGAACATGTCCCGGGCCACCTGCAGGCCCTGGTTGAGCACCGCCTGGCCCAGGCCGCGCCGGCGCAGCTCCGGCCGCACGACGATGTTGCGCATGTAGGCGGCGCCGGGCACCGGACCGTCCCGCTCCACCGTCACATAGCCCACCACCTGGTTCTGCACCTTGGCCACGTGGATGTAGGGCCGCAGCGCGCTGAGCGCCTTGAGGCTGTCCTCCATCGTCTCCCCGCGGCTCTTCCAGGGCTCCGAGCTGGAGCGCAGGGCGGCCACGGACGCCATGTCCTCATCGGTCGGGGCGGAAAACTTCACCGCCGGCGCCAGGTCGTTGGGCAGGTTGGCCATGTCCGGCACTGGCATCGCGGCCACCTCCACGCCCGGGTCCACCCGCTTCATCGTCATGCCTTGCTCCTCCATTGCGCTACGATCCTAACCGCTTCACTGGGGCCCATGCACGCTTCAGGTTCGGCGCACATTTCCCCCCACGGGGGGAGAGCCGGACTTTTCCAAACTGCGCATGGGCTCCCGGCATTCCAAGGCCGCCCGCTCCCGCCTCATCCGGGGGTTTTCGCACGGGTATGGTGGGGGGCGGCTTTCAATGCTGAACACCTTTCACTATAAAAAACCGTCCGCCTGGGGCGGGTTGGCCCACCCTTCCCCCTCCCTCTCGGCAGCCTGAGCTCCGCACGTGCAACTCAACCACGCCCAGCGCGAACTCACCCTGAAGATCGTCTACTACGGCCCAGGGCTGAGTGGGAAGACGACGAACCTGCGCGCCATCCACGCTCGGGCACGGCCGGAGGCACGCGGCCGGTTGCTCAGCGTGGAGACGCACGAGGATCGTACGCTCTTCTTCGATTTGCTTCCGGTGTTCTTCACCAGCAGCTCGGGCTTCAAGGTGAAGCTCAAGCTCTTCACGGTGCCGGGACAGGTGGTGCATGACGCCACCCGGCGCGTGGTGCTGCAGAACGCGGACGCGGTGGCCTTCATCGCCGACAGCCGCCGCAGCGCCTCGGCGGAGAACAACGCCTACTGGCGCAAGCTGCGCTCCAACATGCGGGAGATCGGTCTGGACGCGACACAGGTGCCGGTGGTCATCCAGTTCAACAAGCGGGACCTGCCGGATGCGCAGACGGACGCGGAGCTGGAAGAGGCGCGCAAGAAGGGGGGGGAGCCGGTGGTGGGGGCCGTGGCCTTGAGGGGCGAGGGCGTGATGGAGACGTTGCACGCGCTGCTGCAGGCGGCCTGGCGCAACCTGGACGAGCGCGCGCGGCTGTCGCGCAACATCGGCCTGACGGAGAAGGAGTTCCTCACCCACATCTTTCAGCAGATGGACCTGACGGGCACGGCCCTCGAGTCCCACTATCCGTCCGCAGCAGGGAGGCCGCGATGAGCGCCGACAAACCAGGCGCCGCCGGCAGCGCGCCAGAGCATGCCGGTTCAGTGCTCCAGCGAAAGCCGTCGTTGGTGGACATGCTGGACCCACTCACCTTCGGGGATGTGGTGGAGAGCTTCGGGGAGCTGTACCGGGTGGGCATCCGCGTCCTGGACGAGCGGGGCCGGACGCTGGCGGACTCCAAGGGGGGCAACGGGGACTTCTGCGGCTTGGTGAACACCTCGGCGCAGGGCCGGGCGCGCTGCGCCGCCCTGGTGGCGCGGTTGAACGAGGGGCCGCTGACGCCCACGCAGGGCGCGCAGGAGCTGCCCGGGCCGAGCCCGCTCGGTGGGGAGCTGCTCGGGCAGCCGTGCTTCACGGGCCTGCGCTACGTGGTGATGCCGGTGCAGTGGGAGGGGGACGTGCTGGGGCGCGTCGTCTTCGGGCCGTTCGCGCCGGAGGAGCTGACGGACGTGCCGGCCTCGCTGGCCGAGCTGGAGGGGTTGGAGCTGGAGCGGGCGCGCGAGCTGCTCTCGCACATGGGGCGGCTGTCCGAGCACCGGGTGGCGAAGATGCTGGCGCACGTGGCCCAGGTGCTCGCGGCGCTGCTGGCGGCCGGTCAGAAGTCCTATCTGACGGGGCAGCTGCACCTCGAGGCGATGCTGGAGACGCAGCGCGACCTGGAGGCGCAGAACGCGCAGCTGATGCGGCTCAACCAGCGGTTGAAGGAGGCGGACCGCATCAAGTCGAGCTTCCTGGGGACGGTGAGCCACGAGCTGCGCACGCCGCTCTCGTCCATCATCGGCTACTCGGAGATGCTGGCCGAGGGGCTGGTGGGCGGGCTGAACGCGGAGCAGATGCAGTTCGTGCGCACCATCATGGAGAAGGGCAACACGCTGCTCAAGCTCATCTCCTCCATCCTGGACATGAGTCAAATCGAAGCGGGCAAGGTGCGGCTCGCCTTCGAGTGGGTGGACGTGCAGGAGCTGGTGGAGAGCTCGCTGACGAGCGTGATGCCGCAGGCGCAGCGCAAGGGCCTGACGGTGAAGGTGCAACTGCCGGAGGTGGCGCAGCCGCGGGTGGTGGCGGACCGGGAGAAGCTGAGGCAGGTGGTGGTGAACCTGCTGGCCAACGCGGTGAAGTTCACGCCGGGGGGAGGGCAGGTGGAGCTGCGGCTGTCGGAGCACGGCAAGCAGCCGGGCCTGGTGGGGGAGGGCTACCGCATCGAGGTGGAGGACACCGGGGTGGGCATTCCGCTGGACCAGCGCGAGCGCATCTTCCAGAGCTTCTACCAGGTGGACGACAGCCCGACGCGCGAGTACGGCGGAGCGGGGTTGGGGCTGGCGATCGTGAAGAGCTACGTGGAAGGGCACGGCGGGCAGGTGTCGGTGACGAGCGAGGTGGGCCAGGGCTCGTGCTTCCGGGTGGTGCTGCCGAATGAGCCGCCGCTGTCGGGGCAGGGTCCGGCGTACATCCCGCCGCCGATCGACACGGACCCCGAGCGCTTCTGAGCGAAGTACCGTATGCCCCTGGTCGAGCTCCCCACGTGGGAGCACTTCCAGGAGGCACGAACGATGAAGGCTCGCCAGTGGGTGGTGTGGCTCGCCCTGGCCGTGCTGTCCGCGAGCTGCACGTCGTTGACGCCACCGCCTGGCCGGGGGGCTCACCTGCGCTACACGGCGGATGATGGGCCCGCCGCGCCTGCGTGGACGCAAGGCTTGGAGGAGGGGAGTGCGCTGGAGCCTGAAGCCCCACGGAGGCTGCACCGTCGTCCGGGCAGCGCGGCGGGTGTGGTCGGGGGTGCGCATTCCCGAGACACCGGGGAGTCCACGCGGTGGAGCGCCATGGCGGCGCACGTGGCGTTTCTCGATGCCCTGGGCCAGGTGTCCGCCTCCACCCACCACATCTCCTCGGAGCTCTCCAGACTCAGGGCGAGCGGCCAGGGCCTCGCCAGCGCGGGCAACGGCATCTTCGTCCGCTACCTGGACTACGCCGAACGGCAACGGCGGTGGATTGACGCCGAGTTGGCCGCCGCCACCCGGATGGCCACCGCCGCCTCGCAGGTGGGTGACCCGGACATGCAGCTCGCACTGCTGCGCCTGACCGGCCCTCGGCTGGAGGCCGCGATGATGGGCTCCCTCCTGCTGGCCGTATGGTTCGACTTCCTCCACCTCACCGACGACGTGCTCGCCCGGCGCCTCTACAGCGTGGAGCGGCTGTACATGGACATGGGGCGCTTCCAGGAGATGCTCGAGCCCGCCATGACGGCGCTCTCCTCCCTGGAGCCAGGGCAGGTGGAAGCAGCGGTGGAAGACATGCCCGCCCTGGTGGGCCACCTCACCGGCGAGTTCGATGCACTCCGTGAGTCCGTGCGCAAAGGAGCGGAGAATCTCCAGAAGATGCTGGTGCTCAAGGAGTCCATCGAAGCGCTCACCACGCTGTCGGTGCTGAGGTTCACGCTGCCCGCTCTGCGCGCGGCGGCACCCGCCACGCTGGGCATGGGCTTCATGGTGGGTTCCAACGGCGTGATGATGGGCACACGCATTGTTGTCTCCGCCGAGTGGGTGGAGATGATGCAACGGCTGGTGCGGGCGGGCGTCCTCTCACTTCCCGCCGTCAGCGCCTGGGTACGGATACAGGCTGGCCAGGTGATGATGGCGCGGGCCCACGACGAGCTGCCGCGGGGCGTGCGCGAGGCGCTCGGCGACGGGCCCGAGGTGCGGGGCATGCGGGTGACGGGTAAAGCCGGGGCCGGCATGGCCGAGCCGCCGCAGCACCACGTGCTGCCGCGAGAGTTCCGCGCGTGGTTCGAGAAGCGCGGCTTCACCGGAGACATGAGCATCGATCAGTTCTGCGTCACGCTGGAGCAGGCCACCCATCAGGCCATCCATGGTGGTGGCAACTGGCGCCTGGGCCGCATGTGGCCCGGTGAATGGAACCAGATGATCATGGAGGCTTTGCGTGAGGCCGAGGTCGAAGCCGGCCGGATGTTGACGCGGAGTGAGATCCTGCAAGCAGTCGCGTTTCATATGAAGCGCTATAACGTCCCGATGAACTTCACTTCCTGGAGAGGAAGATGACCGAGGGGCGTTCCTGGCGGGGTAATTGGAGGGTCCGCCTGTATGAGCGGGTCCGCGAGCGGGGTTACGACTCGCTCACAGCCTTCGCCGAGGCGCGCCCCACCGCTTCGTTGGTGGCGCTGGCCGAGGAGCTTGGGACGGATGACATCGCCGGGGCGCAGGTGTTCGGCGTGCTGGTTGACGAGGCGGAGAGGAGCCATCGACTCACACGCTTGGTGCGGGGACAGTTCGTGCGCGAGCTGTGGGAGAGTCTCCCCGACGGCTGGCCGGCCGAGCTGAATGACGCCAACCTCTTCAAGGTGGCCATGACGCTCAGCTCGTGGAGTGCCTACACCCCTGAAACCCACAAGGAGCGCGTCAGGCAGGCCAGGGCGGTGCTCCGCGCCACGCCGCCGCCGCCCGGCTGGCGCCCGCTCGGCCCCGACGACGAGCTGCTGCGCACGCTCCTGCCTGACGAGACTGTCTAGAGCCACACACTCTCCTGGGAGAGGGCCGGGGTGAGGGTCTACCCTGCGCCCCGTGAGCAAACAGGCTGCGGGCGAATTCACCCTCATCGACCTCTTCCTCTCCCACTTCCCGAGGGCGCGAGTGCCCGTGGGCCCGGGAGATGACTGCGCGGTCCTCGCGCCCTCGAAGGGCGCGCAGTGCATCACCACGGACGCCGTGGTGGAGGACGTGCACTTCAAGCGCGCCTGGTACTCACCGCAGGACATCGGCCACAAGGCGTTGGCGGTGAACCTGTCGGACCTGGCGTCGATGGGAGCGGTGCCGCGCTGGTTCGTGTGCGCGCTCGCGCTCCCCCGGGACTTCCCGCGCCGGGAGCTGTCCGGCATCGCGAGGGGCATGAGTGCCCTGGCCCGCGAGCACGCCATCGCCCTGGTGGGCGGCAACTTCACCTCCGCGCGCGAGCTGTCCATCACCCTCACGGTGGCGGGAGAGCTGCCGCCGG
Source organism: Archangium gephyra (assembly GCF_042230915.1). GTDB lineage: Bacteria > Myxococcota > Myxococcia > Myxococcales > Myxococcaceae > Archangium > Archangium gephyra_B. The sequence continues at coordinate 10,727,175 of NZ_CP102578.1, read as the reverse complement.
GCACAGCACCCATCACCCGCGCGGGAGGCCGGCCAGGGGACGTGCTGTACGTCTCGGGCACGCTGGGGGACGCGCGGCTGGGCCTGCAACAGCTCCAGTCGGGCCTGCGCCGCTCGGCGGCAATCCTCCGCCAGAAGCGCCCCATCCCCAAGGTGGCGCTGGGACGGCTCGCCGCGCGCTTCGCCTCGGCGGGGCTGGACCTCTCCGACGGCCTCGCGCAGGACCTCGGGCACCTGTGCATCGCCTCGGGCGTGAGCGCCGAGCTGGAGCTCGAGCGGCTGCCGCTCTCCCGGGCGGTGCGGGCCTCCCTGGCGGCCGAGGGAGCGCTCGCGGGTGGCGAGGACTACGAGCTGCTCCTCGCCGTCCCACCTGCGCGCACCTCCGCCTTCGAGAAGGCCTGTCTCCGAGGGGAAGAGCCCATCACGCGCATCGGCCGGCTCACGCCAGGCCGGCCGGGACTCATCCGTGACGCATCGGGACGAAGCCTGCGCTTGCCCGCTGGCTTCGACCACTTCCGAGGAGGCGGCCGGATTGACCGTTCCGGACGGTAGGGCTAAACCCGTGCATCGCTGTTGCTGTCCCCCGGAAAAGCGAAAACGTGCGCCGCCCTCTCCGCGACGATCCATCCCCCGGCCTCACCCCCCGCCGTGATCCCGTGCAGCGGCTGCTGCGTACCGTGGAGCAGACCGGTACGGGCGGGCACGAGGTCTCCCTGCAGCTGAAGATCCTCACCGGCTACCTGATGATGGGGTGCGTGCTGACGGCGGCACTCCTCATCTCGGAGACGCTGCTGACCTTCTACTGGCGCATCGGCATGGCGCTGGGCCTCACGTTGGGGCTGTCGTTGATCCTCCCGCGCTACCTGGCGCGCGTGACGCGCGTGCGGGTGCTCTCGCGCTCGGCCTTCGAGATCTCCCAGGGGGACCTGTCCAAGCCGCTGGTCGTCGAGCCGCCGCGCGCCCTGCGCCGCGATGAGATCGACGAGCTGGCGATGGCCATCCGCCGCATGCAGGAGAACCTGCGCGAGCTGGTGGGCAAGATCCAGGACACCGCCAAGAGCGTGGCGGACACGGCCAAGGACCTGCAGGGCTCGGCGGAGAACGTCAACGCGACCAACGAAGAGGTGGGCTTGTCCATGGACAAGATCGCCCAGGGCGCGGAGACGCAGTCGCAGCTCGTCGGCAAGACGTCCAAGGTCATCACCGAGATGGCCGGCAGCATCCAGCGCACCGCGGCGAGCGCCGAGGACGCGGCCCGCACCGCCGCCGAGACGAGCAGCGCGGCCGAGAACGGCAGCAAGGCGGCGCTGCTGGCCGGCGAGAAGGTGAAGAAGGTCTTCAACCGCATCGAAGCGGCGAGCCAGCAGGTGTTCGCCTTCGGCGAGAAGACGCAGGAGATCTCCAAGATCGTCGACGCCATCACCCAGGTGGCGCAGCAGACGAACCTGCTGGCGCTCAACGCCACCATCGAGGCGGCGCGCGCGGGCGAGTACGGCCGCGGCTTCGCGGTGGTGGCCGACGAGGTGCGCAAGCTGGCCGAGAGCGCGGGCCGTTCGGCGGAGCAGATCTCCCGGCTGGCGCGCGACATCTCCGGCCAGTCCACCTCCGTGGTGAGTGCCATGAAGGAAGGCATCGAGGAGCTGGCCGAGGGCCGTGAGGACATCACCGGCATCGTGCGCTCCATGAGCGCCATCACCGACACGGTGCGCAAGGTGGCCGAGAAGGTGCACCTCATCTCCGAGAGCGCCCGCGAGCAGCTCAAGGGCAGCCAGGAGATGGTCAACGCCACCGAGGAGATCTCCCTGGTGGCCCGCAACAACGCCGCCTCCACCGAGGCCATCCAGGCCGTCATCCAGGATCAGTCGGACGCCATGGTGCGGATGACCTCGCTGGCCAGCGAGCTGACCAACCTCTCCATCGAGCTGCAGAGCGTGGTGCGCAGCTTCCGGCTGAATGCCTGAGTGCCTCCCGGGCCCTGTCCTCCCCTCCACGAATTTCCCAGAGCCCCTGGCTTGCTGATAGAAAGTCGTCTCTGTGCGGCACGTCATCTTCCGGGTGGAGAAGGAGCGCTACGGGCTGCCGCTGGCCGCGGTGAAGGAAGTGGTGGTGCCTCCGGAGCGCTTCACCCGGGTACCTCGGGCTCCGGCGGCGGTGACGGGGGTGATGAACCTGCGCGGGCGGGTGGTGACGGTGGTGGAGCTGCGCCAGTTGTTGGGCCTGCCGGATGGGCCCACCCCACCGGGCCGGGTGGTGCTGTTGGAGCGCGGGCGGCGGGACATCGGCTTGTTGGTGACGGATGTGGATGGAATCGAGGAGGTGGAGCGGGTGAGCGCGGCACCGGGCAAGGCGGTACCGGCCGTGCGCGGGGTGGCTCGATTGAGGGGCCTGGCGGTGACGGTGTTGGATCCAGAGGGACTGGATTCCGCGGTGGTTGGACTCTTCACCGCGACTCAACAGAAGTGAGTAGCCGCCTGAAATGGGCGGATGGTAGTGTCCGCGGCCCTCTCGGGGCCTTTAGCGGAGGCGGAGCTGCACATGGCTAAGCGGGTGCTGGTCGTCGACGATGCCATCTTCATGCGCAACATGATCAAGGACATCTTCGCGTCCGGCGGTTTCGAGGTCGTCGGAGAGGCGGCCAACGGACTGGAGGCCGTGGAGAAGTACAAGGATCTGAAGCCGGATCTCACCACGATGGACATCGTCATGCCGTTCAAGAGCGGCATCGAGGCCACGCGGGAGATCATCAAGTATGACGCCAACGCGGTCGTCATCATGTGCTCGGCGCTGGGCCAGGAGAGCCTGGTGATGGAGGCCATCGAGGCGGGCGCCTCGGACTTCATCGTGAAGCCGTTCCGGGCCGAGGACGTGCTGGCCGTCGTGAAGAAGGTACTGGGCGAGGGCTAGCGCCCCGTCCTGATTCGGACGTGCAGGGAGCTGCCGTGCGCCACCGAGGCCGGACATGACGATGGACATGTCCCGCTACCTCGGCCTTTTCCTGACCGAGGCGAGCGAGCACCTGGAGGGCCTGGGCAGGGATCTCGTGCAGCTGGAGCGCGAGGGAGCCCCCGCCGTGGTGGACTCCATGTTCCGCCACGCCCACTCGGTGAAGGGCATGGCCTCCTCGATGGGCTTCGAGTCCATCGCCGTGGTGGCCCACCGGGTGGAAGACCTGGTGGACGCCATCCGCCAGGACGCCACCAAGCTCGAGCGCTCCCTGGTGGACCTGCTGCTGGCGGCCACCGACGTGATGCTCGCCCAGGTGCGCGCCGTGGCGGACAACAAGCCGCCGGAGGACGCTTCGGCGCTGCTCGGCCAGCTGGCGGACAAGGTGAGTGCCGTCACCGGCCGCACGCCCGGCGCCACGCGGGTGCTCAACCGGCCCACCGCCCAGCCTCCCGCTCCCGCCGCGCCTGCCCCGCTGACCGCCGCCGCGCGCGTGGTGTCCGAGCCCTCCGTCGAGGCCGAGCCCCCGCCGCCCGCTCCCGCCGCCGAGGCCCGGGTGGCCGCGGTGGTGCCGGCGGAAGCGGAGTCGGCGCCGAAGGCCACGGCGCGCTGGGCGGTGCGGCTGCGCATCGCCCCCACCTGTCAGACGCCGGGCGTACGCGCCTTCCTGGTGCACAAGCGGTTGACGAGCCTGGGCACCCTGCACGGCCTGCTGCCGCCGCTGGAGGACCTCAAGGCCGGCCGCATCCCCGAGGGCCACATCCAGGTGGAGCTGGAGACGGCCGAGGGCGAGGAGGGCATCCGCAAGGCGCTGCGCAACGTGGCGGAGGTGGAGCTCGTCTCGCTGAAGCCCGCCGTGGTGGCGCCGCCGCCCGCGCCCGTCCCCGCCGCCACGGGCCCCGCGCCCGCCGAGGCCCCGCGCGCCACCCCCGGCGCGGACGCGACGCGCACGGTGCGCGTGCGCACGGAGCTGCTGGACTACTTCCTGGACACCGTGGGCGAGCTGCTGCTGGCCACCGCGCGCCTGCGCGAGCTGGGCAAGGTGCTGCCGGAGAGCTCGCGGCCCCCCATCGAGGAGGGCGTCTACCGGCTGCAGGCCCTGGTGAAGGACCTGCACGACAAGGTGATGAGCGCGCGCATGACGCCGCTGTCGCTCATCACCGACCGGCTGCCCCGCGCCGCCCGCGACATCGCCCGGCGCCGCGAGCGCGAGGTGGACCTGGTGATTACCGGCGCGGAGATCGAGCTCGACCGGGCCATCCTCGACGAGCTGGCGGATCCGCTGCTGCACCTGCTGCGCAACTGCATCGACCACGGCCTGGAGTCGCCGGAGGAGCGGGTGGCGGCGGGCAAGGGGGCGCGGGGACGCGTGCTGGTGTCGGTGCGGCGCGCGCGCGACCGCGTGGTGGTGGAGATGGAGGACGACGGCCGCGGCATGAACGCGGCGAAGCTGAAGGCGGCGGCGGTGGCTCGCGGCGCCCTCAGCGCGGAGGCCGCGGCGCGGATGACGGACCGCGAGGCCTTCATGCTCGCGTGCCTGCCGGGCGTGTCCACCGCCAAGGACGTGTCGGAGATCTCCGGCCGCGGCGTGGGCATGGACGCGGTGAAGCGGGTGGTGGAGAACGTGGGCGGGACGCTTGAAATCGAGAGCGAGCTGGGGCGCGGCACGCGCTTCACGCTGCGGCTGCCGCTGACGGTGGCGGTGGTGCACCTGCTGCTGGTGGCGGTGGGGGACGAGGTCTTCGGCCTGCCCATCGCCAAGGTGGTGGGGGCGATGGAGGCGGACGGCGAGAAGCTGGACCGCAGCCGGGAGATGCCGCTGCTGCCGCACGGGCAGGGGCTGCTGCCGGTGTACGGGCTGGACGAGTTGACGGGTGTCCAGGCCCCGCCGCGCAAGGGCGTCCGGCCCTTCGTGGTGATGGAAGGGGACGCGGGACGGGTCGCGCTCGCGGTGGATAGATTGGTGGGGCAGGAAGAGGCGGTGCTCAAGCCGCTGTCCCGTCCTCTGGACTTGCTGCCGGGCCTCTCAGGGGTGACCATCCTGGGAAGTGGCCGCCCGGTGTTCATCCTGGATGTGCCGAGGTTACTGTCCGCGTGAGCCCTTCTCCGAGCGACATTCAGCTGGACGCCCTGCGCGAGGTGGCCAACATCGGCTGCGGGCACGCAGTCAACGCGCTCGCGCGGTTGGTGGGCGGCCGCACGGTGAACCTGTCCGTGCCGCGCGCGGTGCTGGCGGCGCCCGCGGAGGTGGCGGAGCTGCTGGGCGGCGCTGAGGCGCCCGTGGTGGCGGCGAAGCTGGGCATGGAGGGCCAGTTGCGCGGGGTGCTGCTGCTGGTGCTGCCCCGCGAGGACAGCGCCTCGCTGGAGGCCCTGCTGCTGCGGCGCCAGGACGCGCCGGCCGAGGAGCGCGAGAGCGCGCTGTCGGAGGCGGCCAACATCGTGGCCAGCGCGTGCCTGTCCGCCATCGGCACGCTGACGGGCTGGAGGCTGCTGCCCACCGTGCCGGAGCTGGTGCGGGGCACGGCGGGCCTGGTGGTGTCGCGCGCGGTGGCCGAGGCCCAGGGCGGCGACCGCATGGTGGTGCTGGAGACGCGCTTCTCCGCGGTGGGCGCGCCCTCGGTGTCGGGCCAGGTGCTGCTGGTGCTCGAGCGCGAGAGCTCCAAGGCGCTGCTCGCCCGCCTCGGAGTCTAGGGCAACCAGGCAACCGCTCCTCCCGCGCCGTTGCGGCCCCCCCAGGCCCGCTCCACCTTCCCCCGTGAGGTGCCACGTCGCGCACCCAGAGGGGGCAAGCGGGCATGAGGCGAATCATCTGGGGCGCGCTGGTGGGCGCGGTCGTGCTCGCGGGTTGCAAGACGGACAGTACGGTGGCGATGCGCAGGGGCTCGGGCAGTGATGGCCCCGTCGCGCAGAATCCCTCCTCGCTCGAGCGGGGCTTCACCCTGAAGGGCAAGGTCACCGGAGAGTACTCGGACGTGCTCGTCATCGAGGACAAGTGGGGCCGGCCGCGCTACCTGCGCATCACCGACCAGACGCGCTACTACCAGGACGGGAAGCAGATCGGCCGCGAGTTCCTCGCGCCCGGCTCCACCGTGCGCGCCTCCTTTGCCAACAACGACACCGAGATGGTGGCCCGGGAGATCACCGTCGTGGAGGACGTGGGCAAGGCCGATCCCGTCCAGCTCCCGGATCGCACCGTCACCACCCCGTATTGAGCCGCGGCGGTGGCGCGCCGTGTCATGTCACGTGTCACCTGGGAGATGACGTGACGGTGCGTGCACGCGCGCGCGCGCTTTATGTGAAAAAGACAAGATAACCTCGTGAATCGCCGGGAGTTTCGGAACATCCCGAGCCGGGAGGTTCACTTTCCAAAGCGGGTGTGAAAAAGTCCCGCGCAATGGTTGATTCGTCGCCTCGTCGCCCCCGGGACAGACGCGCGAACATTCGTCATCCTCTCGCGACCTCCCTGTTGCTCTTCCCGCTGACGCTGGCGGGCTGCGCTCACCCGCAGCAGCCGGCCCCCCGGGAGACCACCTCGGAGGTGAGCACGGGCGCGCCGGCTCCGGTCGCGCCCGAGGCTGCTCCCGCCCCCGCAGCGGTGGCCGCTCCCGCCGCGCCCGCGCGCCACTGGGCCGACGAGGTCCTCTACTTCGTCGTGCTGGACCGGTTCGCCGACGGCGACGCGGCCAACAACGTCAAGGTGGACAAGAAGGCCCCGGGCGCCTTCCACGGTGGAGACTTCAAGGGCCTGCGCGAGCAGCTCGACGAGCTGTCGTCGCTGGGCGTGACGGCCCTCTGGATGACCCCGGTGGTGAAGAACATCGACGGCTTCGTCACCGGCGCCGGCTTCCCGGACTGGGGCTACCACGGCTACTGGGCGGATGACTTCCAGCAGGTGGATCCTCGCTTCGGCTCCGAGCAGGAGCTCAAGGCACTGGTGGACGCGTGCCACCAGCGGGGCATCCGCGTGCTGCTGGACGTGGTCTACAACCACCCCGGCTACAACTCGCGCTACCTGACGGCGCCCGAGACGAAGGGCTGGCTGCGCTCGGAGGAGAAGGGCACCTGCGGGCAGGATGACGTGACGAGCTGCGTGTCCGGCCTGCCCGACTTCAAGACGGAGCAGCCCGAGGTGGCGAAGTACCTGCTCGACGCGCAGCTTGCCTGGGGCAAGCGCTCGGGCGTGGACGGCTTCCGCCTGGACACGGTGAAGCACGTCGACCATCCCTTCTGGCAGGAGCACCGCCGCCGCACCCGCGAGGAGCTGGGCAAGGACTTCTTCCTGCTCGGCGAGGTGTGGGGCGGGGACCGCGAGTCCCTGGACCCGTGGTTCGTCAGCGACGAGATGGATGCCGGCTTCGACTTCGGCTTCCAGGGCAATGCGCTCGCGTGGGCGCTGGGACGCGGCCGCACCGTGGCCTTCGACTCCTACCTGCGCTCGCGGCACAAGGTGCGCAAGGGCTACCACCTGTCGCACTTCCTGTCCTCGCACGACGTGCCCGGCCTGCTCTTCCAGCTCCAGGGCGACAAGCCGCGCTTCCGGCTCGCGGCGGCGCTGCAGCTCACCACCTCCGGCATCCCCGTCATCTACTACGGCGAGGAGGTGGGCCGCCCCGGCGGTGACTGGCCCGCCAACCGCGGCGACATGCCCTGGGGCACGCGCGCGGTGCAGCCCGGCGCCGGCCTGCCTCGCGACGAGGCCCTGCGCGACTTCTACCGCAAGCTCATCTCCGTGCGCCGGGCCCACCCCGCGCTCTCGCGTGGCACCCACAAGGGGCTCGCCACCGACGGGGACGTCTACACCTTCCTCCGGCACGACGCGGAGTCCGGTGACGCGGTGGTGGTGGCGGTCAACCGCGGTGAGAAGAAGGCGTCCGCTTCCTTCCCCTGGCCCGAGGCCTGGAGCGGTGCGGACGCGGAAGATCTGCTCGACGGGGGGCGCCTGACGGCGGGCCCCACGATGGAAGTCACCGTCGAGCCGCTGTCCGTCCGCATCCTGGGCCGGGCGCGATGAACTGGATGCAATCCCGAGTGGGGAGAGCCTGAGATGGCCGGAGTCGTTTTCAAGAATGTGGCCAAGCGGTACGGAGACGTGTCCGTCATCGAGGGGTTGAACCTCGATATCCGCGACCACGAGTTCATGGTGCTGGTGGGCCCCTCGGGCTGTGGCAAGTCCACCGCGCTGCGGATGATCGCCGGCCTGGAGGAGATCACCGGCGGCAACCTCTCCATCGGTGAGCGCGTCGTCAACGAGCTGCCTCCCAAGGACCGCGACGTCGCGATGGTCTTCCAGAACTATGCGCTCTACCCGCATATGACCATCCGGGAGAACCTCGAGTTCGGCCTCAAGATCCGCAAGACGCCCAAGCCGGAGATGGACCGGCTGGTGAACGACGCGGCGGAGATTCTCGGCATCACCCACCTGCTGGAGCGCAAGCCCAAGCAGCTGTCCGGTGGTCAGCGCCAGCGTGTGGCGCTCGGACGCGCCATCGTGCGCAAGCCGGCGGTGTTCCTCTTCGACGAGCCCCTCTCCAACCTCGACGCCAAGCTGCGCGTGCAGATGCGCTCGGAGATCAAGAAGCTCCAGCAGCGCCTGGGTGTCACCTCGGTCTACGTCACGCACGACCAGATCGAGGCCATGACGATGGGCCACCGCATCGCGGTGATGAAGGACGGCAAGCTGCAGCAGCTCGGCACCCCGCTGGAGGTGTACGAGCGCCCGGCCAACGTCTTCGTGGCCCAGTTCATCGGCTCGCCACCCATGAGCTTCACCTCCGCCACGCTCTCGGCCAATGGCGAGGTGCTCGAGGGCGACGGCTTCAAGCTGCCCGTCCCCCAGAGCCTGCGCCCGGTGACGGCGGGCAAGGGCGGCCGCAAGCTCAAGGTCGGCATCCGCCCCGACCACATCCTCACCCCCTCGGCCACCGCCCGCGGCGAGACGGCCTCGCTGGAGGTGAAGGTGGAGCTCGTCGAGCCGCTCGGCAACGAGGTCATCGTCCACTCCCGCCTCGCCGAGAACTCGCTGGTCTTCCGGCTCCCGCCCCAGCACACTCCGGAGACCGGCGCGAAGCTGGCGGTGGTCATCGAGTTGGAGTCGCTGCACCTCTTCGACGCCGAAACCGAGCAACGACTGTCCGTCTAGTCGAGTCCCTACCCCTCAGGAGCTCCCGACATGAAGAACCTGCGACTGATGATCGCAGCCGTGGGCCTGTGTGCCCTCGGTCTGCTGTCCACCCCCGCCTCCGCCCAGCCCAAGGAGATCGTCCTGTGGCACGGCTACCGCGCCGAGGAGAAGGCCGCGCTGGAGAAGGTGATTGGGCAGTTCAACGCCGCCAATGCCTCCAAGGGCATCCAGGTGAAGACGCTCGCCGTGCCGTATGACGCCTACGCGGACAAGATCTCCGCCACGGTGCCGCGCGGCAAGGGCCCCGACATCTTCATCTTCGCCCAGGACCGCCTGGGTGGGTGGATCGAGGCCGGCAACACGGTGGAGCCCATCGACTTCTACCTGGATGATGCCACCCGCAAGCGCTTCATCCCCACCACGATGGAGGCGATGACCTACCGCGGCACCGTCTACGGCCTGCCGCTCAACTACAAGGTCGTCACGCTCATCTACAACAAGAAGCTCGTGCCCACCCCGCCCAAGACGAGCGGCGAGCTGGTGACGATGGCCAAGAAGCTCACCGACAAGAAGGCGGGCCGCTTCGGGCTGGCCTACGCCTACGGCGACTTCTACTACCACTCGGCGCTGATGAACGGCTTCGGCGGCGGCGTGTTCGGCCCGGGCACCACGCCCACCCTCAACTCGCCGGCCAACGTGAAGTCGGTGGAGCTGATGATGAAGTGGGCGGAGAAGGACGGCATCCTGCCCGCCGAGCCCTCCAGCGCGCTCATCACCTCGCTCTTCAACGACGGCAAGGCGGCCATGGTGTTCTCCGGCCCCTGGTTCCTCGGGGAGATCGCCAAGGGCGTGGACTACGGCCTGGCGCCGCTGCCCACCCTGGACGAGGCCGGTGGCAAGCCCATGCGCCCGTGGATGACGGTGGAGGGTGTGTACGTCTCCGCTCCGTCGCAGAACAAGGACGCCGCCTTCGAGGTGGCGAAGTTCCTCACCAGCACCGAGGCCGCCAAGGTGCTCGCGCTGGAGGGCCGCCAGAGCCCCGCCAACCAGGCCGTGTACGCGGACCCCAAGGTCGCCGGCGACGCGCAGCTCAAGGCCTTCCGCGACCAGGTCGAGGTGGCGGTGCCCATGCCCAACGTGCCGGAGATGACGATGGTCTGGTCGCCGGCCACCTCGGCGATGACCAGCGTCCTCAAGAAGGCTTCCACCCCCAAGGCCGCCCTCGACGTGGCCCAGAAGGCCGTGGCCAAGGACGTGGCCGGCCTGCGCAAGAAGTGAGGCACTGAGTGAGCACGACGGCCCCACAACGTTCCGGCGGCGAGCCCGCCGTCCTCCCGCCCGGCGAATTCACCGAGCCCCTCCACAGCGCGGGCGGTCCCTCGGGTTCTCCCCAGGGCCGGGCCCCGCACCGCGTGCGGGTGCTCGTGGGGCTGTCGCTCGCCCTCGGTCTGTCCCTCGTGCTCGCCCAGGGCCTGCTGGCCAAGGCCCTGGAGACCATCGCCACCGAGCGCGCGGACCGGCAGGCCTTCGTGTCCCTGCGGGCGCTGGAGGACCTCGTCCAGCGCGCGGGGGGCTCGGGTGAGTCCGTGCGCGCCGTGGTGTCCGCCTGGCAGCAGCAGCTCCCGGCGGGCAGCGCGGTGCGCGTGATTGCCTTCTCGGGCATCCAGCTCGAGGCCTCCACCTTCCCCGAGGACCAGGGGGAGAAGGCGGCGCCGCGCCGGCTGTCACGCGAGGAGAAGCCCCTCTACGACCGCGGCCAGCGGCTGCGCGCCGCGGTGGAGACCAACCGCGAGGAGGGCACCGCGCGCAAGCTGGAGGTGGAGGCCGAGGCGCTGCCCAACGGCGGGCGCCAGCTGAGCGCGCCGGTGGAGGTGAATGGCGCGGTGGTGGGCATGGTGGAGCTGGCCACGCCCCCCCTGAAGGCGCCGCTCGTCCCCAGCACGGGCTCGCTGCTGCTGTGGTTGCTGGTGCCGCTGGCGCTGTGCGCGGGCGCCTCCTTCGCCGTGCGCAAGCAGGGCCTGCTCGTGCTCGCCTCGGTGGTGGCGCTCGCGGTGGGCCTGGGCGGTTACGCCTCCTACTCGCTGGGCGTGCTGGACGCCCAGGTGCGCGAGACGCAGACGCTCGTGGCCGGGCAGGTGCGCGCCATGTCCGAGCGCGCCCAGGCCGTGGTGGCCGAGCGGCAGCTCGCGGCCGAGCCGGCGCTGCAGCCCGGCAACTGGGACTCGGACGCGTACCGCCGTCCGCTCGGGCTCGTCACCCCCGCGGGAGCGGTGAACGAGGCGGCGGTGACGGCGCGCGTGGCGGAGCTGCGCTCGGGCGCGGGCCGGGCCCTGGGTGGCCTGGGCGCGCTGGCGCTCGCCGTGCTGCTCTTCATCGGCATGGGCGGCCTGGCCCGCACGGTGGAGACGGTGGTGGAGAACCGCACCGCGTACGCCTACATCGCCCCGGCGATGGTGGGCATGGTGGTGCTCGTCTTCTTCCCGTTCTTCTACGGCATCACCCTGTCCTTCACCGACTCCAACCTCTACAACACGGGGCAGTCGCTGACGGACATCTGGGTGGGCCTGCGCAACTACGCGGAGATTCTCGGCGACTTCAGCATCGCCAAGCGGGCGCAGGACGGCTCCATCGTCTTCAACTACCTCAACTTCTACTACACGCTCTTCTTCACCGTGGTGTGGACGGTCACCAACGTCACCATCGGCGTGACGGTGGGCCTGGTGCTCGCCCTCATCCTCAACGTGCAGGGGCTGGCGCTGCGCCCGGTGTACCGCGTGCTGCTCATCCTCCCCTGGGCCATGCCCAACTACATCACCGCCCTCATCTGGAAGGGCATGTTCCACCAGCAGTTCGGCGTGGTGAACCATGTCATCCGCATGTTCGGCGGCCAGGGGCTCGCCTGGTACGACACGCCCGTCAGCTCCTTCTTCACGGTGCTGGCCACCAACGGCTGGCTGAGCTTCCCCTTCATGATGGTGGTGTCGCTCGGCGCGCTCACCTCCATCCCCGCCGAGCTCTATGAGGCCGCGCGCGTGGACGGCGCCTCGCGCTGGCAGCAGTTCACCGCGATTACGCTGCCCGCGCTCAAGCCCGCGCTCGTGCCGGCCATCATCCTGTCGGTGGTCTGGACCTTCAACCAGTTCAACGTCATCTTCCTGGTGACCGAGGGCGAGCCGAGCAACTCGACCGAAATCCTCGTCACCCAGGCGTACAAGTACGCCTTCCAGCGCTACCGCTACGGCTACGCGGCGGCGTACTCCACCGTCATCTTCGGCATCCTGCTGCTCTACAGCGTGGTGCAGAACCGCGTCTCTCGCGCCACGGAGGCCGCCTGATGTTCTCGCGCCGCGAAGGGGTCCCCCACTGGCCGCTGCATGCCTTCCTGGCGGCCTTCACCCTCTTCACCCTCTACCCCATCCTCTGGGTCATCACGATTGCCCTCTCGGGCAAGCAGAGCCTGGCCATCACCACGCTGCCCGAGTCGCCGACGATGATGGACCGCGTCCGCGCCGTCACCCCGTGGCCGGAGACGCTGTCCTTCTCCAACTTCAGCTCGGTGATGGAGGATCAGCCCTTCGCCCAGTGGATGCTCAACAGCGCCATCATCGCGCTGGGCACCACGGTGGTGGGCGTCTTCCTGGCCTGCACCGCCGCCTATGCCTTCAGCCGCTTCAAGTTCACCGGCCAGCGCGCCGGCATGATGGCCTTCCTCGTGTCCCAGATGTTCCCGGGCACGCTGATGCTCATCCCCCTCTACATCATCCTGGTGCAGTGGCTGGGCCTGGGCAGCTCGCGCCTCGGCCTCATCATCGTCTACGCCACCACCTCCATTCCCTTCAGCGTGTGGATGCTCAAGGGCTACTTCGACACCATCCCCAAGGAGCTGGAGGAGGCGGCCGTCATGGAGGGCGCCTCGGCGGGGAAGATCTTCTGGACCATCATCCTGCCGCTGGCCAAGCCGGCCGTGGCCGTCACGGCGCTCTTCTCCTTCATGACGGCGTGGAACGAGTTCATCCTCGCCGCCACCTTCATGGACCAGGAGACCATGTACACGGCGCCGGTGGGCCTGCGCTTCTTCGTGGGCGGCTTCTCCCAGCAGTGGGGCTACTTCGCCGCCGGCTCCATCATCGTCTCCATCCCCGTGGTCGTCCTCTTCCTGTTCCTCCAGAAATACCTCGTGTCCGGCCTCACTGCCGGTAGCGTCAAGGGGTAGTCCGCAGCTTCCTCGGCGCAGTTCCCTCAACAAGGAGCAATTGCAATGAAGACCTCCCGTCTCGCAGTGCTGTCGCTGGCCGCCGCCCTCCTGGGCGCTCCCGCCCTCGCCGCCGACAAGGTGTCCTTCAAGGACCCCACCGGGGATGACAACGGCCCGGGCACCTACAAGTACCCGACCGACCCCGTGTACAAGCGCGGCTCGTTCGACCTGACGGACTTCACCTTCGAGAAGAAGGGCACCAAGGCCGACATCACCCTGGGCTTCAACACCACGCTCGCCGACGAGTGGAAGACGGGCTCCGGCTTCGCCGTGCAGATGGTCTTCGTCTTCATCGACACGGACGGCAAGGAGGGCAGCGGCTCCACCGACTCCCTGCCGGGCCTCAACGTGAAGTTCGCCCCCAACAACGGCTGGGAGAAGGTCATCATCATCTCCCCGCAGAACTCCGCCCGCGTGAAGGCCGAGGTGGGCAGCAAGGCCGGCGCCGCCAAGGACAACGTCCTCGTCCCCACCCGCACCAAGGGCTCGGGCCGCAAGGTGTCCGCCACCGTGGACCTGGCCGGCCTCGAGGGTGACCCCTCGCAGTGGGGCTTCCAGGTGGTGGTGCAGTCCAACGAGGGCTTCCCCTCGGGCAATGACCTGCTCACCCGCAAGGTGAACGAGTACGAGGGCCAGCACCGCTTCGGCGGCGGCAACGACGGCGACTGCGATCCGCACGCCGTGGACGTGCTCGCCGGCCAGGGCAAGGGCGAGGCCTCCGAGGTCAAGGCCCAGCACGACATGCTCAGCTACGAGTGCGCCGAGGACGGCAGCGCGAAGAAGCCGGCCACGCTGACGATGGTGGGTGGCACGGCCAAGGCGGCCGCGGCCCAGGAGCAGAAGTAGTCCTTCCCAGATTCACGCATTCCTGCCGGAGGTCGCGCGGGCGGTGATGAGCCGTCCGCGCCGGCAGCCGGGAAGCCCCCGCTTCCCGGGTCGGCTGCAAAAGAGAGGGGTATCACCCATGAAGACGAAGTCCCTGCGGAAGGGCGCAGTCGCCCTCACCGCCGCTGCCACCCTGCTGCCCGCTACCGCCTCGCTCGCCCAGGAGGCCCCCAAGCTCCAGATTGGCGGTACCACCTACACCAAGTGGCTGTATGGCAACACGCGCCAGCAGGGTGCGATGTACAACTTCACCACCATCCCGGGTGAGGGCTCCGGCGACAACGGCATCGGCACCGAGCTCGAGCTGTTGCTCAACGCGCGGCTGTCCAGCGCCGTCGAGGTGCGTGGCCGCATCCACAGCCGCTTCAGCCAGAACTTCTGGTCGAACTTCGGCGGCTTTGGCGGCAACCCCAGCGGCCCCTGCGTCAACGGCGACTGCGGTGAGTTCGACTCGCGCTCCAACCAGTACATCAAGCTGCGCGGTCTGGCCGTCACCCTGACGCCGGGCTACCTCATCGACTCGGCCACCATCGGCGCCAACGACTTCGGCCAGTTCGATCCGTACGTCGTCGGCCGCATCCGCTACATCGACCGCGACAACGCCTACGGCGTGCTCGTGCAGGGCTCGGCGCTCGATCGCAAGCTGACGTACGACGTGGCCGGCATCTCCCTGCCCCGCCTCTGGGCCGGCCCCAACTACAAGACGGGCGCGTTCCACACCACGGACGCCTCCTACGTCTTCCAGGCCAAGTACGCCTTCAACGACATGGTCGACGTCGGTGGCATCTTCCAGTACGCCATCGACAACGAGCTGGAGATTGGCGACAACAACGTGGACAACGGCCGCAACCTCTTCCCGCGCTTCCGCAACGGCGTGGGCGGCGTGAAGGCCGGCGTCCACATGGGCTCCGTGTTGGACGTGAAGGGCTCGTTCTACCGCTCGTACATGCACGCGGAGAACACCAACTACTTCGGCACCGACGGCAATGATCCGCGCTGGGTGCCCAAGAGCTTCGGCATCAACGGCTACTCGCCGGTGCCCGCGGGCAAGCACGAGGACAACACCTGGAAGGTGGACCTCACGCTGAATGATCCGCTGGAGATCGGCCTGTCGCTCAACGTGCAGGGCTTCAGCATCGGCGCGGACTACGTGGCCATCATGGCCGCGCGCCGCGAGTCGGACGTGCTGCTCACCGAGGGCCACGACGCCTCGTTCGCCTTCCCCGGCCCCAACAACGCCAAGTACGGCGTGTTCGCCGGCAACCCGACGGCCATTGGCTACGGCGGTTGGACCAACGAGACCCAGCAGGTGGCCACGCTCAACGTGGACAACGAGTTCACGGACTTCGACGAGCCCCTGGCCGAGACGGCCATCGGCTGGAAGGGCGTGACGTTCAACCCCGTGTACAGCAACGGCGCGCTGGACATCGCCGGTGAGTACTCGTTCATCACCTACAACCAGAACTGGCAGGCGTGGGGCAACGACTCGCGCTCCATCACCGACACCCAGTACCCGGGCGCGGAGCTGGACTCGGGCGTGCTGCACAACTACCGCAGCGCCTACCAGCCCTTCCAGGACAAGCAGACGCACATCGCGGTGGCCAAGGCCCGCTACGTGCTGGACCTGGGCCGTGGCATCGACGTGTTCGGCAAGTTCAAGTACATCCACGACTCCGACAAGCGCCTGAACGACAAGAAGTACCTGCCCTACCAGGACGGGGACTGCCCGGGCGGCGGCGTGGCCTGCGCCGGCGTCAAGCGCAACTACGGCACGGACGCCAACGGCAACCCGCTGTCCACCGCCGACTTCTACGGCAACCCGGACCTTGTCACCCGCGAGGGCGTCACGGGCTACAAGTTCAAGCCCTTCGACGACATCTCCGATGACGACCGCGTGCTGAACTACTCCAGCTTCAACCTCGGCGCCGGCTACCAGCTGACGGACGACCTGTACACGTCCCTGAGCTACACCAAGTTCCTGGCGGACCTGCAGGACGGCAACACGGCGTTCCAGTCCTACAACCTGCACCAGATGGTGTCGGGCAAGCACGACAAGAACCTGGTGTCGCTGAAGGCCAAGTACATCCTGGCCGGTGTGGAGTTCGGTCTCGAGGGCCAGTACCTCTTCGGCACCTACACGCCTGACTACGGCACGGGCTTCGTGGCCCAGGCCGCCGACGAGAAGATCTCCAAGGACCACGGCGTGACGGTGGGCTCGCTGGGCTTCACCAACCGCTACGGCGGCTGGAACCCGCTGGAGACGCGCTCCTTCGAGCACGTGCGTCTCAAGGCGTTCATGAAGGCGCAGTTCTAGCCGCTGCGTTTCCGATGCACTCCGAGGGGGCCCGGCGCGCGGTGACGCCCGCCGGGCCCCTTCGCTTTTCCAGCCTCCCGAGGAACCCTCCGTATGGTGCTTCTCCGCCGCCTCTCCCTGCTCCTGCTGCTGGCCGCGTGCGCCAGCGCCTGCCGCGGTACGCGTGGTGACACGCAGCTCTTCTCCCTGGCGGACCCCCGTGGGGACGACCATGGAGACGGCGCGCTGCGCTACCCGCTGCGCCAGGACCTGGGGCCCGGCTCGTTGGATCTGCTGGCCTTCCGTGCGTTCGCGGAGCGCGGAGGCACCCGCTTCGAGGCCACCTTCGCCCAGCCCATCGCCGTGCCCCAGCGCAGGACGGTGGACGCGGCGGGCACCACCCTGGCGGACATGGCCCGCCACGGCTTCTACACCTTCAACCTGGACGTGTACGTGGACGAGGACCGGACGGAGGGCTCGGGCCGCACGGACACGCTGCCCGGCCGCCACCTCGCGCTCACGCCCGGCAGCGCCTGGGAGAAGGCCATCGTCCTCACCCCGCGCCCCTACGAGGCACGCGACGTGCTGCGCAAGCTGTGGCGGGACGCGGCGCTCGCGGAGGCCCAGCGCCAGGGCTCGCTGAGCGAGGCGGACGTGCGGGCCCTGGAGGAGCGGGTGGAGCGGCAGCTGGAGGAGCGCGTCTTCTTCCCCACCCGCATCCGCGTCTTCGGCCCCTCGGTGTCCTTCTTCGTCCCGGAGGGCTTCCTCGGCGGCCCGGCCCAGCCCTCGTGGGGCTACGCGGTGGCGGTGACCGGGGCCACGCTGGACAGGCGGGTGGAGCTGCCCTCCCTGCTCGGCAGCATGACGGCACCGGCCCCGCAGGGGCTGATGGTGCTCGGCATCGGGCCGGGCGTGTCGCACGAGCGCTTCGGCGGCGGCCGCCTGGGCGGTGGGGCCCAGTCCCCCGTGGTGGACCTGCTCGTGCCCGAGGGCTCGCGGCAGGAAGACGTGCTCGGGCCTCAGGCGCCGGGCTGGCCCGCGGTGGTGCCGGTGCCGCCCGCGCCCGCGCTACCGCAGGCGCCAGATGCCGGTGGCGCGGGCGGGCAGGGTGACGCTCCAGCCCCCGTCACTCCGAACGGGTGAGCCCACGGACGGGTCGGCGAAGAGCACCTCGGCCGACTCACCCTCCAGCGCGAAGGGGCCCGCTGTCTCCACCGCGTCACCGAGGTTGTGCACCACCAGCACCCGCTCCGCTCCCCACGTGCGCACGAAGGCCAGCGTGGGCGCGCGGCCCTCGGTGGAGGTGAGCAGCCGCAGGCCGCCGCGGTCCAGCGCCTCCGAGGCGTGGCGGGCCCGGATGAGGCCGCGGTAGCGCGAGAGCAGCGAGCCGGGCGCGTCCGACTGCGCGGCCACCTGGGCGCTCTCGCGGCCCGGGGCGAAGGAGAACCACGGCGTGCCGCGGGTGAAGCCGGCGCCCGCGCTGGCGTCCCAGACCATGGGCGTGCGCTTGGCCTCGTCGTTGTTGGTGGTGCCGTTGGCCATGCCCACCTCCTCGCCGTAGTAGACGAAGGCCGAGCCCTGCATCGTGAGCAGCAGCGAGGCCGCGGTGGCGAGCGCGCCCGCGTTGCCGCCCAGTTGCGTGGCCGTGCGCACGCTGTCGTGGTTGGTGAGGAAGGGCGCGTCCGCCACACCCGCCGGGTAGCGGCTGCGCATCTCCGCCAGCTTCAGCGCCACCCCATTTCCATCCCCCGAGCGGGCGGCCTTGAGCAGCTCGTCGGCGAGCGGGAAGTTGAAGTTGAGCTGCAGCTCGTCCCCGCCGGGCACCTGGGCCGTGGAGCCGTAGTAGGTGGCGATGGCCGGGGTGGTGGTCCAGTTCTCCCCCACCAGCACCGCGTCGGGCTTCACGCTCCGCACGTGCGCGGAGAATTCCTTCCAGAAGGCGTGCGTCTCGGCCGTGTCCGCCTGGCCGGAGACACCCGGGCCGTTCTCGATGAGGTAGCGCGCCGCGTCCAGCCGGAAGCCATCCGCGCCCTTGCCCAGCCAGAAGGAGGCGATGCGTCTGGCCTCCTCGCGCACCGCGGGCGTCTTCAGGTTGAGGTCCGGCATGCCGCCCCAGAAGACGCCGTAGTAGTACGCGCCGTTGCGCTCGTGCCAGGTGGAGCCCTTGGCGAAGACGTCCCACGGCGGCCGCCAGCCCAGGTCCGTGTCGCTCCACACGTACCAGTCCCGCTTCGCCGACGTGCGCGAGGCGGCGGACTCCACGAACCACGGGTGCTGCGAGCTGCTGTGATTGAGGACGAGGTCCAGGATGACGCGCATGCCGCGGCGGTGGGCCTCGGCGCACAGCCGCTCGAAGTCCTCCATGGTGCCGTAGTCCGGGTGGATGCGCTCGTAGTCCACCACGTCGTAGCCGTGGTAGCTGGGCGAGTCGAACACGGGCATCAGCCAGAGCGCGTCCACGCCCAGGTCCGTGGTGGTGCTCGGGTCTCCGTCGTTGAGGTAGTCCAGGCGCGAGATGAGGCCGGGCAGATCGCCTTTGCCGTCTCCATTGGAGTCCTGGAAGCTGCGGACGAAGATTTCGTAGAAGACGGCGTGCCGGTACCACTCGTCGCCCGCGGGCGCGGCGAGCTCCACGGGAGGCCGCGCCGCAGGCGGGTTGTCGGTGGAGGACGGGCCCGCGATGCAGGCCGTCAGGGCGAGGCAGGGGACGAGGCGCAGGTGACGGGAGCGCAACATGGGGGCGAGGCTTAACAGCGCCCCAGCCCCCGTGCCAGCCGCCCCAGGTGAAGGCCCTGGAGCCTCTCTGGTATACGCTGATGAACACTCCGGCGTGCCGTGTCCGCATGAGGCGGCCGCGCTGGAGTGCCCCCCTCCGGCTTCACAGGTGCTTCAGCGAATGAGAATCAAGGCTCCCTCCACCAGACTGTCCCGCACGCGGGCGCTGCTCGGCGCGCTCGCCCTCTTCTCGGCGGGAACGGCGGCCGCCGCTCCCACGAGTGTCACCCTCGTCGGCTCCGTGCAGTGCCACGCCGATGACACGGCATGCCCCGCCGCGGGCCTGACCTTCGACTCGGGCGACAAGGCCTGGCAGGCCACCTTCAAGCTGAAGGCGGGCACGCATACGTTCCGCGCGGCCGTCGACGAAGATGGCACCGTCACCACCTACGGCAAGGGCGGCTCCCCCACCGGCGAGGAGCTGTCGCTGACGCTGGAGGCGGACGGCAACGTCAAGTTCTACTACGACCCCCAGAGCCACTGGCTCACCACCCGCTACAACTCCGCCATCGCCACCGCTCCCGGCAACTTCCAGAGCGAGCTGGGGTGCCCCGGCGACTGGCAGCCCGACTGCCTCGGCTCGTGGCTGAAGGATCCGGATGGTGACGGCATCTACACCTTCTCCACCGCGGCGCTCCCGGCGGGCGGCTACGAGGGCAAGGTCGCCATCAACGAGAGCTGGGATGAGAACTACGGCGAGGGCGGCAATCCGGGTGGTTCCAACATCGGCTTCTCCGTGCCCTTCACCGGAGCCCTGGTGACCTTCGAGTACAACGCGACCAGCCACAAGCTGAACATCTCCGTTGCCGGCGCGCCCAAGGGCGACCTCAACCGGGCCCGGGCGCATTGGATCACGGGCGAGCTGCTGGTGTGGGAGCCGGCCGTGGCCTCCATTCCGGAGGGCGCCACCTTCCGGCTGCACCACGATGCCACCGGGGCGATGAGCCTGGGCACCAACGGCATCGAGGGCGGCGCGTCCATCCCGCTCGAGTTCGTGACGCTGGGACTGCCCCCGGATGTGTCCGGGAAGTACCCGCACCTCACGGGCAAGCCGACGGTGCGCATCACCGGGGACTACCTGGCTCAGGTCCAGAACATCCTCAAGGGCCAGGTGGCCCTCTCGCTCGTGGACGCCGATGGCAACCTGCTGGACGCCACCTCGGTGCAGGTGCCGTTCGTGCTGGACGCGCTGTACGCCAATGACGAGGCGCTGGGCATCACCTGGACGGGTGGCGTGCCCACCCTGAAGCTCTGGGCGCCCACGGCCGTGAACGTGAAGCTGCACCTGTTCAGCGGCTCGGACCCCACCGCCTCCGCCGACTCCGTGGTGCCGATGACGCTCGACCCCGCCACGGGCGTCTGGAGCCTGACCGGCAACGCGGCCTGGAAGGGCCTGTTCTACCTCTACGAGGTGGAGGTGTACGTCCCCTCCGCGAAGAAGGTCCTGAAGAACCTCGTCACCGACCCCTACTCGCTGAGCCTGTCCACCAACAGCCTGCGCAGCCAGCTCGTCGACCTCGCGGACCCGGCGCTCGCGCCCGAGGGCTGGAGCTCGCTGGTGAAGCCCCCGCTGGCGGCGCCCGAGGACATCGTCCTCTACGAGCTGCACGTGCGCGACTTCAGCATCAGTGACAAGTCGGTGCCGGCGGACAAGCGGGGCACCTTCTCGGCCTTCTCCGAGACGAGCTCCCACGGCATGAAGCACCTGCGCCGCCTGGCCACCCACGGCCTCACGCACGTGCACCTGCTGCCCGTCTTCGACATCGCCACCATCGACGAGGACCGCTCCAAGCACCAGTCGCCCGCCGGGGACCTGGGCGCCATGGCCCCCGACTCCGAGGAGCAGCAGGCCGCCGTCGAGGCCGTGCGCGACCTGGACGGCTTCAACTGGGGCTATGACCCGTTCCACTACACCGTGCCCGAGGGCAGCTACGCGGTGAACCCGGACGGCACCTCGCGCATCGTCGAGTTCCGCCAGATGGTGAAGGGCCTGTCCGACAGCGGCCTGCGCGTGGTGATGGACGTGGTCTACAACCACACCAACGCCTCGGGCCTGGGCGACAAGTCGGTGCTCGACAAGGTGGTGCCCGGCTACTACCAGCGCCTCAACGCCGACGGCAACGTCGAGACGAGCACTTGCTGCCAGAACACCGCCTCCGAGCACGCCATGTTCGAGAAGCTCATGGTGGACTCGCTCGTCACCTGGGCGAAGGCCTACAAGGTGGATGGCTTCCGGTTCGATCTCATGGGCCACCACATGAAGTCCAACCTGCTCAAGGTGAAGGAGAAGCTCGGCGCGCTCACCCTGGAGAAGGATGGCGTGGACGGCTCGCGTATCTACCTCTACGGCGAGGGCTGGAACTTCGGCGAGGTGGTCAACAACGCACGCGGCGTGAACGCCACCCAGCTCAACATGCCCGGCACCGGCATCGGCACCTTCAGCGACCGCCTGCGTGACGCGGCTCGCGGCGGTGGCCCCTTCAGCGGCCTGCAGGAGCAGGGCTTCATCAGCGGTCTCTGGTACGACCCCAACTCCGTCACCGGCGGCAGCCCCGAGGACCAGCGCCAGCGCCTGCTGCTCCACATGGATCAGATCCGCGTGGGCCTGGCCGGCAACCTGAGCGAGTACACGCTCGTCAACAAGGTGGGCGACACCGTGAAGGGCTCGCAGGTGGACTACAACGGCCAGCCCGCCGGCTACACGTTGGATCCTCAGGAGGTCATCACCTACGTCTCGGCGCACGACAACGAGACGCTCTTCGACGCCGTGCAGATGAAGGCGCCCTGGGCGGCCCCCCTGGAAGACCGCGTGCGCATGCACAACATGGGCATGAGCCTGGTGGCGCTCGGCCAGGGCATCCCCTTCTTCCACGCCGGTGACGAGCTGCTGCGCTCCAAGTCGCTCGACCGCAACAGCTACAACTCGGGCGACTGGTTCAACAAGCTCGACTTCTCCTACGCGTCGAACAACTGGGGCGTGGGTCTGCCTCCCGCCGCCGACAACCGGAGCAACTGGCCCGTCATGAAGGCGCTGCTCGGCCGGCCGGAGCTCAAGGCCGGCCCGGAGCACATCCTCCGCTCGCTCGAGCACTTCGAGGAGATGCTGGCCATCCGCAAGAGCGCGGCGCTCTTCCGCCTGCGCACGGCCAAGGAGGTCCAGGAGAAGGTGTCCTTCTTCAATACCGGCCCCTCGCAGGTGCCCGGGTTGATCGTCATGAACCTCCGCGATCCGCTGGCCACCGACGGCTACACGGACGTCGTGGTGCTCTTCAACGCCAACGACGAGCACCAGGTGTTCCACATCCCCGCCTACTCGGGCGTCGAGATGCGGCTGCACCCCGTGCAGCAGGCCTCTACGGACCCGGTCGTCCGGGGCGCCTCCTTCGAGCCGTCTGGCGACTTCGTCGTGCCCGGCCGCACCACGGCGGTGTTCGTGAACGTGCTTGCCTCCATGCCAGATGGGGGCACGGGGGATGCCGGTACGGACATGGACGGTGGAACGGTGGACCCGACGCCGGACGCCGGTACGGGCACCGACGGTGGAACGGTGGACCCGACGCCGGACGCCGGTACGGGCACCGACGGTGGAACGGTGGACCCGACGCCGGACGCCGGTACGGGCACCGACGGTGGAACGGTGGACCCGACGCCGGACGCGGGCACGGATCCTGACGCGGGCACCGACCCTGGTTCCGACGCGGGCACCGACGCGGGTACCAACCCTGGCACCGACGCGGGTACCAACCCTGGAACCGACGCGGGCACCAACCCTGGCACCGACGCCGGGACGGGCAACGGTGGCGGTAACAACGGTGGCGGCTGCGGCGGCTGCGCGGGCACGGGCAGTGAGGCCTTCAGCACCCTGTCGCTGCTCCTCGGCGGCATGCTGTGGTCGCGGCGCCGCCGGACGCTGGCGTAGTCCGCATCACCCGGGGACCACGGGGGCCTGGCTCGCTCGAGCCCGGCCCTCGTGACCCGGTCCCCTCCCGGGAGCACCCGCGCCTGACTCGGCGGTGGGAGCCCCGGGAGGGTCTTCCGCACGCTCCTCATTCCACCGGCCCGCACAGTGGGGTAGAGGGGCGGGCATGGACGAGAAGACGCTCACCCGACTGCTCGAGCAGGTGAAGGGCGGCAAGGTCTCGGTGGATGACGCCGTGGGCCAGCTGAAGGATCTGCCGTTCGCCGAGCTTGGTTATGCCACCGTGGACACCCACCGCAGCCTGCGCTTCGGCTTCCCGGAAGTGGTGCTGGGCGAGCCGAAGACGGCCGAGCAGGTGCTGGGCATCGTGGGCAAGCTGGTGGAGCGCAAGCAGACGGTGCTGGTGACGCGCCTTCAGTCGGAGAAGGCCGAGGCGCTCGTGGCCGCCTACCCCAAGGGCGAGTACCACGCGGTGGCGCGCATCTTCCACCTGAAGCAGGGCAAGCCGAAGGCGGGGAAGGTGACGGTGGTGACGGCGGGGACGGGCGACATCCCCGTGGCCGAGGAGGCGGCCATCACCGCGGAGGCCATGGGGGCCACGGTGAAGCGCGTGTACGACGTGGGCGTGGCGGGCCTCCACCGGCTGCTGCGGCGGCGCGAGGAGATTCAAGACGCGCACGCGGCCGTGGTGGTGGCGGGCATGGAGGGGGCGCTGGCGAGCGTGGTGGGCGGATTGGTGGGCATTCCGGTGGTGGCGGTGCCGACGTCGGTGGGCTACGGGGCCAACTTCGGGGGCGTGTCCGCGCTGCTGACGATGGTGAACTCGTGCGCCTCCAACGTGGCGACGATGAACATCGACAACGGCTTCGGGGGCGGCTTCTACGCGGCCCTCATCTCGCGCACCAAGGGCCAGCGCTGAGGGAGAACATCCGTGCGCAAGATTCTCTACCTGGAGCCGGTGGGCGGCATCGCCGGGGACATGTTCCTGGCGGCGGGCGTGGACCTCGGCGTGACGCCGGAGGCCATTGCCCAGGCGCTCAGCGGGCTGAAGGTGCCGGGCTGGAAGCTGGCGGTGAGCCGGGCGGTGCGGCACGCCATCAGCGGCACGCACCTGGACGTGGTGCTGGACGAGCGCGAGGCCCATCCGCACCGCGCCTACTCGGACATCCGCCAGCTCATCGAGGCGGCGGACACGCTGTCGCCCCGGGCCAAGGAGCGGGCGCTGGCGGTGTTCCGGGCCATCGGCGAGGCCGAGGCGAAGGTGCACGGGGTGTCCATCGACGCCATCCACTTCCACGAGGTGGGGGCGGTGGACTCCATCGTGGACATCTGCGGTGCGGCGGTGGTGTTGGACCTGCTCGGAGACCCCGAGGTGTACTCGGCGCCGCCGCCGCTGGGCAGCGGCACCATCCGGGTGGCGCACGGGAACATGCCCATTCCGGTGCCGGCCACGCTGGAGCTGCTCCGGGACGTGCCGGTGCGCTTCGAGGGCGTGGGCGAGCTGACGACGCCAACGGGCGCGGCGCTGCTCAAGGTGCTGGCGCGCATCGGCCAGCCGCCGCCGGACTTCATCGTGGAGCGCATCGGCTACGGCGTGGGGACGAAGGACTTCCGGGACAGGCCCAACGTGCTGCGCGCGGCCATGGGCCGGGCCGAGGCGCGGGCCGAGGGCCTCTGGGTGGTGGAGGCCAACCTGGACGACAGCACGCCGCAGCTGCTCGGCTACCTGCTGGAGCATGTGCTCACGAAGGGCGCGCTGGACGCCTGGGTGGTGCCCGCGACGATGAAGAAGGCCCGGCCGGGGCATGTGCTGAGCGTGCTGGTGGAGGGGGGCGCGCGGGAGACGGTGACGGACACGCTGCTGCGCGAGTCCACCACGCTCGGGGTGCGCTCCTACGCGGTGGAGCGCACGGCGCTGGAGCGCGACTGGGTGGAGGTGGAGACTCCGTGGGGCCGCGTGCGGGTGAAGCGCGGCCTGCGCAACGGCACGGTGCTCAACGCCCACCCCGAGTTCGAGGACTGCCGCAAGGTGGCCGAGGCCGCGGGCGTGCCCCTCAAACAGGTGATGGCCACCGCGCTGGCGGCACTCGGCCCGGGGCGGTGAGCTCTCATGCCATGATGGGGCACGGTCATGGCCCCCGTCCTGGATGAAGCGGTGCAGTGGGACCCGAGCGCGCTCGGGCCGACGCTGTTCGAGCCCCTGGTAGATATGCCGTTGCATATCTCGTACACCCTTCGGACCCACCTGACCGTCCTGTTCAATCTGCTGCGGTCTGTGGAGCGCTGGGTGGACCCAGGGACGCCGGAAGCGAGACGCGAGGAACTGCGTGCGCTCCTCCAGCGGGCAGAGGAGGCATGCCGTCACCTCTACGACATCACCAGCCGCACCCGCTTCCTCCCGCACTCGGCGAGTGCCACGCCCCAGCCGCTGGACGTTCACGAGCGCCTGGATGCGGTGCTGCGTCTCGTTGAGGGAGAGCAGGTGCGCACAGCCCGGCTGGAGACGGAGTACGCGCCCATGCTCCCCCGTGTTTCCGGTGACGAGGCGCTGCTCAACCAGGTGTTCTTCACCCTCCTCCTCGATGCCCTCCAGACCGTGCCGCCAGAGACACCCCAGCGGCACGTGCTCACCGTGCGTACGCAGCCGCACGAGGGCGGCGTGCTCGTGACCCTCTCCGCTTCCGGTCCGGGCCTTCCACCGCGGGTGCTGCCCCACCTCTTCGAGCCGCTCCACCCCTCCTGGCACACGGGGTCCGGTGCCTGGCTCGACCTGTCCCTCGCCAAGACCTTCGTCGAGGTGATGGGCGGGAAGCTCCAGGTGGAGAGTCAGGAGGGCCAGGGGACGGCCTTCTCCGTCTTCCTGAGCGCTGGCGGGCAGACCCTGGAGGAGCCGGACCGTCTGCTGAGTGGAATCGCCACCCTGGTAGGCGGCGACGAGGCGCGGCTGCGGGCGCTGCAGCGTGCCCAGCGGGACACCCAGAGGGCCTTCGTGGCGTGCCTCGCCCGTGAGCTCATGCCGCCCCTCCACACCCTTCGCTCGTGCCTGAAGAAGCTCACCCGCTTTGGCGAGAGCGGCCATGTGCGCTGGATGCCCATGTGCATCGAGGCCTGGCGGCACTCCCGTGACTTCGTTCGAGACCTGTTGCGCCAGCGCTACGGGCCGCGAAGGGCTCCAGCCCTGGTGGACGTCCGGGTGAGCCTGGACGCGGTGTTGAGGGACTCCCTCCGGGGCCTGGAGCCTCCGGTACGGCTGGAGACGGAGCATGCCACCGGGCTTCCCGGCGTCCTCGCTCGCGAGGGGCAGCTCTGGCTGGTGTTCCACTCTCTGATCCGCGAGGCCCTCTTGGCCATCCGGTGCGGCCAGCCGCGGCAGCACGTGCTCCGGGTGCGCACCCGGTGGGAGGAGGGCCAGGTGTGCGTGGACATCTCCGATACCGGCGACGGCTTTCCCTCGGAACTGCTGCCCCACGTCCGTGCCCCGGTCTTCTACCGGCCGGATCTCCATAATCCTGGATTCGGCCTGTCCCTGAGCGAGTCCCTCCTCCAGACCATGGGAGGGCAGCTCCGGGTGGAGAGCCAGGAGGGGCAGGGCACGACCGTGTCCGTGCTCCTGCCCGGAGTGCTCACGCCCCCGTTCAGCCCGGCGCGGTGAGCCGGTCCAGCACCAGCCCGAGGAAGCCGCTCTCGCCGTGGAAGGCCCAGCCCAGGTGCGTCTTGCATTCGGCGCACAAGGCGTACTGCCACGTGAAGCCCGGGAACCAGCTCGCCTCGGCGGTGGGCGGGCCGATGATGAGACAGCCCTCGGCCCGGGCGAAGCACCCGAAGTGGAAGACGAAGCCGGAGGGATTGACGCGGGTGTGCGTGGAGCGGCCGTTGACGGTGGTGCGGTCTCGCTCGCGGGTGATGACGTGGCCGCAGCGCGCGCAGCACAGCGGCGTCTCCGGGTCGCGCGACTCCGTCTTCTCCTCGGCCTGGCGGGCGGGCGTGGCCTTGGCGGGCGCGGCGGGGCTGTCCTTGAGCCACCGGGCGGTTGGATTCATGGCGCGGGAAGTCTCCTCGACTGCTGGTGCCCATGTTCGCGGACGGATGCAAGGCCGGGCCCGCGTGGTATGTCCGCCGCGCGAGTGGGAGGACGGCCGCCTGGCGCTCAACGAACATGTACCGCTGGAGGTCTCCAGCGTCACCAAGGTGTACCCCGGCGGCGTCCAGGCGCTCGACCAGGTGAGCTTCCGGATTTCCCCAGGGGAGCGGGCCTGCCTGCTCGGCCCCAACGGCGCGGGGAAGACGACCCTCATCCGCCTGCTCACCGGCGCGCTGCGGCCCTCGTCGGGGCAGGTGCGCCTCTTCGGGCTCGGCGTCGATGAGCCGGACTTCCTCCAGGCCAAGCGGCGCGTGGGCATCGTCCCCCAGTCCCCGGGCATGTACCGCGACCTCACCGTGGACGACTTCCTCCTGCTGGTGCGCGACCTGTACGGCCGCGGGAACATCCCCGAGGTGGTGGAGGCCTTTGGCCTCGGGCCCTTCCGCTCGCGGCGGATGGCGGAGCTGTCCGGCGGCATGCAGCGCCGCTTGTCCATGGCCGCCGCGCTCGTCTCCTCTCCAGAGGTGCTGCTGTTGGACGAGCCCACGGTGGGGTTGGACCCGGTGGCCACGCGCGAGGTGCACACCTTCCTGCGCAAGGTGATGCCCGGCCGCACGGTGCTGCTGTGCACGCACAACCTGGCCGAGGCCGAGGCGCTCTGCGAGAGCGCGGTCATCCTCCGTCAGGGCAAGGTGCTGCTGCACGAGCGCATTGCCACGCTGCGCCAGCGGATTCAACCGGTGCTCGTACTGCGCGCCACCCAGGGTCCCGAGCGGCTGGCCGAGGCGCTCGCGGGACAAGGCCTCACGCCCACGCGCGAGGCCGAGGCGGTGCACGTGCACGTGGCGGACGCGGCGGCGCAGGCTCCCGGGCTGCTGCGCCACCTGCTCGGCGTGGGGCTCGACGTGTACGAGTGCCGCGTCGTGACGCCGAGCCTCGAGGAGCTCTTCCTGGACGTGGTGGGGGCGAACGATGCTCGCGCGTGAGGTGCGCATCCTCTTCCGCAAGGAGTGGCGCCAGTTGGTGCGCAGCCGCGGCGCGATGCTGACGGCGCTGCTGCTGCCCATCATCCTGCTGGTCATCGTCCCGGGGTTGCAGATGCTCGGGATGAAGACGGGGGCGGCGAAGCCGATGAACCTCCCGCCTGGGGTGGTGCTGCCCCGGGGGCTGCGGGAGATGGTGGACGACCCCCTGGCGATGATGCGGGCCATGCTGGTGCCCTTCATCGCACTCGGCGGGCTCATCGTGCCCTCGGTGACGGCCAGCTACATCCTCATCACCGAGCGCGAGTCGCGCACGCTCGAGCTGCTGGTGGCCCTGCCGGTGCGCGTGGGGCAGATACTGCTCGCCAAGCTGCTGGCCCTGCTCGCCCTGGCCTCGCTCGTCACCCTGGTGCTCTTCTCGGTGGACGCGGTGCTTATCCTCGGGTTGGGGCTCGGCTCGCCCGGCTACGTGCTGGCCCTGCTGGCGGTGCTGCTCACGTCGCTGACCTTCTCCACCACCACCGCGCTGCTCGTCAGCCTGCTGGCGCGCGACTTCCGCACCGCCAACAACATCAACGGGCTGCTCATCGGCCCCACCATCCTCGTCTGCTTCTTCGTCACGCTCGCCGTGCCGGGCCCCTTCCTCTCTTCGCTGCTGCTGGCGGCGCTGTTCGCGATAGGGTCCGTCGTCGCCACCTTCGTGGCCATGAAGGTGGTCACCTTCGAGCGTCTGCTGCGCTGAACCCCCTGGAGGCCCATGCTCCCGACCCTCATCACCGAACTGACCTTCGAGCCGCTGGACCTCGCGCTCACCGAGCCCTTCGCCATCGCCACGGGGGCTCCGGACATGGCCAACAACGTGCTGATCCGTCTGACGCTGGCGGACGGGACGGTGGGCCTGGGCGAGTCCGCGCCCCTCACGGCGGTGTCCGGCGAGACGCAGGCGAGCACGCTCGAGGCGCTCCGCTCGGTGCGTCAGGTGCTGCTCGGCAAGGACGCGCGGGGCTGGCGTCCCCTCGGGGCGTTGCTGGGCGAGGCCCTGCCGGCCGCGCCTTCCGCGCGCTGCGGCCTGGAGCTGGCGCTGCTGGACGCGCTGGGCCGCCACTACCGGATGCCGCTCTTCGCCTTCTTCGGCGGGGCGGGCACGGGGCTGGACATCGACATGACGGTGACGGCCGGTGACGAGGCGCACGCGGCGTCCTCGGCGCGGGCCATCGTCGCGCGGGGCATCCGCACCATCAAGGTGAAGGTGGGGGCGCTGTCGGCGGAGGAGGACGTGCGGCGCATGGTCATCATCCGCCGCGAGGCGCCCGGCGCGCGGCTGTTCGCGGACGCCAACGGGGGCTACACGGTGGCGCAGTCGCGGACCTTCCTCGCGGGGCTGGAGGCCGAGGGCGTGCCGCTGGCGCTCTTCGAGCAGCCCGTGCCTCGCGAGGATTGGGAGGGCATGGCGGAGCTGACGCGCTCGTCCCGGGTGCCCATCTGCGCGGACGAGTCGGCCCGCACGGCCAAGGACGTGCTGCGCCTGGCGCGCGAGGGTGGGGCGCACGGCGTCAACCTCAAGCTGATGAAGAGCGGCGTGGTGGAGTCGCTGGCCATGTGGAACCTGGCGCGCGCCTCCGGCATGGAGCTGATGATGGGCGGCATGGTGGAGAGCACCCTGGCCATGAGCAGCGCGGCGCACTTCGCCGCCGGGTTGGGCGGCTTCGACTACGCGGACCTGGACACGCACCTCTTCATCCGCGAGCACTCCTTCCGGGGCGGCCTGCGCATGCAGGACGGGCGGGTGGACATCGGCCACGTCCAGGCGGGCCACGGCGTCGACCTGGGCTGAGCGCGCTGGGCGCCGTCCGCTTCCTATGCCAAGGTGGCTCGCACCGGCGGTGTGAGCCGGCAGGGGGAGACGGCATGTTGGACGCACTCGTGGTGGGAGCCGGGCCCACGGGCCTGACGATGGCCGCCGAGCTGGCACGGCATGGCCTGCGGTGCCGTGTCGTGGATCAGCTCGAGGCCCCCTCGGTGCTGTCGCGCGCGTTGGCGGTGCAGGCGCGCACGCTCGAGGTCTTCGACGACTTCGGAATCGCCGAGCAGGCCCTCGCGCGCGGGCGGAAGACCGAGGCCTTCAACGTGGTGGGCGCTGGAGGCATTCGCACGCGGGTGCCCATGCAGGCCTTCTCCTGGCTGGAGACGCGCTTCCCCTTCATCTTCATGCTGCCGCAGGACGCCACCGAGGCGCTGCTCACCGAGTACCTGGGCACGTTCGGGGTACGGGTGGAGCGGGGCCTGGCGCTGGAGGACTTCCGGCAGGACACGGACGGCGTCGAGGCCACGCTGAAGCGGGCGGATGGCGGGGTGGAGCGCGTGAGGGCGCGGTGGCTGCTGGGGTGCGATGGCGCGCGCAGCCGGGTGCGCAAGGGCGCGGGCATTCCCTTCGAGGGCGAGACGTATGACGACGCGTGCGTGCTGGCGGACGTGCGCGTGGACTGGCCGCTCGGGCAGGGGGAGCTGGTCCTCATGCCGTCCATGCACGGCGTGGTGGGGGCCTTCCCCATGCCGGGGGAGCACCGCTACCGGCTGTTCTGCATCATGCCGCGGGACATGCTCCCGGAGGGCGACGAGACGACGCCCCTCTCGCTGGAGGAGATGCAGTCCATCCTGGAGCGCATGTCGAACGTGCCGGTGCGCGTGAGCGAGCCGCGCTGGCTGACGCGCTACCGGCTGCACCGCCGGGGCGTGCCGCGCTACCGCCAGGGCCGCGTGTTCCTCGCCGGGGATGCCGCGCACATCCACAGTCCGGCGGGCGGGCAGGGGATGAACACGGGCATCCAGGATGCCTACAACCTCGCCTGGAAGCTGGCGCTCGTCACCCGGGGCCGCGCGCCGGAGTCGCTGCTCGACACCTACGATTTGGAGCGGCACCCCGTGGGGCAGCTGCTGCTGGAGGGCACGGACAGGCTCTTCGGCCTCATGACGCGAGGCGGGACCTTCTCCCGGCTCCTGCGCACGTACGTGGCGCCCCGGCTGGCCAAGGGGCTGCTGGGGAGCGGCTTCACGCAGCGGCGCATGGCGCGCTTCGTCACACAGCTCGCCATCCACTACCGGCGCAGCCCGCTGTCCACCGAGCGCATCTGGGGCGAGGAGATGGGCGGCGTGCGGCTGGAGGAGGGCCCCGCGCCCGGGGAGCGCGTGCCGGAGCTGCCGGTGAAGGGGGAGGGCGTGGAGCGCCTGCACGAGGTGCTGCGCGGCCCCCAGCACACGCTGCTGCTGTTCACGGGCCTGACGCCCGAGGCGAAGCGGCGAGGCGAGCTGGTGACGCTCGTGCGGCGGCTGGAGGCGGCGTATGGGCCGTTGCTGAAGGCGCGCGTGGTGGTGGCGGGGGAGGGCACGC
The DNA here is from genome assembly GCF_042230915.1 of Archangium gephyra. Taxonomy (GTDB): domain Bacteria; phylum Myxococcota; class Myxococcia; order Myxococcales; family Myxococcaceae; genus Archangium; species Archangium gephyra_B. The sequence goes on along the minus strand of NZ_CP102578.1, from coordinate 10,695,533 downwards.
CGGGGCCCTTCGTGCTGGCCGACTGGGAGGGCGCGCTGCACCGCCGCTTCGGAGCCGGGGCGGAGTGCTTCTACCTCGTCCGGCCGGACGGGTACGTGGGGCACCGGGAGAGGCCCATCGAGCCGAAGCGGCTCGAGGCGGAGCTTGCCCGGCGTCTGGGTCCGGCCCAGGGCGGCGACGAGAAGCGCGTCGCCGGGTGAATCCGCGTCAACACCCTCTCCCTCTGGGAGAGGGCTGGGGTGAGGGTCATCCTGCCGCCACGGGCACAAAAGTGCGGTGCCACTGCCAGCCTGGCCGCGTTTCACTTGTCACCGGTGACAAGTGGAATGGACCCAACGCGTTTCACTTGTCACCGGTGACAAGTGGAATGGACCCAACGCGTTTCACTTGTCACCGGTGACAAGTGGAATGGACCCGGCGGGTTTCACTGGTCACCGGTGACGAGTGGAATGGACCCGACGGGTTTCACTGGTCACCGGTGACGAGTGGAATGGACCCGACGGGTTTCACTGGTCACCGGTGACGAGTGGAATGGACCCGACGGGTTTCACTGGTCACCGGTGACGAGTGGAATGGACCCGGCGGGTTTCACTGGTCACCGGTGACGAGTGGAATGGACCCGGCCCGGCGATTCCTCAGCCCTGGGCCTCTCGCGCCGGGGTCTCCGCCGGGGCTCTACCACCACCGGAGCCCAGCAGCGTGCGCCACGCGGTGGCCAGGAGGATGATGGTGCCGCCCACCAGGGCCCACGGCCCGGGCCGTTCCCCCGCGAAGAGGAAGGTCCACACGGGGTTGAGCACCGGCTCGAGCAGGATGAGCAGCGAGGCCTCCACCGCGGGCGTCTCGCGCAAGCCGCGCTGGAAGAGGGCGTAGGCGAGGCCGAGCTGGAACACGCCGAGGAAGAGGATCATCCCGATATCCAGCGGCGTGGGCGCGGGGCCGCCGAGCGCGGGCAGCAGGACGCCGAGGCCCGCGATGACGTTGCCCCACACCAGCACCGACGAGCCCTCCTCGCCCACCGCGCGCAGCCCGAGGATGCACAGGGCGAAGGCGAGGCCCGAGCCCAGGGCCACCACATTGCCCCAGAGCTGCCCCGGTGCGAGCTGATCCAGGAAGAAGAGGCTCAGGCCGAGCAGGAACACGGGCACGGCGGCCATCTCACCGCGCGAGGGCCGCTCGCGCAGCAGCAGCGGGGACAGGAGCAGCACGTAGAGCGGCGCGGTGTCCTGCAGGAAGATGGCGTTGGCGGAGGTGGTGAGCTTGTTGGCGAGGATGAACGACACCACCGTGGCGGCGTAGGCCACGGCTGCCATGAGCCCTCGCCGGGACGGAAGCCGGCGGCCGGCGGGGATGGCGAGCGCGAGCACCAGGGCCGCGACGAGCGAGCGGCCGGAGGCGATCTGCCAGGCCGACAGGGAGGAGAGCTTCACGGCGGCGCCAGCGGTGGACCAGAGCACGGCGGCGGCGAGGAGGTAGAGACGGGAGCGGAGCATGGGACGCGCGGGTGACTCGCGGGTGACTCATATGCCGGTCACCTGGGGAATTCCATCCCGCGCGGCCCCATGCGGAAGGGGCGGCTAGGCACCGAGGAAGCGCCGGTACCGGGCCTCGACGGCCATGTAGACGGCGTAGGCCACGAGCCCCGCGGCGGCCAGCGCCAGCAGCACCGCTCCATGAGGCTGGGCCGCGAGCGCCTCCAGGGCTCCGTCCAGTCCTCGGGCCCGCCGGGGATTGGCGGTGAGCGCCGCCTGGACGAGGAAGCCGCCGATCAGCACGAACACCGCTCCGCGCGCGAGGATGCCCAGCTTGGAGATCCGCACCGCCCACTCCGCCTGCGGGGGCCGCAGCCCGTCCAGCCGCAGCTTCTTGCGGAACTTCTCCTTCCAGGCCTTGTACACCTGCCATACGCCCATGCCGGCGATGACGAGGCCCAAGATGGCGACCAGGGCCTGTCCGAAGGGCTGCGACATCAGCCGGGCCGTCCAGGACCGGGCGCTCTGGTCTCCACTGGTGCCGGCGCCTCCGGTTCCCAACACCAGGCGGAAGGCGGCCAGGGCGAGGAACGCGTGGATGGCGGCACTCACCAGGTAGAAGCCTCGCAGGAGCAGCCCCTTCGCGCCGGTGCCCTTGCCGTCCGGGTCCATCCAGGCCTGCACCACGCGCCAGAGGACGTAGCCCACCAGCCCCACCGCCACCACCGCCAGCAGCGCCTTGCTCCAGGAGCCCTGCGCCAGCGTGGCCAGCGCCCCCTTGGTATCGGTCGTCTTTCCGCCGGAGCCGAAGGCGACCTGGAGCGCGAGCACCCCAATCACCGCGTACACCACGCCCTTGGCCAGGTAGCCCAGGCGGGCCAGTGGCACCATCCACGGGTGGTGCAGCGCCTTCGCCCCGAGACGGTCACCCTGGTGCTTCAGCTCCGCGGCCTTCCGGCCAATTCCGTTCACCATCGGTCCTCCCTCCCCCACCGGAGCGCCGGAGCCACTGTCCGGCGGTGCGGTGCATCCCTTCGGAAGGTAGGCACACGAGGCGGCGCATCTCACGGAGCGCCTGGCTGGCGGCTCGCTCCTCGAACCACCGGCTAGAAGTTGCTCCCATCCACCCGCCTGCCCGGCGAGGAGCCGAGCGACGGGTTCAGCAGGTTGTGCAACCCGAAGGCTCCGGTGGGGGTCGCATCCGGGCTCCGGTTGTACGAGACGGCCTCGGTGGACTCGGTGTAGCGGGTGCTGTCCACGACCTGCTTCGCGCCGTTTTGCAGGTAGACGTCGTCGCCGCTGCCGCCGTTGTTGGTGCCCTTGTTGAAGAAAAGCCCGCCACTCGAGGCCGCCACCGCGTTCGTCGCTCCCGCGGGGATGGTGGAGGCGCCCGAGTAGACGACGACGGACTTGCCCGGTCCGAGCAGGGTGCCCGCGGCGAAGGTGTGCCGGGGCGAGGTACCGGTGTAGGCGCTGAGGTCGTTCACCAGCCAGCCGCCGAGGTCCACCGTGCTCGTGGTGGAGCCATTCACCACCTCCACGAACTGTTGCGCGAAGTCCCGCGCGGTCCCACCGGGCACGGGAGGCTCGTGCGGCAGGTACTCGTTGATGAACACCGGCGGGGGCCAGGACACGGTGAACGCCGTGTCGCTCTGGTCGGATGTCGCCGGGGCCGAGGCGTCGCTCACCCGCACGCGCGCCTGTGCCGTCGTCGCCGCGACAGGAGGCACCGTCCACGTGTACTGCCCGCTGGACGCCGGGACACTCGGGGCCAGCACCTGCCACGTCGCGCCGTTGTCCAGCGAGAGCTCGAGCAGCACCGTGCTGACGCCGTCCGCCGTCCAGGTGACGGTCTGCACGGTGCTCGACGCGAGCTGCTCGCCGCCGTTGGGCGAGGTGACCCGCAGGGGCGGAGGCGGCGGGGGCGCCACGTTGAACGTGAAGCGGCTGAGCACCGGGTAGTGGTCCGAGGTGGTGCTCTTGTACTGGGAGATATAGGCGTCCGGCCGCAGGGCTTGGGCGGAGTTGCTCACGTAGCTCGCCCGCAGCTCGTTGCTGACGAGCTGGTGGTCGATGAACTGGCTGTTGCTCACCGTGCTGCGCACGTTGGTGAGGGACAGGGGCTGGGTGAGGAAGGAGTAGTCCGCCGGGTCATCCAGGAAGTTCTGGTACGGCGTGGGCAGGTTGGTGCCGCTGGTGGAGTCCCGGGTGATGGAGACGTCCACGTCATCGTTCCAGTCGCCGAGCACGATGAAGCGTGTGTCCTCCGGCAGTGCATCCAGGTAGCCCTTGAGCGCCAGCGCCGCGTTCTTGCGGCGGTTGTAGGAGTCCGTGTCGCTGAGCGCCTTCATGTGCAGCACGATGGCCACCAGGTCCACGCTCGTGCCGTTGCGCGTGATGCGCAGCTTCACCTGCAAGGGCGGCCGCGTGCCGAAGTCGTAGTTGCTCGAGGTGAGGATGATCCGCGCGTCCAGCACGCTGACCACGTCCGAGCGGAAGAGGATGCCCACCTTCTGCTCGCTGACCGAGTAGTAGGAAGCTCCGGACACGACGCGTGGATCATTGGCCATGAAGCCGTCGTAGCCGGGCAGTTGTTTCAGCGCGTCGAACTCCGCGGCGTCCACCAGCTCCTGCAGGCCCCAGAAGTCCGCGCCCGTCGTGCTGACGACCGTCTTCACGTTCTCGAGCTGCAAGGCATCATCCGTGGGGCCGTCGCTCGCGTAGCCGAACCACTCGAGGTTCCAGTTGGCCGCGCTGAAGGCCAGGGGGGTGCCTCCATCCGTCCCGCCATCACCCCCGCCCCCGCCGTCAGCCCCGCCGTCGAGCGTGCCCGGGCGGACCACCAGCCCGAGCATGCGCGAGGCCTGGGCGCCGTGGACGTCCTGCGCGCGCACGGTGGGGGAGTAGGAGCCCGACTCCCGCGGTACACCCGTGAGCAGGCCGTCCTCGCCCAGCGAGAGCCCCGTGGGCAGTGCCCCGCCCACCAGCGTCCAGCGCAGGGGCGCCTGGCCTCCGCTGGCCTCGAGCTGCACGGCGTACGTCTCCCCCTGGGTGGCGAGGGGCAGTGAGGTGGTGGTGATGGCCGGAGTGGGGTGGACGAGCAGCCGGTACGTCCGGGCCTCCACGGCGCCCGCCGCGTCCTTGACCTGCTCCGTGAAGGAGTACGTGCCCGGTATGCTGGCCGTGCCCTTCAGCACGCCATCGCCGGTGGAGAAGAAGAGGCCAGGCGGCAGCTTCTCCAGCGAGTGCCGCAGCGGCGGCGTGCCCCCGGTGGCGGCGAGACTCACCTCGAAGGGAACGCCTTCGGTGGTCTCCAACTGCTCCAGGTCGGGCAACTGGAGGGGCTCGTTCCCAGCGGGCGTAGGCCCGGGGCAGGCACCGAGGAGGGCGAGGACGGCGAGCGTCCCCAGCAGGCGGGCGAACGGCATGGGAGTCGGGCTCCGGACTCGAGGCCTGTGCGGCCCCGGGGGGAGCCCGACTCTAGCGTGCCGGGGGGCCGGCACAGAAGCGTGACACGGCCTACGGGGTCTGCGCGGCCAGGATGCGCTTGAGCTCGTCCTTGTCGCTGGAGTGGTCGAAGGACTCGTACAGCTTGAAGCCGTTCTCCAGGTCCAGCAGGCGCGGGCGCAGCAGGCGCATGGCCTTCACCCGGTCACTGGAGAAGGAGAAGACGCGGAGGAGCTGCTGGGCCTGGGCCACCAGGAAGTACTGGGTGGGCACGGCCTGCTCCAGCACCGCCAGCTGGTCATCCGCGAAGGGCTCGTTGCGGATGGCCGACACCAGCGAGCGCAGCATGCCCTCGGTGATGGGCTGCACCGTGGGCTGCGGCGGCGGGGGAGGGGGCCGCGACGGCTCCATGCGCGCCAGGGGGGCATTGGTCACCTGCCGGCCCACCTCCTTGAGCTCGGCGCGAGCGTCGTCGAGCAGCCGCTGCAGCTGCTTGTCCTTCCTCGCCTGGCCGGTGGCCTGGGCGAGCTTCTCGTTGATGCCGGCCAGCTGCCGCATCAGCGCCTCGCGGTCCACCACCACCGGGGTGCCCGAGGGGCCCGGGCTGGGATAGCCCGGGGTGTTCGGGCCGCCGCCGCCGCCGCCCGGGGGCCCCCGGAAGGACTCGGCCTGGGCGGGGGGCGGGGCCTCCATCTTGACCTTGGTGGTGTCCTCCGCCTTGCTCTTGTTGTTCTGGGCCAGGGCCGGCACCGCCAGCAGGGCTGCCACGGCAATCAAGACTGCTCTCATCCGTCTCTCCAGGGGTGAAGATTGCTTTGCGCTCCGGGCGGGGGTGCAGTCTGATGCGGTGGCCTGCGCTCGCCGGATGGGCGCGCACTATAGCCTGCCCGGCCGGGTGCCAGGCGGCTCGCACTGTCCGTGAGGGAGAAGAGACCGATGGCCGAGAAATGGGACAAGCAGCTGATGCACTTCCTCAAGCGCACGGGTGAGGAACTCAAGCGCTCCAGCGAGGAGCTCAAGACCGAGGCGCAGCGGCTGATGGTGGAGGTGAAGGACCCCGCCAAGCAGGCCAAGGTGAAGGAAGGTATCGAGAACCTGCGCACCTTCGCCGTGACCGCGGGCAAGCAGGTGGCCGAGCGCATCGAGTCCGCCGTGCGTCAGGTGGAGGAGACCCTCGAGGGCGCCATCGAAGGCACCAAGGCAGCCCCCACCCCGGCTCCGCCTCCCCGCAAGGCGGCCTCTCCGGCGCCGGCCACCCCCCCCGCCGCCGAGCCCCCCGCCGCGAAGAAGGCGGCGGCCAAGGCGGGCTCCAAGTCCATCGGCCGCAAGAAGACGGCGGCCACCAAGGCCCCCGCGAAGAAGGCGGCCGCCAAGACCGGGACGAAGAAGTCCCTCGGCCGCAAGAAGCCCGCCCGTCCGGCCTCCTGAGGGGCATTCATCCGCTCTGGAATCCTCTAGGGGGAGCACATGGGCGGCCTGCGCCGGGCCGCCCCGGGCGTTGGATCAACCCCCGCCCCGTGACATAGTGCGCCCGTGGCCGGCTCCAACCGAGACGAGAAGAGCAGCTTCCAGACAAACATCTCGCAGGACGTCATCGACGCGGCGCTCGAGAGCGTCGAGCGTCACGTCCAGCCTCCGCCCATGGAGGAGGAGGAAGAGTTCCCCGAGAACGTGACCACCCTGGAGATGGAGATCCCCGAGGGTGGGCTCACCATGGAGGTGGCGATCCCCGAGGGCTGCGTCGCCGAGCCCGAGGTTCCCGCGGGCCCTGACGACAACGGGCTGCGCACCGCGCTGCACGAGTCCCATCGCGAGCTGAGCGAGATGCGCCGCGCGCGGGACGAGGCGCGCGAGCTGCTGGTGCAGTCGCGCCGCGAGCTGGAGGAAGCACGCCGCGAGCGGGACGAGGCGCGCGAGCAGCTCGAGTTCAGCCAGTCGCGCAGCCGCGAGACGATGGAGCGGCTCAAGGACAGCCACGAGCGGGCCCTGCGCGCCGCGGCCGACCTGGAGAACTACAAGAAGCGCGCCCAGAAGGAGAAGGAGGAGGTCCAGAAGTTCGGCTCCGAGCGCCTGCTCAAGGACTTCCTCCCGGTGGTGGACAACCTGGATCGCGCGCTGGAGGCCGCCCAGAAGTCCGCGGACTTCGAGAGCCTGCGCACCGGCGTGGAGATGACGCGCAAGCTCTTCGACAGCGCGTTCGGCAAGCACGGCGTGAAGGGTTTCTCCGCCGCCGGCCAGCCCTTTGATCCGCGCCTGCACGAGGCCATGCAGCAGGTGGAGAGCGCCGCGGTGCCCGCGGGCCATGTCCTCTACGAGGCGGTGCGCGGCTACACGCTCAACGAGCGGCTGATGCGGCCCGCGCTGGTGGTGGTGGCGCGCGCGCCCGTGGCCAGTCCGCCCGCGGCCGAGTCAACTTCAGAAACGACGCCGGAGGGTGAGCCCACGGGGGGGATCACCACCGAGCAGACCGGAACCACTCCCTCGGGGAGCCAGTAGGACGTCATGGGCAAGGTGATTGGAATCGATCTGGGGACGACGAACTCGTGCGTCGCCGTCATGGAGGGTGGCGAGCCGGTGGTCATCCCCAACAGCGAGGGCAGCCGTACCACGCCCTCCATGGTGGGCTTCACCGAGTCCGGTGAGCGTCTGGTGGGCCAGATTGCCAAGCGGCAGGGCATCACCAATCCGGAGAACACGGTGTTCGCCGTCAAGCGGCTCATCGGCCGCAAGTTCGACTCGCCCGAGGCCAAGAAGGCCATCAGCGTGAGTCCCTTCCGCGTGGTGCCCAGCCCCAACGGGGACGCCTGGGTGGAGATCCGCGGCAAGGGCTACAGCCCGCCGGAAGTCAGCGCCATCGTGCTCATGAAGATGAAGCAGACGGCCGAGGACTACCTGGGCGAGCCCGTCACCGAGGCGGTCATCACCGTCCCGGCCTACTTCAACGACAGCCAGCGCCAGGCCACCAAGGACGCCGGCCGCATCGCCGGCCTCAACGTGCTGCGCATCATCAACGAGCCCACCGCCGCCGCGCTCGCCTACGGCCTGGACAAGGTGCGCGACATGGGCTCCGAGCGCATCGCCGTCTACGACCTGGGCGGTGGCACGTTCGATATCTCCATCCTGGAGCTCAGCTCGGGCGTCTTCGAGGTCAAGAGCACCAACGGCGACACCTTCCTGGGCGGTGAGGACTTCGACCAGCGCCTCATCGACTTCCTGGCCAAGCGCTTCGCCGAGCAGAACAACGGCTTGGATCTGCGCAAGGACCGCATGGCGCTGCAGCGCCTGAAGGAAGCGGCCGAGCGTGCCAAGCACGAGCTCTCCAGCGCGACGGAGACGGAGGTGAACCTCCCCTTCATCACCGCGGACGCCACGGGCCCCAAGCACCTCACCGAGACGGTCGAGCGCAGCACCTTCGAGGCCCTGGTGGCGGACCTCGTCGAGCGCTCCATCGAGCCGTGCCGCATCGCGCTCAAGGACGCGGGCATCACCGCGCCGCAGGTCCACCAAGTGCTGCTGGTGGGCGGCATGACGCGCATGCCGGCGGTGCAGCAGAAGGTGAAGGAGTTCTTCGGCAAGGAGCCGCACAAGGGCATCAACCCGGACGAGGTCGTCGCCGTGGGCGCGGCCATCCAGGGTGGTGTGCTCAAGGGCGAGGTGAAGGACGTCCTCCTGTTGGACGTGACGCCGCTGTCGCTGGGCGTGGAGACGGCTGGCGGCGTCTTCACCAAAATCATCGACAAGAACACCACCATCCCCTGCAAGAAGGGCCAGGTGTTCTCCACCGCGGTGGACAACCAGCCGCTGGTGTCCGTGCATGTGCTGCAGGGCGAGCGCGAGATGGCGGTGGACAACAAGACGCTGGCGCGCTTCGAGCTGGTGGGCATCCCCCCGGCGCCCCGCGGCGTGCCGCAGATCGAGGTCTCCTTCGACATCGACGCCAACGGCATCGTGCACGTGAGCGCCAAGGACCTGGGTACCGGCAAGGTGCAGCAGGTGCGCGTGGTGGGTAACTCGGGCCTGTCCGAGGCGGAGATTCAGGCGATGATCTCCGACGCCCAGGCCAACCAGTCCACGGACAAGCTGAAGAAGGAACTGGCCGAGCTGCGCAACAACGCCGACTCGCTCATCTACACCACCGAGAAGAGCCTGGAGGAGTACGGCAACGTCCTGCAGGAGAAGGACCGCGAGGAGATCAAGGCCGACGTGGAGCGCCTCAAGGAGCTGTTCAAGGGCATGGATGCCGCCGCCATCAAGGAGGCCTACCAGCGCCTGGAGACCAGCGCCTACCGCATCGCGGACGCCCTCTACGCGGACCAGTCGAAGTCCGGCTCCTGAGCTTCACCGCGGGCCCCTTCCCGGGGCCCGCCTTCCCGGTGTGAGCCTCGTGGAATTTCCTTCGCTCGAAGCCGAAGTCGCCTTCCTGCGCGGCCTCAACGCCGTGGTGCGGATGGCGGATGACATCCTCGAGGACTGCCTGGAGCGGGGCCTGAGCCTCGACGCGGCGGTGGATGTCTTCCTCACCCAGTGCGCGCGGCTGGTACACGCCTCGGCGGGCTTCGTCAGCCTCCGGGGCACCGCGGGCCCCGTGCTCACCCGGGTGCTCGGCCAGCCCGGCGTGGACGTCTTCGAGGCGGCGACCTGGAAGGGCGCCCACCCCGTGTCCGAGGGGCGGATGCTCTTCTGCGCGCCGCTGGCGCTCGGCCGGCTGGAGCTGGGCACCCTGGGGCTGGTGGTGGAGGGGCGCTTCGACGACGGCGGCTGGCTGGTGATGAAGCTGGTGGAGGCCATCGCCGATCAGCTGGACAACGCGGTGCTGGCCTTCCTGTCGCTCACCGATGGCCGCAAGGTGCTGGAGCGGCTGGACGAGCTGGCCCCGGAGGATGATCCGCTGACGGGCCCGCGCGGGCGCATCGGCCGCTACGAGCTGGTGACGCCGCTGGGCACCGGAGGCATGGCGCAGGTGCTGGTGGCGCGCACGCGGGGCCCCGAGGGGCTCGGCCGGCTGGTGGCGCTCAAGCGGATTCTTCCGCACCTGGCCTCGGACCCGGACATCGTGAAGCAGTTCCTGGACGAGGCCCGCATCGGGCTGCGGCTGAGCCACCCCAACCTCGTCACCTTCCACGACTTCGGCGAGTCCCAGGGGGCCTACTACCTGGTGATGGAGCTGGTGCGCGGGGTGGACTTCGACCGGCTGCTGAAGACGACGCGGCCCTCGCCGGACGTGACGGTGGCCATCGTGCTGCAGGCGCTGCAGGGGCTGCACGCGGCGCACCAGGCGCGGGGCGAGGACGGCGTGCCGCTGCGGCTGGTGCACCGGGACTTGTCTCCGCACAACCTGATGGTGGGCTTCGACGGGCGGGTGAAGGTGCTGGACTTCGGCGTGGCCAAGGCGCGCGCCCAGCGCACCGTGACGCTGCCGGGCATCGTGAAGGGCAAGCCCCTCTACATGTCGCCGGAGCAGGCGCGGGGCGAGCGCCTGGACGCGCGCAGCGATCTCTTCGCCATGGGCCTCATCCTCTACGAGGCCTTCACCGGCAAGCGCGCCTTCGACAAGGGGGACGAGCTGGAGTCCATGCACGCCATCTGCGACGACCGGCTGAGCCGGCCGGCCGGGCTCGCCCTGCCGTTGTGGGAGGTGCTGGAGGTGGCGCTCGCGAAGGTGCCGGGCAACCGCTTCGCCAGCGCGCTCCAGATGGCGGAGGCGCTGGCGGAGGCATGTGCTCCGGCGCGCGAGGCGGACGTGGGCCGGCTCATGTCCACGCACTTCCCCGAGCGCCTGCGCGGCTTCGAGCGCCTGGAGCGCGTGCACCTCTCGGGGAACATGCCCGCGGCGGGCGAGACGCGGTTGCGCCCCGCCGTGCCGGGCCGCTCGGGCGGTTAGAGGCCGCGCTTGTTCTTCGGGTCGGTCTCGCCGCTGAAGTCCAGCGTGCGCGTGCCCTCCGTGTCGTCACGGCGCACCGGCGTCTTCAGTTGCCCGTCCCCGTAGAGCTCGTCGTGGGTGTGCAGCAGCTCCTCGTCCGTCATCGCGCGGCTGCGGGCCGAGTCCTCCTCGGCGCGCATGACGGGCCGGTCCACCGTCGTACGGGTCATGGGGATGCCCACGCCCGTGTCCTCGGGGGGAATGCCCGTGCGGTTGCCGGTGTAGCCGATGCCCCGCGCCCGGTCCTCCTCCGTGAGGATGGGGCTCGCCCGGGCGCCTTCCGTGTTGTACGGGCCGATCTCCTGCGCCCCGAGGTCCTGGGTGCGCAGCTCCTCGGGGCGCGCGTTGAAGGGCAACCCCGTGCGCTCGCCCTGGTTGAGCCACGCGGTGTCCGTGCCCTCCGTGTGCGTGACGCGGCCGGTCCCGATTCCCTCGCGCTGGGCAATGGTGTCCGAGCCGTAGGGCACCTCGTCGGAGAACGACCGGAGGCTGTCCCGGCCATGGGCCAGGATGACCTCCCCGTTGCGCAGCTCGCTGATCTCCGAATACCGGACGGAGTAGTCCTTGGGGAAGAAGAGCCCCTTCTCGATGTGGAACTCCATGTCGCCCACGGCGTACACCTTGCCGAGCTTGTGGCCGTCCACGCTGCGGACCGTCATGCCTTCCTTGATGTCTCCTCGCTGGTACATGTCCGCCTCCTGGAAATGTTCGTCTTCCTGAAAGGTGGAGACCCGGGGGCGGCGGGACACCCTCCGGCAGGGGGGAGGCGAGGGCCTCGGCCGCTCGTTGGCCCCTCGAGTTGACCCCTCGCGTCAGCCCCCAAGCGGGAAGGGGGGCTGAGACTCCGGGTGGAAAACCCACGGGCGGGCGTCCTGGCGAGGTGTTGCGAGCTTGACCCCTCTTTCGCATCCCCATAGAAAACCGGGGCTTTTCCGTGGCCCCGACCCAGGAGATCCCCCGCATGCGCCGTTTCGCTCCGATGCTCCTCGCCGCGTTCGCGCTGTTTGCGGCCGGTTGCGAGAAGAAGACCCAGCCCGCGCCCTCCGCTCAGGGAGGTCAGAACGGCCAGGCGACCCAGCCGGCGTCCCCCGGGCCGGCCCCCGCGGAGGCGAACACCATCCTACTCGGCGAGGTGGGCAGCCTCACCGGCGCCCAGGCCACCTTCGGGGTGTCCACCCGCAACGGTATCGAACTGGCCATCAAGGAGGCCAACGAGGCCGGGGGCGTGAAGGGCAAGAAGCTCGCGGTGCGCGTCTATGACGACCAGGGCAAGCCCGAGGAGGCCGCCCAGGCCGTCACCCGCCTCATCACCCAGGACAAGGTGGTGCTCATCCTGGGCGAGGTGGCCTCGTCCAACTCGCTGGCCATGGCCGAGAAGGCCCAGGCGGCCGGGGTGCCCATGATTACCCCGTCCTCCACCAACCCCTCCGTGACGCAGAAGGGCGAGTACATCTTCCGCGTGTGCTTCATCGACCCCTTCCAGGGCTTCGTGATGGCGAAGTTCGCCCGCGAGAACCTGAAGGCGACTCAGGTGGCCATCCTCCAGGACAACAAGAGCGCCTACTCCATTGGCCTCAAGGATGTGTTCACGCAGAAGTTCGCGGAGATGGGCGGCAAGGTTGTCACCACGGAGAGCTACTCCCAGGGCGACACGGACTTCCGCGCGCAGCTCACCGCCATCAAGAAGACGAAGCCGCAGGCCATCTACGTGCCCGGCTACTACAACGACGTGGGCATCATCGCCCGCCAGGCACGCGAGCTGGGCCTGACGGTGCCGCTGATGGGCGGTGACGGGTGGGACTCCGAGAAGCTCTTCGAGCTGGCCGGCAACGCGCTGGACGGGAGCTACTTCTCCAACCACTACTCGCCGGAGAACCCGGACGAGAAGGTGCAGAAGTTCATCCGGGACTACAAGGCGGCGTACGGCGGCGTGCCGGACGCGCTGGCGGCGCTCGGCTACGACGCGGCCAAGGTGGCCATCGCCGCGCTCGAGCGCTCCAAGGACCTGAGCGGTCCCTCCGTGCGCGATGCCATCGCCGAGACGAAGGACTTCCCGGGCGTGGCGGGCAACATCACGCTCGACAAGAACCGCAATGCGGTGAAGTCGGCGGCGATCCTGCAGATCGCCGACGGCAAGACCAAGTTCGTCACCACCATCGCTCCGTAAATGTCCGAGCTCTTCCAGCACCTCATCAACGGCATCGCCGCGGGTACCATCTACGCGCTCGTCGCGCTGGGGTACACGATGGTGTACGGCGTGCTCAAGCTCATCAACTTCGCCCATGGCGACGTGATGATGGTTGGCGTCTACATGGGCTACGCGACGGCCTTCGCCCTGGGCCGTGAGGCGCAGAGCTCGGCCTGGGGGGTGCTGCTCATCTTCCTGGTGGCCATGGGCGGCTGTGCGCTCATGGGCCTGTTCATCGAGCGCTTCGCCTACCGGCCCCTGCGCGAGAAGCCGCGGCTCACCGCGCTCATCACCGCCATTGGCATCTCGTTCACGCTCTCGTACGGCTTCCAGCTGGACATCGGCTTCCTGCCGGGCTCGGCGCCGCGCGCCTTCCCGCAGATCATCAAGCCCGCGCAGTGGTTCACCATCGGCGACCCCGAGTTCCCGGACGTGGTGCTGTGGAACTGGCAGGTCATCTCGCTGGTGGTGGCGGTGGGGCTGATGGCGGGCCTGCAGTACCTCGTCTACGGCACGCGCTTCGGGCGGGCCATGCGGGCGGTCTCCTTCGACCACCGCGTGGCAGCGCTGATGGGCATCCCCACCGACCGGGTCATCGCGCTGACGTTCATGATCGGCAGCGCGCTGGCGGCGGGAGCCGGCCTGCTGTACGCCATCAAGGACACCTCGGTGAGCCCGCTGATGGGGCTGATGGTGGGCCTGAAGGCCTTCGTGGCGGCGGTCATCGGCGGCATCGGCAACGTGCCCGGGGCCGTGGTGGGCGCGCTGCTGCTGGGCCTGGTGGAAGAGTTCGTGGTGGGCTACGCGGCGAGCACCTGGCGTGACGCGGTGGCCTTCGGCTTCCTCATCCTCGTGCTGCTCGTCCGGCCCGGCGGTCTGTTCGGCCGGGTCGCGGCGGAGAAGGTCTGACGCCGCGCATGCAAACCGCTGCTGCCGTTTCTTCTGGTTCCGGGAGCCCCTCCGGGGTTCCCGCCTCGCTCCGGGGCATCCTCCCCGTGCTGGTGGCGCTGCCCGTGCTGCTGGTCCTGGAGTGGCTGCTGAGCAACTCGCCGTTCGCCACCTACCTGCTGTCCATCATGGCGGTGAACATCATCCTCGCGGTGAGCCTCAACATCGTGAACGGGATGACGGGCCAGTTCTCCATCGGCCACGCGGGCTTCATGGCGGTGGGGGCCTACCTGGCCGGCGTGACGTCGCTGGCGCTCAAGGACGTGGCCCTCTCCTTCCTGCCGGTGGCGGTGAGTGATCAGGTGTTCCTCGTGGTGGCGCTGCTGGCGGGCGGCATCTGCGCGGCGCTGGCCGGCTTCCTGGTGGGCCTGCCCAGCCTGCGGCTGCGCGGGGACTACCTGGCCATCGTGACGCTGGGCTTCGGGGAGATCATCCGCGTGGCGGTGACGAACACCGAGGCCTTCGGGCGGGCGCTGGGCCTGAGCGGCATCCCCCAGACGTCCTCGGTGGCCATGGTGGGCTTCTGGGTGTTCCTGGTGGTGCTGGTGGCGCGCCGCATCGCCGGCTCCAGCCACGGCCGCAGCCTCTGGGCCATCCGCGAGGACGAGGTGGCCGCCGAGGCCATGGGCGTGAACACCACGGGCTACAAGGTGCGCGCCTTCGTCATCTCGTCCTTCTTCGCGGGCATCGCCGGCGGGCTGTTCGCCCACTTCGTGCCCATCATCAACCCGGGCTCCTTCACCTTCGTGAAGTCGATGGAGATCGTCGTCATGGTGGTGCTGGGCGGGCTGGGCTCGACCACGGGCGCCATCGTGGCGGCGGTGTTCCTCACGCTGCTGCCCGAGGGGCTGCGCTCGGCCTTCGCCGCCTTCGGCTCCGGGAGCAACCTGGCGCAGCAGGTGGATCAGATCCGCATGCCCGTGTACGGCATGATGCTGGTGGTGCTGATGCTGTCGCGCCCGCAGGGCTTGTTCGGCACGAGGGAGCTGTGGGAGGTCGTGCCGCGGTGGATTCCTCGCCGCCGGAAGGGGATGTGATGAGCGGGCCGCTGCTCGAAGCAGTGGGGGTGAGCATCCAGTTCGGAGGCCTCAAGGCGCTCTCGGACTTCAATCTCGCCATCCACAAGGGAGACCTGCAGGGCCTCATCGGCCCCAACGGCGCGGGCAAGACGACCGCGTTCAACGTGCTGACGGGGGTGTACCAGCCCAGCGAGGGCGAGGTGCGCGTGTCCGGGCAGCGGGTGAACGGGCGGCTGCCGCATCAAATCAACCACCTGGGACTGGCGCGCACCTTCCAGAACATCCGCCTGTTCCGGGCGCTGACGGCGTTGGACAACGTGAAGGTGGCGTGCCGGGGCCAGGCGGCGCTGCACACGGAGGGCGTGGGGGCGGGTGCGAAGTTCGTGGAGGCGATGCGCAACTACCGCGACTGGTGGCGGGCGCTGATGCTGACGCCGGGCTTCCAGGCCGAGGAGCGGGAGCTGACGCAGCAGGCCGAGCACCTGCTGGAGGTGATGGGGCTGGCGCACCGGCGCGACGAGGAGGCGCGCAACCTGCCCTACGGCGAGCAGCGGCGGCTGGAGATTGCCCGGGCGCTGGGCACGCGGCCCAAGGTGCTGCTGCTGGACGAGCCGGCGGCGGGCATGAACACGCGCGAGAAGGCGGACCTGATGGTGCTCATCCGCAAGCTCCGGGACGAGTTCGACCTGGGGATTCTCGTCATCGAGCACGACATGAAGCTCGTGATGGGCATCTGCGAGAAGATCACGGTGCTGGACCACGGCGAGACGATCGCCCGGGGTGCGCCGGCCGAGGTGCGCAGTGACCGCAAGGTCATCGAGGCGTACCTGGGAGACAGCTACCTGGAGTCGCACGGAGGCGCGGCGTGAGCGAGGCGCAGGTGAAGGTGCTGGGCGAGCGCCGGGAGTTCCCGCCCCTGCTGGCGGTGGACGGGGTGAAGGTGTCCTACGGGGCCATCCAAGCGCTCAAGGGCGTGACGCTGAAGGTGGGCAAGGGCGAGGTGGTGGCGCTCATCGGCGCCAACGGAGCGGGGAAGACGAGCACGCTGCGGGCGGTGAGCGGGATGCTCAAGCCGGTGGGCGGGCGCATCTCCTTCGGGGGCGAGGACACCACGGGAGCGAAGGCGCACACCCTGGTGCCGCGCGGCATGGCGCACGCGCCCGAGGGCCGGGGCATCTTCCCCAACCTGACGGTGCTGGAGAACCTGGAGCTGGGCGCGTACCTGCGCAACGACGCGGACGGCATCGCGGCGGACATGGAGAAGAGCTACGGGCTCTTCCCGAAGCTGAAGGAGCGGCGCAAGCAGCTGGCGGGCACGCTCTCGGGCGGCGAGCAGCAGATGCTGGCCATTGCCCGCGCGCTGCTGAGCCGGCCCAAGCTGCTGCTGCTGGACGAGCCCTCGCTGGGACTGGCGCCGCAGGTGACGGAGACCATCTTCCGCAACCTGAAGGACGTGAACGCCGCGGGCGTGAGCATCCTGCTGGTGGAGCAGAACGCGCACCTGGCGTTGAACTTCGCCCACTACGGCTACGTGCTGGAGACGGGCGAGGTGGTGATGGCGGGTCCGGGCAAGGCGCTGCTGGAGAGCCCGGAGATCCGCAAGGCCTACCTGGGCGAGTAGCCACTCCCCCTCCCTCTGGGAGAGGGCGGGGGTGAGGGTCTTCGCCGCGGAGTCTCGCGCCCGCGCTTCAGGGCAGGACGCCGAGGATGCTCACGCCCCCGGGGCCCACCGAGAGGGCGGCGACACCCGGAGCGGGCGAGGCCGGCCGGTCATGGAGCCAGAGGTAGACGCCGGTGCCGACGAGCGCGGCCCCCAGGGTGGAGCTGACGCCCGCGAGGATGCGCTGGGTGGTGGCCTCGCTGCGCAGCCGGCTGATGTTTGCCAGCTCGCTCTGGGGCGGGTACCGGTTGTCCGCGTAGGGCTTGTTGGATTCGATCATCGCGTTGTTGCCGCTGATGGCGAAGAAGCCACCGAGACCGAGCGCCACGACGCCCGCGCCCGCGGAGGCATAGGCCACGGGCGTCTTCCAGGTGCGCCCGTCGCCCGGGGACCGGCTCACGCCTAGGGCCTCGGACGGAGCGGCCACGGGAGGGGGCTCGGCCGGCGCGGGGCCCGGGGTGGGCTCGGAGATAGGGGCGGGCGGGGGCGCCGCCGCCACGAGCGGCGGGGGAGCCGGCTGCTCGACGAGGGGCGTGACCTTGATGGGAACGAGGTTGAGCTGCTCGCGCAGGCGGGTGATGGCGGTGCGGATGAGCTCGGTCTGGGGCTGGCCGCGGCTGCGGATCTGGACGCTCTTCTGATCGACGACCTCGCCGCTGGGGTTCACCACGAGGCCGGAGACGCGCGTGAGCTGGCCGGGGTCGAGGGTGATGAGGACGGCGCGGCTGGCCTGGGTGGCGGTGGCGAGCCTGCCGAGGCACTCGGCGGGCTTCTTGGCCTGAGCGCAGGACTTCTTGGGCTCCTTGTCGAGGAAGGCGCGGACCTGGTCGGAGGGCACGAGCTGGACGTCGCCGCGGGCGATCTCCGTGGCGCAGGTAGCCTGGTGGTCCTGGACCTTGTTCTTGTCCTTCTCGCCGACGATGGCGCACGGGTGCAGGGCGACGAAGTCCGTCTGGGCCGAGGCGGCCGGAGCGAGCAGGAGGCCGAGCGCGAGGAAGAGGGGGGACCTGGGGGTGGAAGGAGGTTGCACGGTGGACCCCTCGAGAAGGGACAGGTCGGTCGCGGAACGGTCATCGGGTGGAGATGGCCAGGGGAGCGCAACTTCCGCGAGTAGGGGCACCATGCTATCCACCACAGGTGGGCCGTCAAATGGGTTTGGGGAGATGACCGTGATGCTTCACAAGGTCCTCGGAACGGTGCTGCTGTTGGGTGTACTCGCGGGATGCACCGCACCGCTTCGCGTGTGTGAGACGGACGCGGATTGTCCGGGCGGTGGCGTGTGCGATCCGGAGCGGAAGTTGTGTTTCTCGGCGAGTGCGGAGGGCGGCGCATGCGAGCCCGCGTGCGCGTCGTACCAGGCGTGCACGCTGTCGAACGTTTGCGTGCCGCGGTACACGGGGCTGGAGGTGACGCCGTTGGGTGGAACCGTGGTGGGGGCGGGTCCGGTGTCAGTTCAGGCGAGATTGCTCGTGGGCACGGGGTTCGCGGAGAACTTCCCCGGGACACTGAACTTCAGTGTGGTGGCGAGCGACGGCGGGACGGGCGGAACGCTGGGTGCGGTGACGGCGAGCGCGGGGGTGTACACCACGCAGTGGACGCCAGCCGGAGAGGGTGAGTTCCTCCTGACGGCGGCGCACCCGGAGGCTGGGGTCCCGAGCACCACGGTGCGCCTGGCGGTGGATACGACGGGGCCTGCCTTCGTGGTGTTCGTGCCCCCGGCGGACGCGGGCGTGTCCGATGGGGGAACGACCTACGCGGATCCAGAGCCGGGGTTCGCTACTGCGTGGCGTCGTGATCAGGTGGTGCCGGTGGAGATTCGGACGAACGAGCCGAATCTGGACCCGAGCACCGTGATGGTCACGTTGAGAACGGATGCTGGTACTGCGCCTGCCATGAGTGTCACGTCGTTCGCGGAGAGCCAAAGCTGTGACGCAGGGTTCTGTGGCTTGGCTCAGGTAAACCTCTGGGTACCGACGTTCAACGCGTTCCGTGGGCCGATGAATCTCGAGGTCCAGG
The DNA here is from genome assembly GCF_042230915.1 of Archangium gephyra. Lineage (GTDB taxonomy): Bacteria > Myxococcota > Myxococcia > Myxococcales > Myxococcaceae > Archangium > Archangium gephyra_B. The sequence goes on along the minus strand of NZ_CP102578.1, from coordinate 10,676,863 downwards.
GCGCGGACAAGGTTGGCAACACGGGCACCTCTTCCGGCTCCGTGAACGTGACCCGTTGGAAGTGGCGCCATGACATCACAGGGGCCACGATTACCGCTGCGCCCGTCTTGGGTAATACGGGCGTGGTGTACGTCGGGACGACAAATGGCAGCGATAACGACGGACAGCTTCTTGCGCTCTCACCGAGCGGCCGCTTGTTGTGGTCTGCGAGTGGCGGAGCTGTCGTGGCGAGTCCCACTGTAGGTAATGTCCAGGATGGTGGCACCGAGCGTATCTACGTCGCCCATAAAAAGGGTTCGGTGATCCGAGTCGGCTTCTATGACAACAGTGATGGTGGCTTCACTGCTCCATGCACTGATGTCAACTCAGGCAGTGTTTCGGTTCAATCGTCATTGGCGTTCGCGCAAGTGTCAGCGGCTAGTTCATCTGAGACTGTGTACGGTGTGTACACAGGCCGTGGTGGGGGCACGCTCTTTGCGGTTCGGCCGGATGCAGAGAGCGATCCCTTGTTCCAGTGCCCGATTGTTCCCAGTGTTGGTGACGTATCTGCGCCAGGAACGATGTTGGCAGCAGGGAATGCTGTCGTTTTTGGCACGAGCAGTGGAGCGTTAAAGTCCTTTGCCTTGAATTCGAGCGGAGTTTGGCCTGCTGCTGCGCAGTGGACCCAACCCCTCAGCCCACTGAAGCCAACGTCACTGGCTGCTGCTGACGGGGTGGTTTTTGGCGGTGGAAACGATGGGAGCAACAGCAAGCTGTTCGAAGTGCCGCTAAGCGGCGTGCTGGCTCCGACATATTTCCCGACCTCTGCTCAGATGTGGAACGTCAGTATCGGCGGTTTGCCTGGCGCCAATGCTGTTGTGGGGCTCGACACCGGCAAATTGTTCGTGCTGGACGCAGCAGATGGTGGAGCGCTCGCTATCGATACTCCTGGAGACATCATCAAGGGCGCTCCTGTGTGGGGCGCAGGTGGTTACGTCTACACTGCCGGTGCAATTAGTGGAGCCATCCAAGCACGCCAGCCGCTGGAGAACGTGGCTTGGCAGTTCGAGCCGGGCTCGCTCATCGAAGCCTCAATGAACCTGGACTGCAGTCGGCTGTCTGATGGTGGAGTGAGTTCCGGGATGCCGGGTGTGCTGTATGCGGCTTCTCGGGACGGCAGGGTCTACGCCCTCGTAGTGGACAGCCCAGGTCTCAACCCGTCGGCCCCATGGCCCAAGTACCAGCACGACTCGCGCAACACCGGTAACCCGGCTACGCCCATCACGTCGTGCCCGTGAGGAGGACGGTTTGAGCCTCGCGAAAGCCGTCACTCCGCATACTCCGCCGTAGCGACCGGCGGTGGACTCGTCGTAGGGTCCGCCGCCATCCCTTTTCCACCCCAACCTTCAGGACTCGCACATATGTCATCGCTGTCCCGACTGTTCGCCGCCCTTGTCACCATCTCCCTGCTGGGCGCCGCCTGCGCCAACCAGGGTGCCGCCACCACCGCCGGTGGTTCCTCCACCGTCGAGGAGGTCAACGAGGGCGGCACTCCCGCCGAGGAGGCCAAGCCCCAGGTCCAGTTCCAGAAGATCGAGGCTCCCGAGGGCTTCTCCGTGATGTTCCCCGGTAACCCCGCGCCCCAGCGGGGCGAGGTCGCCATCCCCGGTGGCAAGGTGACGACGGCCGCCTGGACGATCAACGACCCGGGTGGCGTCCTCTACTCCATCAGCACCGCCGACTACCCCGAGAAGGTCGTCGCCGCCAACCCCGCCTCCGCCTTCCTCAACGAGGGCAAGAACGGCCTCGTCAACCAGCTCAAGGGCACCGTCAAGGCCGAGGAGGACATCACCCTCCAGGGCTACCCCGGCAAGTCCTTCACCGTCTCCTCCGACGCTGGCGAGGTGCGCGCCCGCAACTTCCTCGTCGGGCCGCGGCTCTACACCCTGCTCGTCCTCTACAACCCGAGCATCGGCGCCCCCGAGGCGGATCAGTTCCTCACCTCGCTCGCGCTGAACAACCCGCCGCCGGCCATCACCCCGGCCGCCCCCGCCGCCACCACCACCGATGGCGGCACCCCCGCCACCGACGCGGGCACCCCCGCCACCGACGCCGGCACGGGCACGCCCGCCACCGACGCCGGCACCACGCCGCGCCGGTAGTCCCTCCTCACCAGGACACGCGGGGCCTCGGTGCTCGCGTGTCCTGGCCGTCCGGCGCGCTCCGCCGGGCCACCCGCTCCACCACACCGGCCCGCTGCCGGGCCTCGCGGAGGCACGCCATGTGGGATCCTCAGCAGTACGAGCACTTCCGCGACGCGCGCAAGCGCCCCTTCTTCGAGCTGCTCGCACGGGTGCCGGTGTCCTCGCCCCGCACCGTCGCCGACCTCGGTTGTGGCACGGGGGACCTCACCCTCACCCTCGCCGAGCGCTGGCCCGCCGCCTGCCTGTCCGGCGTCGACTCGTCCGAGTCGATGATCTCCGAGGCCCTCCGCCGCCCCGCTCCCGAGCGCGTCCGCTTCGAGCTCGCCGACCTCTCGCGCTGGCAGCCCGACGCGCCGCTCGACGTGCTCGTCTCCAATGCCGCCCTGCACTGGCTGCCCGACCATGGCGCGCTGCTCTCGCGGCTGGTGGGGCTACTCGCTCCGGGCGGGGTGCTCGCCTTCCAGGTGCCGGCCAACTTCGACGAGCCCTCGCACCGGCGCATCGACGAGGTGCGCGCGCTGCCCCGCTTCGCCCCCGCGCTCGCCTCCGTGCGCCGCGGGTCCGCGGAGTCACTCGCCTTCTACGAGGCCTCGCTGGCCCGGCTCGGCCTGTCCGTGGACGCCTGGGAGACGGCGTACCTCCACGTGCTCCCTGGCGAGGACGCCGTGCTGCAGTGGCTGCTTGGCACGACGCTGCGGCCGGTGCTCGCGGCGCTCGGCCCCGGCGAGGACCAAGCCTTCCTCGACACCCTCCGGCCGCTGCTGCGCCAGGACTACCCGGCGGCCGCGCACGGCACGCCCTTCCTGTTCCACCGGCGCTTCGTCGTGGCCGTGCGCCCCTCCTGAGGCGCCGCGCTCACCGCGGCCAGTGCAATATCCGCCCACCGGTGCCCACCACCCAGATGTCGTCCGGGCGGGTGGCGGCGATGTCATTGAGGGTGCCTCCCGCGCTCATGCCGGGCATCACGCTCCACGCCGTGCCGTTGTACCGGTAGACCTTCCCGCTCCCCGTGGAGACGTAGATGGAGCTCTTCCCGAAGGCGACCACCGAGAGCAGATCCTCGCCCCCCGGCGCCGGGTGCTTGCTCCAGGCGCTCCCGTTCCACATGAACATGGAGCTGCTCTCTCCGACGGCGTAGGCCAGCTTGGGGTTCACCACCCAGATGCCCCGGAGCCGGTCGTTCACCACGCCGGGGAGGTCCTGGACGAACTCGCTCCTCCAGTCGTTCAGGTCCGGCCGGAAGCGGTAGATGCGGGGGTCGTTGTAGCGCTCGCTCGGGTCATATCCCCCCACGGCGAAGAGCAGATCTCGCGAGAGGCCATGGATGTCCCAGAGCGGGCCCACGGCGTCGGTGTTGATCCGGCTGCCGCTGAGGCTCTGCCAGACCGCGCGCCCGTAATCGGCGTTGGACCCGGAGTAACCGACGATATGGGCCTCGGAGGAGCCATCGGCCAGGGTCACACCGAAGATACCCCGGGCGTGGGTGTCCGTGGCGGCGGTTCCGGGGATACAGCTCGTGGTGGTGGCGCCATGGTACGCGACGGCGGTGCCCTGTCCCGCGAGCACGGCGTACTGGGAGACGGGGTCCACCCAGACGCCGTACCAGTCTCCCGTGCAGTGCCCGTCGAAGTTGCGGAAGGCCGTCTCGCCGGGCGGGCGGGAGCGCAGGGTGTTGCTGCTTCCCGCCACCCAGACGCCGCCGTCGCCCCACAGCGTCACCGAGCGCCACGTCTCCGTCGTGCCCGCCGACTGGCTCACCCAGGTGCCGCCGTCCGCCGGGCACACGCTGCCCTCGTCCACCGAGCCCTCGCAGTTGTTGTCCACCAGGTCGCACAGCTCGGGAGCGCCCGCGTAGGTGAAGGGGTTGCCCTCGTCGCAGTCGCCGCCCGCGTCGACGTAGCCGGCGTCCGGCGTGCAGGTGAGCACGCCCGCGTCCGCCTTGCCCCGGGTGTCGAGGTCCTCGTCCGGGTAGTAGGTGATGGGGTCGGTGACGAAGGCGCAGCGCGTGCCGCCGTCCGTCGCGCACGCGGTGGCGCCCGGGCAGTTGTAGCCGGGGCTGCATGCGGTGCCCAGGGTGTAGCCCTCGTCCTGCGTGCCGTCGCAGTTGTTGTCCAGCGTGTCGCAGATCTCCGGCGCGCCGGGTTTCACGGTGGCGCGCGTGTCGTCGCAGTCCGTGGAGTTGGAGACGTAGCCGGGGCGGGTGGGCCCGCAGTTCGTCACGCCCGCGTCCACCGCGCCGTAGGTGTCCGAGTCGCTGTCGGGGTACAGCACGGTGGGGGTGGGGCTGTTGCACAGCACGCCGCCATCCGTGCCGCAGACGCGCTTGCCGGCGCAGCTGCCCGCGCCCGTGCAGTCGGCGCCGAGGGCGAGCCCGTCATCCGGCGTGCCGTCGCAGTTGTCATCCACCGTGTTGCACAGCTCGGGCGCTCCCGAGTAGCGCTGGGCGTTGGTGTCGTCGCAGTCGAAGTCGTTGGCCACGTAGCCGGCCGGCTGGGTGCAGCTGGTGACGGCGGTGCCCGTCTTGGCGCCCTGGCCGTCATTGTCCGCGTCCCGGCGCCACTGGCCCGGCCGCTCCACGCAGGCGCGCGCGCCCTGGGGATTGCACGTCCAGGCGCCCTTGCAGCCGTTGGGCGCGTCGCACAGCTGGCCCACCTCGAAGCTCTCGTCCTTCTTGCCGTCGCAGTTGTCGTCCCTGTCGTTGCAGAGCTCCTGCGCGCCCGGGTGCCGCGTGGCGCTGGCATCGTCGCAGTCGGTGCCCCCGTTGCCCGGGGACACGTACCCGTCCAGGTCCGCGTCGATGGCCGCCAGCTTCAGCTCCTTCTCGGCCACGTTGCCCCGAGTGACGGTCACCGAGTCCGCGGTGGTGACCACTGGGGTGCCCGTGCACTCCGTCTCGAAGGCCTCGGCCGTCACCGTGAGGGTGGTGCCCCAGCCTGCCTCGCGGAAGGCGGCCACCGTCACCGTGCCGCCGGTGGCCTCGCCCTTGCCGGGCAGCTCCGTGGTGCGCGGCTCGCCCGCGCCTTGGGCGTCCTTCACGCCCACCCGGATGCAGCCGGGTTTGAAGCCCGAGTACGAGACGGTGAGCTTCACCGCCCCGTCATTGTCGCGGCAGCCGGTGCCAGGAAGGGCCAGGAGGGCAACGAGGAGCAGGAGACGGGGGGGCAGCATGGCCGCCCATTATGCCTCCATTTGGGCCTTCAGCGGACTTCGGGGAAGTCCGTATGCACCACCGAGAGGCGCTCGTCGGCGGCGAGGCTCGCCGGGGTGATGAGCTCCAGCTCCAGGGGCACCTTCCCGCCGTAGCGCTGCTGGAGCGCGGGCCCCAGTTTTCTCACGTTCAGAGAGCCCAGGCGCTCCATCCTCCCGAAGTCCACGCCCGCGGCGGCCGAGTAGGCCTTGCGCGCCAGCTCCGAGCAGTACATGGCGCCATCATCCCACCCGAAGCGCCAGTCGTACGGTTTGCCCAGGTGCCGCTTGGCCTCCTGGACCGCCGCCACCCGCTGCTCCTCGGGGAGCTGCTCGGGCCGCAGCACGAGGAGGCGGCCCTCCACCCCGCGGGCCTTCCACTTCGCGAAGGGCACCCGCTTCACCGGCTGTACCGCCTCCACCACGAACACCCCGGCGGGCGTCACCTCCACCAGCCCCACATGCGACAGGGGGCTGTCCGTGGCCGCCTGGATGGCCACCGACTGCTGCGAGCGCGAGGTGTGGAAGACGAGGTCCCCCGTGCGCAGCGTCCCCTCGAGGGAGCGTGGCGCGGCGGCCGCGGTGTGGGCCAGGAGCGACAGCGACAGCAGGGACAGCACCAGCCAACGCATGGAAACCCGGTCCTTTCGGGCGCGAGCGCCGCGCCTCGCCGGCCTTCCGTGCACGGTGGATGCCAGGGGCTCAGGAGGCCCGGCTCAGGGGCACCTCGGCGCGGGGGTGGTATTTGCCGCCCAGGCTCTCGAAGAGGACGAGCCGGTCCACCCGAGCCTCGCCCCACTTCTCTCCCTGCAGGGCGCGCGCGCACTCGGCCAGCTGCCGGTCCCCCTGGGGCACCTTGGCCCGGGCCAGCGTGAGGTGCGCGGCGTACTCGCGGTGCTCGGGTTCGAAGCCCAGCGGCTTCAACCCCCCGGCCACGTCCGCCTGCAGCGCCCCCAGCGCCTTCGTGTCTCCGCCCACGCCGGCCCAGAGGACGCGGGGGTGGGCCGGCGAGCCGAAGCTGCCTCCGCCCTCGACGGTCAGCACCAGCGGGGCGTGCGCCGGGCCCACGCGGGTGAGGACGTCCTTCACGGGTTGCAGCCGCTCGGCCTCCACCTCTCCGAGGAAGCACAGGGTGAGGTGCAGGTTGGCCGTGGGCACCCAGCGCGCATGGGGCGCCAGGGCCTTGAGGCGCGGCAGGGCGGCCGAGGCCTGGGACTCGATGCCTTCCCCCAGTGTGACGGCGACGAAGAGGCGCATGGCGTCATCCTTGGGCCGTCCGGGCGGCCCGGCGGCGCGGCCAGAGGGCGTAGGCCCAGAAGGGCAGGAAGAGGAGCAGCTCCACGGTGACGACGTACAGGCCGCGCGCGGAGAGCATGCCCGCGCCGATGGGGGCCACGGGAATGGGACGCAGCGGGAGGAAGTAGCGGGTGTCCTCCAGTGGCCAGAGGAGCGCCGCGCCCAGGCCGCCTGTGGTCATCGCGTCCAGCAGGCCGTGGCTCCCCACGGCGGCGAGGGTGAGCAGCCCCGCCTTCACGGCCGGCCCCCGCGCCAGCCGCGTCCCGGCCGCCACCGCCAGCGCCACCCCCGCCGCGAGGAAGAGCGAGTGCGAGGCCCCCCGGTGCCCCCACGTCGCCGCGTAGGGAATCCGCAGCACGAAGGCGATGACGTCCGCGTCCGGCAGCATGGCCAGCGCGGACAGGCCCACCATGGCCGCGCCCACGCGCCGCGAGGACGCCTCCCCGGCCCCCAGACGTCCGAGTGCCATGCCCACCGCCACGTGACCGAAGCTCGCCATTGGGCCTCCAAGGATAGTCCACCCGGCCGCCATCTGGAGAACGCGCGGATGCTGGACTAGCCTCCCGGGCCCGTGCTCACCGAGTCCGTTCTCGACGACATCCTCCGCCAGCGGCTCGACGCACAGCGGGTGCGCATGGGGCGCTGGGTGTACCGCTTCCGCGCGCTGGGCGCCCTGGGCTGGCTCGCCTGTGCGTACGTCTTCGACTGGACCGTGCCCCTCTCGAGCGTGGCCGCCTACGTGCTGCTCGCGGTGGCCTTGTGGGCCGGCGGCCGCTTCGTCCCGCTGCTGCGCCACAGGCCGGACCTCGCCGTGCCGCTGATCGACATGCCCGCCGTCTTCGCCATCCAGGCCCCGGCGGTGGCCCTCTCTCCCAACGGCCAGGTCATCGCCGGCGTCACGGTGGGCATCTACATCATCCTGGTGATGGTGACGGCGCTGCTGGGCGGCTCGCGCGTGGGCCTGGCCTTGGCCACCCTGCTGGGCATGGGCCTGGAGACGGCGCTGGTGCAGCGCACGGGCCGGGGCGTGGCGGACAACCTCCCGGGCGTGGCCCTGGTGCTCGTCATGGCGGCCGTGGCGGCGGCGTACACCCGCAGGCAGATGTACAAGCTGGTGCTCGAGGTGTCCCAGGAGCAGACGCACCGCACGCGCCTGGGCCGCTACTTCTCGCCCGAGGTGGCGCGGCGCATCGCCGAGCGCGGCGCCAATGAGTCCTCGGGGGAGCACCGCGAGGTGACGCTGCTGTTCGCCGACATCCGCGGCTTCACCTCCATGTCGGAGCAGATGGAGAGCCCGCAGGTGGTGCGGCTGCTCAACGAGTACCTGGCGCGCATGGTGGAGGTGGTGTTCCGCCATGGAGGCACGCTCGACAAGTTCATCGGGGATGGGATCCTGGCCTACTTCGGCGCGCCGCTGGAGCTGGCGGGGCATCCGCAGGCGGCGGTGGCGTGCGGGCTGGCCATGCTGGACGCGCTGGAGACGCTCAACGCCGAGCGCCGTGCCCGGGGTGAGGCGCCGTTGAACATCGGCATCGGCCTCCACACGGGCAGCGTCGTGGTGGGGGACGTGGGGCCCGAGCAGCGGCGCGAGTACACGGTGATTGGAGACGCGGTGAACCTGGCCAGCCGCATCGAGGGGCTGACGAAGAAGGTGGGCGTGTCCCTGCTCGTGTCCGATGCCACGCGCGTGCGGTGTGGCGAGGCGTTCCACTTCGAGGCGGCGGCGCCGCTGCCAGTGGCGGGCAAGAAGGAGCCCGTGGCCACCTTCGTCCCGTCCCGCAAGCCCCTTCTCGCCGCGGGATGACGCGGTGCGCGGCGGGGTGGGCACTTCCGGCGCGTGGCCGACCGGCTGCCGCGCGAGTCCTCGGCGGGTTCATGGGCACTTCAGCGGACAAGGTACGAGGGATGGATGTGGGTTCCCAGGTGGAGGTACGCACCCAGACGATCTGGCTCGATGACGAGGGCATCGTCCGAGCGAGGTTGAAGCCCGGCATCCACATCGGACTCGGCGACGCCCAGGAGGCCGTGCGGGCCATCGGCGAGCTGGCCCAGGGAAGGCGGAGCCGGGTCCTCGTGGACATGAGGGAGATCCTGTCGATGGACCGCGAGGCACGCATGTACTTCGCGGGGGAGGAGACCGCCAAGGTGGAGTCCGCCGTGGCCATCTTCATCCGCTCGCCCCTGTCGCGGGCCATCGGTAATTTCTTCATGGGCCTCAACAAGCCGCTCTTCCCCACGTGCCTCTTCACGTCCGAGGAGGAAGCCCTCGCCTGGCTCAAGAGCAGCACCCCATGAGCAGGGATGCCCGGCTCGACGCGGCCCGGCGGCTCCTCCTGGAGCTGGCCGCCGCCGCTCCCTCGGCGTGTGACCCGAAGCGGCTGGAGGCCGTGCTCGCGGGCCTGGAGGACGTGGGCCGTCAGACGGACAGGTTCCTGGAGATGGACCAGCGGCTCCAGGAGGTCGCGGATGCCTTGTTCGGGCTGGCCTCGCTCGACTTCAGCAAGCGGCCCGGGCTCCGGGGGGACGGCAGCGTCCTGGATGCGGTGGTGGGTTGTGTGAACATGCTCTCCGAGGAGCTGTCCGCCTACCTCGGGCAGCGCACCGCCGCCGAGCAGGAGCTGGAGCGCCGGGTGGAGGCGCGCACCGCCGCGCTCACCCAGGCCAACGAGGAGCTGCGGCACGAGATTGGCGAGCGCATCCGGGCCGAGGAGGCCCTGCGCACCAGTGAAGCGCAGCTGCGCCAGGCCGCGAAGGTGGAGGCCCTGGGCAAGCTCTCGGGGGGCATCGCCCATGACTTCAACAACCTGCTGTCGGTGATTCTCAGCTACACGTGGGGGTTGCTCGAGGAGCTGCCCGCGAGCCATCCCATGCGCGAGGACCTGGAGGAGGTCCGCCGGGCGGGCCAGCGCGCCGCGGATCTCACGCGCCAGCTCCTGGCCTTCAGCCGGCGCCATGTCATGGAGCTGCAGAGCATCCACCTCAACGAGCTGGTGTCGAGCACGGCGAGTCTGCTCCACCGGCTGATCGGCGAGGACATCGAGCTGAAGCTGGACCTCGAGCCGCGGCTCGGCCGGGTGAGGGTGGACCCCGGGCAGCTGGTGCAGGTGGTGATGAACCTGGCGGTCAACGCCCGGGACGCGATGCCCTCGGGCGGCACGCTGTGCATCCGCACCGCCAACGTCGAGCTGGAAGGGGCGTCCGAGGCGCCCGTGCCCGGGCTCGCCCCCGGACGCTACGTGCTGCTGCGCGTGACGGATACGGGCGTGGGCATGGACGAGGCCACGCAGGCCCGGCTCTTCGAGCCGTTCTTCACGACCAAGGCGCCCGGGGCGGGCACCGGCCTGGGGTTGCCGACCGTGCTCGGCATCGTGCAGCAGCGAGGCGGGGCCATTGGCGTCCGGAGCAGGCTGGGCCAGGGCACCACGTTCGACGTCTACCTGCCCCGGGACGAGGGCTCCGCTCCACCCGCCACCGCGGAGAGCGCGGGGCGCATGCGTCCGGACCATGGAGACGAGGTGGTGCTGCTCGTCGAGGATGACGAGCAGGTGCGCCAGCTCGTCCGGCGCATCCTCCAGCACAACGGGTACGAGGTGCTCGAGGCCGCCACCCCGGAGGCGGCGCAGGTGCTCTTCGAGCAGTATGGCGGTTCGATCGATCTGCTGCTGGCCGACGTCGTGATGCCCCGGATGAGTGGCCGGCAGCTCGCCGAGCAGCTTCTGCGGTCCCACCGGGACCTGAAGGTGCTGTACATGTCCGGCTACACCGAGGACGTCGCCCTGCAGCACGGCGTCGTCGAGTCCTCGGTCTCGTTCCTCTCCAAGCCCATCACCCCCCGGGCGCTGCTGCGCAAGCTGCGCGAGGTGCTCGACCCGTAGGCCCCCGGGTGGGTGGCGGGGGGGCGGAGGGTGGTCTACCCTGGCCCTCCCGTGTCCTCGGATTCCTCCAGTTTCGACGAGCTCATCCAGCAACGCTTCGACGCGCAGCGCGCCCGGGTGGGGCGCTGGACGTACCGCCTCCGCGTCCAGATGGTGCTGGCCTGGTGGCTCGTGGCCTTCCTGTTCGACTGGAGCGTGCCCCTGAAGGCGGTGGCCTTCCACCTGCTGATGGCGGTGGGCCTCTGGGTGGGGAGCGGGTTCCTCCCCATCCTGCTGCGGCGGCCCGAGCTTGGCCTGCTGCTGGTGGACATGCCCCTCTTCTTCTTCATCCAGTTCCTGGGGCTGGACTCCTCGCCCGACAGTGCTTTCGCGGTGGGGCTGACGGTCTGCGTCGCCGGGTGCATGGTGATGGGCGTCGCGACCCTGAGCGACTCGTACGAGAGCGTGGGGGCCGCCACCGTGCTCGCGTGCATCCTGCAGTTGGCGATGATGGACCGGCTGGCGTTCCTCACGGCGGGCAGGGCCTCGGGGGTGGCCATGGTGCTGCTCATCGTCGCGGCCATCTCCTCCATGGCCAGCCGACAGGTGCGCGGGCTGGTGCGCGAGGTGAGCCGGGAGGAGAGCCGCCGCACACGGCTGGGCCGCTACTTCTCGCCCGAGGTGGCGCGGCGCATCGCCGAGCGAGGGACGAATGAGTCCTCGGGGGAGCACCGCGAGGTGACGCTGCTGTTCGCCGACATCCGGGGCTTCACCTCCATGTCCGAGCGGATGGAGAGCCCGCAGGTGGTGCGGCTGCTCAACGAGTACCTGGCGTGCATGGTGGAGGTGGTGTTCCGCCACGGGGGCACGCTCGACAAGTTCATCGGGGATGGGATTCTGGCCTACTTCGGCGCGCCGCTGGAGCTGGCGGGGCATCCGCAGGCGGCGGTGGCGTGCGGGCTGTCCATGTTGGAGGCGTTGGAGACGCTCAACGCCGAGCGCCGCGCCCGGGGCGAGGAGCCGTTGAACATCGGCATCGGCATCCACACGGGCCGGGTCGTGGTGGGGGACGTGGGGCCCGAGCAGCGGCGCGAGTACACGGTGATTGGAGACGCGGTGAACCTGGCCAGCCGCATCGAGGGGCTGACGAAGAGGGTGGGCGTGCCCATGCTCGTGTCCGAGGCGACCCTGTCGCGCTGCGGCAGCGAGTTCCACTTCGAGGCGGCGGCGCCGCTGCCGGTGGCGGGCAAGAAGGAGCCCGTGGCCACCTTCGTCCCGTCGAGCAAGGCGCTGCGCGCCGCGGGGTGAGGGAGCCGCGGGCGCTCAGGCCCGTGCGCCAGCGGAGAACGGATCCACATACGGCGCGGCGGCGAGCTGCGCCCAGGTGTCGTGGAGCCCGTCGAGGTACGTGACCTGGATGCCAGCGAGGTTGGCGCCATCCAGGCAGTTCACGTTCACGGCGTAGTAGTCCCCGCCGATCTCCGGGATGTGCCCGTGCCCGAACGCGCGGATTCCGCACACCTTGCAGAACCGGGCATGGGAGGCCTCGGAGCGCGAGTAGTCGCCCAGGACCTCCTTTCCGGAGAGGAGCCGGAAGGCGCCCGGCTTCACGTTCATGCCCCACCACGCGGTCTTGGTGCAGACGGTGCAGTTGCACCGGGTCGTCCCCTGGCTCGGGTCGAAGTCCACTTCGAAGCGCACGGCGCCGCACTGGCAGCTGCCCTTGTACGTCCGGAGGCCAGGGGAGACGGGGGGCAGCACGGAGGCGGAGTGGCTCATGGCGGGATGCTCCAGGGTTCTGGGCGGGCCTGAGGGGCTCGCCCGGGTGATGAAGAGAAGGTAGGAAGAATCGCGGACAGCTTCGGTCCGCGATGAGAGGAGGCGTACCGTGGTCCAGACGTCCGCCCGGCTGCTGAAGGTGCTGTCGCTGCTGCAGTCCCGGCGCTTCTGGGGAGGCGGGGACTTGGCCCGCGAGCTGGGGGTGACCGAGCGCAGCGTCCGCCGGGACGTGGAGCGGCTGCGGAGCCTGGGGTACCCGGTGCATGCGGCCGGGGGTGTCGGCGGCGGGTACCAGTTGGGCGCGGGGAAGGAGCTGCCCCCGCTGCCGTTGGAGGACGAGGAGGCCGTCGCCGTCGCGGTGGGGCTGCGCGTGGCGGCGAGCGGGCCGGTGAAGGGGCTGGAGGAGGCCGCGGTGCGGGCGCTCGGAAAGCTGGAGCAGGTGCTGCCGAAGAGGCTCCGGCGGAGGGTGAACGCGCTCCAGGCGGTGAGCGTGCGGCTCGGTGACACGGCGCCCCGGGTCGACGCGGAGGCGCTGGCGGTGATCGCCCATGCGTGCCGCGACTCCGAGCTGCTCCGGTTCGACTACAGCAGCCGTGAAGGCACGGCGAGCGCACGGTCCGTCGAGCCCTACCGCCTCGTACACACCAGCTCGCGGTGGTACCTGCTCGCCTACGACCTGGACCGGGAGGGGTGGAGGACCTTCCGCGTGGACCGCATCGGTCCGAGGCCGAGGACCGGACGTTCCTTCAAGGCCCGCCCGCTGCCGTCCGAGGACGTGGCCGCCTACGTGTCACAGGCGGTCTCGACGGAGGCGTACCGGTTCCGCGCGCGCGTGACGGTGCATGCCCCCGCGAGCGGGGTCTCGGAGCGGCTGTCCGGAGTGGCGGGACGCATCGAGGAGCTGGATGCGGAGCGTTGCTTGGTTCATGCCGGGGCCGACAGCCTCGAGGCGCTCGCGTTCTACTTCGGGTGGCTGGGATTCGAGTTCGAGGTGCACGAGCCGAGGGAACTCATCGAGCACCTGCGCCGCCTGTCCGAGCGGCTCGCCCGGGCCGCGCAGCGGTAGGTGGGGCCCGGACTCAGACCTCCGTGAAGCGCGCCCCCGTGATGCCGGAGCGCTCCATGGCCAGCTTGACCCGCTCGGAAACGATGATGACGATCTGCCAGCCCCACGGGCGGAAGATTTCGGCGTCCCCTACCTTGCTCGGGTCGATGCGCATGCCGACCACCTTCCGGTATTCGCCGATTCCATCCTCGTAGCCGTCCTCGACGGTGCGATACGCGACCTCCTCACATCGCGCATCGTCGATGCAGCGAACGACCCGGAGCAGGTTCATCACGTAATAGGGCGCTGCCTGCCCTTCGACGGTGATGGGGAACAGTTGCATCTGGCCGTCCAATCCGAGCTGCTCGAAGAGCGCTTTGAGCTTGCCGTGGATGATGGGGATGCTGAGCGCGGTGGTCGAGAAGTCCAGCGCGCGACCCGGGTCATACTGCCCGATGCGGGCCGGTTGCTGCACCGAGATGGGCAGCCCGTCGGTCATCAGCCCATGCCAGAGCTCCTGGCCGTTCCCCTCTATCGGATTATCCAGCGTCCATCGATCCAGGATGCGCATGTCGTCCGACAGTTTGAAGTACTTCAAGCCGCTCTCGCTGGACGTAGTTGCGCACCCAGAGGTCCGCGCCGGGGATGAAGTTGTAGGTTACCCCGAGGCGGACGCCGCTGATCTCCAGGCCGGCCTGCGGCGCGACACCGCAGGGGCCTGTGGTCGAAATGGCCCCGGGTCTTCAACTCGCGCGAAATACCCGTGGCAAGCCGTCACCCTCCCGGAGACAGACAGGGGTTCACGCGGGGCTCAACCCGGGAGGCGTGACACCCTCACCCCGTCCCTCTCCCGGAGGGAGAGGGGTTCTTGGGCGGAGTGGCCTTCCTGAGTGGCCTTCCTCAGTAGGCCTTCCTGAGTAGGCCCTCTCTGGTGGGCCTCAGTAGGCCTTGGAGAAGACGATGCGGCCCGGAGAAGGCTCGCCCGTCACCGGGCACTTGCCCGGCTCCTGCTTGAGCGCGAACGGCCGGTTGCGCGTGGTCAGGCCCGTCTCGTCCTTGATGCGCGCCTCCACCTTCGGGTCCCCGTTCCAGTGCGCCAGCAGGAAGCCCGCGTCCGCCTTCTCCTTCATCTCCTCGTAGCTGTTCACCTCGAACGTGTGCGAGTCCCGGAAGCTCTTCGCCTTCTCGAACAGCGCCGTCTGCATCTGCTCGAGCATCTCCTGGGCCTTGGCCACCGCCTGGTCCAGCGGGATGAACTCCTTCTTCTTCTCGTCCCGGCGCACCATCACGCACGAGCCCTTGGCCAGATCCTTGGGGCCCAGCTCCACCCGGAGGCAGGTGCCGATCAGCTCGTGCTCGCTGTACTTCCAGCCCGGGCTCTTGGTGTCGTCGTCGTCCACCACCACGCTCAGGCCGGCCTTCTTCAGGTCCGCCGCCAGCGCGTGCGACTTCTCCATCACCTGCGTCTTCTCCGCGTCCGTCGCCTTGCCGGCGATGGGGATGATGACCACGTGCGTGGGCGCCAGCCGCGGCGGGACGATGAGCCCCGTATCATCCGAGTGCGTCATGATGAGGCCGCCGATGAGGCGCGTGGACACGCCCCACGACGTCTGCCACACGTGGTGCTGCTTGCCGTCGCGGCCCTGGAACATCGTGTCGAAGGCCTTGGCGAAGTTCTGTCCCAGGTTGTGGCTGGTGCCCGCCTGCAGCGCCTTCTTGTCCTGCATCATCGCCTCGATGCTGTAGGTGCGCAGCGCGCCGGCGAACTTCTCCGACTCCGACTTGCGCCCCGTCATCACCGGCATCGCCATGTAGTCCTCGGCGAACTTCCGGTACACCTCCAGCATCTGCAGCGTCTCCTTCTCCGCGTCCTCCTCCGTCTCGTGGCAGGTGTGGCCCTCCTGCCAGAGGAACTCGGTGGTGCGCAGGAACAGGCGCGTGCGCATCTCCCAGCGCATCACGTTCGCCCACTGGTTGATGAGCAGCGGCAAGTCCCGGTAGCTCTGGATCCACTTGGCGAAGCTGCGGTTGATGATCGTCTCCGAGGTGGGGCGGATGACGTAGGGCTCCTCCAGCTTGTTGCCACCCGCGTGCGTCACCACGGCGAGCTGGGGGTTGAAGCCCTCGACGTGCTCGGCCTCCTTCTTCAGGTAGCTCTCGGGGATGAGCAGCGGGAAGTAGGCGTTCTTGTGGCCCAGGTCCTTGAACATCTTGTCCAGGACGCGCTGCATGTTCTCCCAGATGGCATAGCCATTGGGCCGGATGACCATGCAGCCCTTCACGTCCGAGTAGTCGGCGAGCTTCGCCTTCTGGACCAGGTCCACATACCACTCGGAAAAGCCCTTCTCGCGCGGTGCCAGCTTCTCGGCCATCTGCTTGAAATCCTTCGAAAATGAGTGAGGGCCGTTGCCTACGCCAGCCCCCGCCCGGAATCAATGGTTGCGGGCTACTCGCAGCGTGTGGCCTCGTGCCGGCAGTCATGGCCGGAACGGTCCAGCTCCAGCTGGTAGAGGGACTGGAGGGCCTCGTTCTCCAGGGAGACCCCCACGCGGCGGGGGCCCGTCCCCGGCTCGTTGAGGACGATGTCCACCGTCTCCAGGCTCCGCTGGGGCACGGGGTCGGCCGGGGCGGCCACCACGTCCCGCTGCTCGAAGCGCTTCCAGCTCCGCCCGCCGGAGGTACCCGAGACGGTGGAGAAGCCCTCGGCGCAGCTGGCCGAGCCCCCCACGAAGCCCGCCTGGTAGACGCGCGCGCTGTGGCCCCCGGAGGCGGCGCACATGCCCCCGCCGGCCCCGGGCTCGAAGCTGTTCCACAGCACGCACCCGTTGACGATGGCCGTGCCGCTGCCCGTCTGCTCCCGGGGGGCGCCGTAGCGCACGTACCAGCCCGCCTCCAGCGAGCCGGCCTCCCGGGCCCCCGCCGACACCCGCCCGTCCGAGCCGAACTGGGACACGTCCACCAGGGAGTCCTCGGTGAGCAGGCCGGCCTCGTACGCGGTGGCCTCGGTGCCGGTGTCGAAGGTGCGCGCCTTCTTCACCCCGTAGCTCCAGAAGCCGTAGAAGCGGTGGGAGCTGGTGGCCGGCAGCGGCTTCGTCGCGGCCACGGGCACCCAGTCGTCCTTCGTCGCCCGGCACCCGGCGGCGTCACAGGTGTACTCCAGCCGTCCCGAGGCGCTCGCCGTGCAGCCGTTGGCCGCGCCGTAGTCCCAGGCCAGCGACACCTTCGTCGAGCCGCAGGTGGCCCCCTCCGCCGCCGGGGTGGGGGTGCTCGAGGAGTACGTGTAGTCGGCGTAGGTGGTGCTGGCGCTCCAGAGCGTCGAGCCGGCGCGCTCCACGGTGACGGTCTGACTCGCGCGGCAGCCGAGCTGCGCGCACCCCAGCGGGTTGGAGAGCCGGCACGTCGTCCCGGCGCTCTCCGCGAGGTTGTAGCGGTCTCCGGTGCCGACGAAGGTGCGCAGGAAGCCCGTGTCCGGCTGCACCGTGTTGGACGTCATGTAGCTGAAGGCGGGCCGCACGGTGTCCGGGGCGGGGGCCTTCACCTGGAAGGCGCGGGCGGCGAACCAGTTGCCCACCTTGCCTCCGTCCGCGGGCCGCTCGCCGGGCTGCCAGAAGCGCACCGTCCACACCTGGCCGCCGTAGTCCGCCACCGTCGCGGTGTCGAAGAGCAGATCCCCATCCGGCTTGGAGCTGAGCTCGCCGCCGATGTCCATCATCGCCACGCTGGCCGCGAAGGGGTGGCGCAGGTGCTCGGAGCGCGCGCTGCCGTCGCCGTGGAAGAAGCTCCACAGCGTCTCGCCCGTCTTCATGTCCACCATGGCCAGGCCCCGGCCGCGGCTGAGCGAGCGGTCATACCCGCCGTTGAAGAAGACGACCCACTCCTCGCGGGCCGGCTTGCCCGCCACGCGCCACGGGCCGCCCGGGTCCGCCAGGGCCACCGGGCCGATGGGCGGAGGACGGGGCGCGAAGTGCCCATCGCTCTCGCCCAGCTGGAGCGCGAGCGCGTCACACGGCTGCGGCCACATCCACAGGAAGTCGCCCTTCTGGCTGGGAGGACGGCCCGGCTGTCCCGCGCCCGGGCTGGCCATCAGCGCCGTCACGTCCAGGGCGAAGCGGTGCACCCCGCCCGTGCCCGAGCCCACCACCGCCACGGTGCGGAACTCGCTGGCCTGCTTCTTCCCGTCGGCCACCGCGTCTCCGGCGGCGCCCACCCCGTCCAGCCAGACCTCGCGCACCATGGGCGTGCCGTCCACGAACCAGCCATGCTGGCCCAGCTTGGGCAGCAGCTTGGGCAGCATGTCCGGGGGGATGAAGGCCCAGAGCTCCTCGCCCGTGCCCTCGTCGTGCCGCGGCAGGCCGGTGAGCGGATCCTTCCCCGTGCGGCTGCCGTTGTGGAAGGCGTGCAGCATGCCGCCGTTGGAGCCCACCAGCACCACCCGGTCGCGCTGCTCGTGGCGCGCCACGTACTCGTCATACGCCTCGCGCGTGCGGCCCGTGCTCGTCTCCATGTAGCTCTTCTGCTCCGTGCGGCCCGAGTAGAGCGTCTGCAGGCACTGCGGAGAGAAGCCGCAGAACTCCCGGGGCATGGGCGGGTCCACGCTCTGCGGCGCCGAGTGGAAGATGTCATGCAGCAGGAAGGGCCGGTCGAAGTCGCGCCGCGTCTTGTCGGTGTTGAGCACGTCGGCGCCGCGGTAGTAGCGGATGACGGCGCGGGCGCAGTCGTCCGGGCCCAGCTTCTCGCCGGCCACGGTGCACCCGGCGGCGGTGACGCCCAGGTACTCGCGCAGCGCGGGGGCATTGGCCTCGGTGAAGGCCACCGGCGTGTCGTGCGAGTCCAGCTTCCCGTCCGGCCCACCGCCGGGGCCGCCGTTGTCCACGAGGGTGTAGATGTCGCGCGTCTTCCACCGCTGCGAGGCCACCGCCGAGGGCTTGAGCTTCTGGCCCGCCTCCCAGAAGGGCCTGGCGGGCACGAGCCGGTCCTTCAGCTTCACGAAGTCGCCCACCTCGTTCTCCACGACGGCGTCCCCGTCCATGTCGATGAGGTGCACGTCCTCGCAGTCCTTGTCCTGGTTGAGGTCCGCCGGATCTCCACCCCCGGCGGCGAGCGCCGCCTTGCAGCCGAGCAGCAGCTCCGAGGCGAGCTTGTAGCGGTAGAGGTAGCCGCGCCACGGCTCGTCGCGGTCGCGGCCCGGACGCAGGCGGGGCACCAGCGTGCCGCTCGCCGAGCCCAGCTGCGCGCCGGAGGTGGACGCGGCGGAGAAGGAGGTGGAGCGCCGGTTGACGTTGGCGATGATGTCCTCCAGGGCCTGCTTCAGCCCCGCGCCGTCGTTGGCCTGGTAGTAGAGGCCGCCTCCCACGCGGGCGGCGTTCTTGAGGATGTTGGCGTTGATGCCGAAGCCGATGGCGTGGATGGTGAGGCTCTGCCGGCCGCCGGGGTCGAAGTCCCCCACCGCGGCGCCAGTCTGCAGGTCCTGGGTGGCCAGCAGCTTCGCCACGTCATCCAGCTTGTGCAGCGCGTCCTCCGGGCATGGCTCCGAGGCGGGGCACTCCACCGCGCCGCCGTTGAGCTCCTCGAGGGTGCCGGCGGGCACGTGCTCGTCGGCGCTCGGCTCGCCGTCGGTGACGATGACGATGGAGGTGGCCTGGCAGGCCCAGCACCAGCTGCGCTCCGGGCGC
This sequence comes from Archangium gephyra, assembly GCF_042230915.1. Classification (GTDB taxonomy): domain Bacteria; phylum Myxococcota; class Myxococcia; order Myxococcales; family Myxococcaceae; genus Archangium; species Archangium gephyra_B. Next base: position 10,657,848 of record NZ_CP102578.1, on the reverse strand, counting down.
GAGAGGAGCGCGTTCTGGAAGCCGCTCTTGAGGAAGCTGGTGTCGAAGCCGAAGACGTCCGTGTAGACGGCGTTGCTGGAGGAGAAGTACTGCCCGACGTTGAGGAGCGACTCGGCCAGCGGGGTGGCGGCCTTGAAGCGCAGCGCGTCCACGGCGGCCAGGTAGCTGGGGCGCACCGTCTCGAAGGCGCGCGGATCCGCGCTGAGCGCCTCGCACGTGGGGCCCTGCGGCATGGACATGAGCGCGCCGTGCACCGAGTTGTCCGCGTCGAAGTAGCTGATGCCCACGCGCACCTGGCGCATGTCGCGGAGGATGCCCTTGAGGACCGTCTTCGCCGTCACGTACTTGGGCGGGTTGAAGTTGAGGAAGCGGCCCGAGAAGGCATATGTGTAGCGCCTCGGGTCGGTGCCCGGCCGGGAGCCCGTGGCCCCGGGGCGCTTGTAGAAGCCCTTCGTCTGCATGCACGAGAGGCACGCGTTGTAGAGCGTCCGCGTCGGGTCCGCGCTCGCCGGGTGCTGGTAGGCGCAGACCTCCTCCTTCGTGTTCCACTGGGAGGTGGGCGCGTTGAGGTCCTCCCAGAACATGTACGCGTAGAACTTGTCGTCCTGGAAGAGGGAGGGGTGGTCCGCATCCGGTACCGGGTATTTGACGGTGGGGTCCCACCCGTTGGCGGCCTGCATGGCGAGCAGGTCCGGGTTGGAGCAGCCGTCCCCGGCGGCGAAGAAGGCCTCGTGGTTGCCCTCCTGCACCTGGGGCAGCTCGCGCATGGAGGCCGAGGTGTCGATGAGGAAGTGGACGTTGGGCGGCGTGCCCTCGCTCATGAAGAAGCGCTCATCGCCGGTGATGTCCTGGCCGCGAAGGGCCTCGGCGGTGAGCGAGGTGGTGAGCTGACAGCAGGCGGCCTTGCCCGCGGCGTCCTCCGGCGTGGCGGAAGCGGCCAGGGCGGAGGTGAGCAGGAGCGCGGTGGCGGACAGGCGGCGGAGGTGGCTCCGGGCGTTCATGGAATCGATTCCTCGGGGGAGAGGCTGCTACTGAAGGCCGACACGGATGACGAACTCGACCTCGCGCTCGGGGCCGCCCGGGTACTCCTGGCAGAGCGCCGTCACGGAGTACCAATAGGCGCCCTCGGCGGCGTCGCCGAGCGTGTTGCTGATGTCGCGGGCCGCGCCGCGCGAGGCGCCCACCGCGTTGGCGGGCAGCCGCTCCACGTGCGTGAGCGTGGGGGAGGGCGTGGCGCCGGTGAAGTGGCCCGCGCGGATGATGCCGGAGCCGTGCGCGTCATCGAGGTGCACCTGGGCGGTGCTGCCGGGGGTGAGCACCCGCAGCCGTGCCAGGAAGAGGTTGCGCGCCGCCTGGGTGCAGGCCGAGAGCGAGTCCTCGCGCGTCTGGAGGACGGAGGCATTGCGCTCGGTGCCGGTGAAGGAGATGGCGCCCGCCACCAGCAGGGTGACGAGGACGACGACGAGCAGCGCCATCACGAGGGCCATACCGCGGGGGCCGGTGGGACGGGGACTCATGGGCTCAACCTCCTCCCCGGTGCACGGGAGTGAACTGGGAGCGCATCAGCAGGTTCTTGGGAGCGATGGAGCCGCGGAGCACGGCGCGGGAGAAGCCGCCGCCGCGCGGGTCGAAGGCGCTGGCGGGCGTGGTGCCCAGGTTCTCCAGCTGCCGCCAGGTGGGCGTACCGGAGGGGAGCGCGGGGCCCTCGGCACCCGCGGCTCCGGGCGTGAGCACGTCATCGCCCTGGCGCTGCGAGTCGGCGCGGGTGCTGCGCGCCACGAGGGTGAGGCGCACCTGGCGGATGTTGGCCGGGTGCGAGCCGAGGCGCCGGGGCGAGGAGTAGGCGTCCTCCAGGCGCGGCCGCTCCAGCTCGGGCGTGGCGATGTGCCACGTCTCGCCCCAGGGCACGTCGTCGTCCACCCCCACCAGCGGCGGGGGCGTGTCGCCCAGGGTGTTGAGGATGTAGGCCACCTGGAGCTGCTCGATGCCCACCGCGAGGGGCGTGGCATCGGCGCCGTCGATGGCGCCGTCGTCGTTGATGTCCACCCCGCGGTGCAGCATGAGGTAGGGCGTGCTGCTGGCGGTGGCCGGGTTGCCGTCATCATCGAAGGAGGTGACGTAGAAGCTGGAGCGCTCCACCCGCACCACCACCGGGGGTTCCGAGTCGTGGAAGCAGGCCTCGCTCAGCGTGTCCACCTCGCGGAAGAGCGCGCCCGGAGGCCCCGCGGGCGAGTCCACCGGCGCCGGCGTGGTGTCCAGCTTGACGGAGGTGGCCTTGGCGGGGGCCGTCTCGCCCACCGTCACGTAGGCGTAGCGCACGGCGCCGGGGCAGAGCACGAGGAGGATCTCCCCCTTGCGCAGGGGCCGCTGGAGCGGCGCATCCAGGCGCAGGAAGTCGGTGCCCACCGTGGTGGCGCGGCGGCGGAAGTACAGGTCGCGCGCGTGGACGGTGATGCCGTCCGGGTAGCCGACGCCGTGCGCGTTGCTGACGGCGTCGAAGGAGTCATAGGCGAGGATGGCCCGGTCCGGGTCCACGCCGTAGCCCGCGTTGCGCACGTGCCGCTCGACGAAGCCCATGGCCTGCCGCACGCTGGACTGCACCGCGCGGCGGCTCGCGTGCGCCTGGTACTGCGAGGCCTGCGAGACGAAGACGAGGCCGATGCCGGTGAGCACCAGGGCACCGATGGCGGTGCCGACGAGCAGCTCGATGAGGGTGAAGCCGTGAGGACGGCGGGGCGCGCGCATGGTCAGATCTCCGGAATGGCCGCGGCGCCCCGGCCCATGGCCTGGGGGTTGGCCTTCACCGCCCAGACGTTGACCTGCTTGAAGCCGCCCGCCGTGGTGGGGAAGCGCACCATGACGAGGATGCGGCGGGCCTCGGTGTCTCCATCCGCGTTCTTCACGGGGGCCACCCGCCAGGCCACCTCATAGATGGGCTGCGAGCCGGGCCGGGAGCCGGCGCCGTCGGCGCTCACGCTGGCGTGCGCGGCGCCGAGCAGCGGGCGCTCGCCGACGAGGGCCAGCGCGTCCGCCAGCTTCACCCGCCCATCCACCTCGTCGAAGCGGGCGAAGCGCGGGTCCGCCGGGGCGATGGTGCTCTCGGTGGACAGCAGCGTGTGCTCGTAGGGCAGCCGCTCGAAGGCATCCACCAGGTCTCGTGCCACCTTGCTGGCGGTGGACTGGCGCCGGGCGAGCCCGTTCTGCTGGCTGGCCAGCACGTTCATGTGCAGCACGCCGAGCAGGCCGATGGAGAAGATGGCGAGTGCTGCCATGGCCTCGATGAGGCTGAACCCACGGGCGCTTTTCGCGCGGGGAAGCGGAGACATGGTGACGGGTCCTCCTAGTAGATGCGGATGGCGCCGGCGGGAGCGGCGATGACGACCCAGCGGGGCGTGCCGGGCTGGCCGCCGCGTGAATCGGGGGCGAAGGCGATGACGCCCCCGGCGTCCGTGCCGCCGGTCATCAAGCGGACGGTGCCATCGGGAGAGAAGCGGATGACGCCCCGGGCGCCGCCCGTGCCCTCGGAGCAGAAGGTGCAGCCGCCCAGCAGCCGGCCCGAGCCGGACGGGGTGAGCGGGATGGCGGAGAAGGGCGCGGGCAGCGTGCTCAGCTCCGAGCGCGGCGCGCCGAGGTCGAAGAAGCCCAGGCCGCCCTCGTGGGAGAGCCGCAACTGCTCGTGGCGGACGCCGCCCACGCTGGCGGCGTTGAGCACGTCCTCGGCGGCCCAGTTGAAGCTGCCAACGGAGTCGGCGCGCTCGAGCAGGTACACGCCGAACTCGGAGCCGTCGTCATGGAAGACGACGTAATGGGGCACGCCCATGCTGGTGGCGCGCATCTGTGCGGCGGTGTACAGCGCCCCCACCTCGAAGGCGGCATTGCTCACCCGGACGCGGGTGGTGCCGTGGAACACCGCGAGGCTCGCGAGGGTCGCCAGGATGCCAATGATGGCGGCGACGACGAGTGTTTCGACGAGGGTGAAACCAGCGGAGCGGGAACGGGCGGACACGCGGAGGACTCCTTCCGCCCGGCTGCTTGTGCAAAGGCTGGCCCACCCACCCCCCAGGGCAGGGTCTACCTGTGCAAGCCCTTGGAACGAGAGGGAAGTCCGCTACCCCGGGTGACCGGAGGAGTTACTTCGCACTGGCCTTTCTACTGGAACGGAATTTCCCACCTTGTAACCGTTGCACGCCCGCCTGCTCTCGCCTCGGAGGAGTCCGTGTGCTCCCACCAGGTAGGCGCAGGTGTGGGCGTGATGCCGTCGGTCCCGTGACGTGACTGGTCCGCATCCGGACAGAATGAGGTATTTCTGGGGAAACGTTTATCGGGGCTCACGCAGCTCGCGAGCCGTACCACCAGCAGGAAGAACCCATCATGAGTCAGCGGCTGAACCTGATGTCCCCCGCATTCCGTGAGGACCCCTACCCCTTCTACGCGAAGCTGCGGAAGGAAGCCCCCGTGAGCCAGGTGGATCCGAATGGGTTCTGGGCGGTCTCCCGGTATGAGGACATCCTCACGGTGTTCAAGGACCCGGAGCTGTTCTCGTCGTCGGAGCTGCGGATCTCCGCCGAGCCGCCCTGGCTGGGGCGGACCAACCCCGTCTCGGAGGGGATGAACCTCGCGGAGCCGCAACAGCATGCCCGGTTGCGCAGCCTCGTCAGCCGCGCCTTCACCCAGTCCGTGGTGGCCCGCATGGAGCCGTTCGCCCGCGATGTCGCCTCGCGGCTCGTGGACCTGCTGTTCCAGTCGGCGGCGGGGGGGACGGTGGACTTCCTCTCCGAGTTCGCCCTGAGCATGCCGGCCAGTCTCATGGCCCTGCTGCTGGGGGTGGATCCCTCGCTGCAAAAGCAGTTCAAGCGCTGGGCGGACGACCTCAGCGGCGCGGTGCTCGTGGCTCCGGACGATCTGGCGCGGCAGGATGAGGTGCGCCAGACCATGGGCGAGGTGGAGACGTACATCCACAAGCTGCTGGAGCAGCGCCGCGCGAAGCCGGGCATGGATGACCTGGTGACGGATCTCCTCCGGGTCCAGGAGAACGGGGCGGGCCTGACGGACAAGGAGGTCGTGTCCTTCATCGTGCTGCTGCTGGTGGCGGGGCTGGAGACGACCACGTTCCTGCTGGGCCACATCGCGTTGATCCTCGCCAAGAACCCGGAGTGGTTCGACCGCCTGCGCAGCAACGATGTGCTCATCAACCCGTTCATCGAGGAGGTGCTGCGTTACGAGCCCCCGAATCACTGCCAGCTGCGGGTGACCACCCGGGAGACGACGCTGGGCGGTGTGCGGCTGCCCGCCGGGGCACCGGTGCTGCTCCTGTTGGCCTCGGGTCTGCGCGACGAGTCCCACTTCCCGGATGCGGACAAGTTCAATCCGGAGCGGGGCGTCCAGGCCAACCTCGCCTTCGGCCATGGCATCCACTTCTGCCTGGGGGCCCCCCTGGCCCGCATGGAGGCGCGCGTGGCGCTGGACACGATCCTGGCCTCGTTCAGCCGGTTCGAGCTGGCCACCGACAAGGTGCAGTGGATCTACTCCCTGTTCTTCCGGGCGCCCGTGTCCGTCCCCCTGCGGCTCGTCTCCATCTAGCCCGGTCCGCTCCTTCACACGGCCCGCTCCCGGGGTTCCAGGAGCCGGGCCGTGTCCTTCTTCAGCGCACGCCGAGGAAGTCCGCCTTGCCGATGTCCAGCCCGTTGTGGCGGAGGATCGCGTAGGCGGTGGTGAGGTGGAAATAGAAGTTGGGCAGCACGTAGGTGAGCAGGTAGGGCTGGCCCTTGAAGCGGGTCTCCTGGCCGCGCATCTTCAGGACGACGTCGCGCTCCTCGGTTCCGTCGATCTGCGCCGCGTTCACCGACTTCAGGAAGGCGATCGTCTTGGCGATGCGCTCCTTCAGCTCGGGGAAGGTGCTCTCCGTGTCGGGGAAGCTGGGGGGATCGATTCCCGCCAGCCGCGCGGCGCAGCCCTTGGCCATGTCGCTGGCGACCTGCACCTGGAAGGACAGCGGGCGCATGTCGGGGGCCAGCCGGGCGTTGATGAGCACGGACGGGTCGATCTTCTTCGTCTCGGCATAGGCGGCGGCCTTGTCGAGGATGACCGACAGGTTGCCCATCATGTGGATGAAGACGGGGATGGAGGCCTGATACATGGACAGGGACATGGGGTGGCTCCGGTAGGGAAGGGAAAGGCCGCCCTGGTATGTGGTCCGGGCGGTGGCCTGTCAACGAGAAGGAGCCGCGTCCGTCAGGGCTCCGAGGCGTCCGCTTCGTGCACCCGGCTCGCCTGGAGCTGGAGGAGGGCGCGGGCGAGGGGCTTGGGGACGTCGAAGTCCACGACGGCGGCCGAGCCCTCGGCCCGGGTGGTCCAGGTGATGAGCTGACCGCGCAGGCCCTCGCGCGTGCGCAGCTGGAGGGGGAAGGGGAGGTGCCCACCCGTGGAGAGGTACGCGTCCACGGCGGCGTTGAGGTCGAACATGCCGGAGAAGCTCGAGGAGAGGGTTCCGTCGTCGGGGAGCTTGAGGAGGGCGGGGAGGCGGCGCTTGCTGTCCTCGGCGGCGATGATGCGCACCGTAGTGCCCGACTCCACGAAGTCGACCGTGAACTTGCTGCCCGGGAAGGTCAGCCGGGTGACGCGGGCCCCCGAGGCGCCGTAGGTGCTCAGCTCGAGGCCCTCCTTGTGCTGGCCCGGCTTCCGGTCGAGCGCATTCAGCTTCTCCACCAGGGCGGCCACCCGCTCCGTGAAGCCGGCGGGGCTCCGGTACTGGTTGACCTGGTG